>NZ_JBLKRU010000060.1:0-42194 GCF_047608185.1 Caballeronia eucalypticola
AAGCGCAACACCAAAGCGTATAAGGTGTTGTAATGCATAAAGCAAATCAGTACGAGCAGTTGCAAGCTGAGGAACGTTTGGAGATTGCGAGCCTACGTCAACGGGGTTCTAGTATTCGGGCCATGGCCCGAATACTCGGGCGCTCGGCCTCTACCCTTAGCCGCGAACTCAGGCGCAATAGTTCTGTGCTTGGTTATGTCCCAGCAGCGGCGCACGCACTCAGTTCGGCCCGACGATCCAACAGTGCGGTCGCGCCCAAACTCGGGCCTCACAGCGCTTGCTGGAGGGTCGTCCTCACGCTGCTGGAGTGGCGTTGGTCGCCTCAGCAAATCTCTGGAGTCCTCAAGCGTATGTTCCCAAACGATCCGACTTTGCAGGTCTCGCACGAAACGATTTACACCACTATCTACGCCCACCCAGGCGGCGAACTACGGCGTCAACTCATTGCTTGTTTGCGTCGTGCTCATCGCGCCCGTATGTCGCGGACACGGGGTAGTGATCGCCGCTGGCAAATTCCAAATATGGTCAGCATTCACGTGCGCCCACCTGAAATAGAGGATCGCGTGATGCCCGGGCACTGGGAGGGCGACTTCATTAAAGGCGAAGGCAATCGCTCTTCAGTGGGCGTGTTGGTGGAGAGAACCAGCCGTCTAGTGCTGCTGGCTAAGATGGACGATGCCACAGCCGAATCTGCACTGGCTGGCTTCTCCGCCAAGCTCAACTCGATCCCCGAGCACTTGCGTCACAGCTTCACTTACGACCAGGGGCGTGAACTCTCACGGCATCAAGAACTTGCCGCTCAAACAGGCGTGAATGTCTATTTTTGCGATCCACACAGCCCGTGGCAGCGAGGAACTTGTGAAAATACCAACGGCCTGTTGCGCGAGTACTTGCCCAAAGGCACCGACCTTTCCGTCCATAGTCAGGCCGACCTCGACGTCATTGCAGACAGCTTGAACAACCGCCCTCGTGCTACGCATGCGTTTCATTCACCCTTCGAGGTATTTGCCGCGACACTAAAAGCAGCGGATCTCGCAACGTCATCTAAACATTAGACCAGTTGTTGCACTTCGACTTGAGACCGCCCACCATCCGAGCAAGATTAGTTGATAGGCGTGCGCTCGATGCTGACCTGGCGTGGAGTTCACTGAAGTTGTCTGGGTCCAAGCTGCGCCACCTTCTCGGCGGCGATTGGGTGCCAGAAAACGCGATGACAGCCCTTTATATTCACGGTCCGCAGATAACCGTTGGCGAGAAGCCAGGGTATTTTGCGACATACATCCCGTCAGTGGACTGGGCGAGCGGCGCGACTTTCAGCTGCGATGCGGAAGCATCAATTGAGCGCAAGGCGCGCGATGTTAGAGCGCACGTTGCTCGCGCCGTCCAGCAAGTGCCCAACGACGAGCTCTCTGTGTTACATGTGGCATTTGAAACCCTCGAAGGGCCCGGTGTAGAGAACCGCCGCCTGCAAAAGGTGATTCGCTCCGTCGAGAGCATGACTTCAATGAAGATGGTTGCCGGCATCATTCTCCACTCGTTACAGCCTGTAGATAGCACCGGCCAAGCTATCGTAATTGATGAGACGTCATCGGATTTTTGGCGGTTGCCTGACCTTCGAGAAGTTGTTCCACTCATGGTCGTGCTTCCAGCGAGCCACGGACTTCAAGCACGTGAAGGCAATCATTGGGACTGACGCAAGTCGCGGCGCGAGAATCCCTCTCATCAATTCTTTCCCGTTCTCAAACTAATGATTCATTTCGACCGCAATCCACTGCCACTTCTCTCACTCAACCGCGCTTCATCCGCTACAACGTACGCGCCTGAAATAGGCTGCCGCCGATTGTTGGTTCGATTTCTCGTCACAGTGGGAGGGGCGGATTTGCGCGCTTCGCATATCGTCACAAAGTGGTTCGCCTCACCGAGGGTCAGCGTGGCCGATTCGGAGGGTGATTTGTCCGTTGCGCATCCACAACGACGAACAAATGCACCTATACTTCCGCAAGGCCATTGCAATAAAGCTTCAAAGCGCTCCGATGTATTGTCGAGTTCAATTTATGGTTGATTGTTGAAAGAATAGTTGTACTTTTTAATTGAAAGTGTGGTTGGGAGCTGGTCCGAGCAAAAAATCAAACGACCGACGCTGCGGAGCTGAACATGGCTAATGGAAATTATCCTTTTTATCCCATCATTTACGTCAGGGGATACGCCATGACGGAAGGTGCGATAGACGAAACCGCTGCGGACCCCTTCTGCGGGTATAACGCAGGCTCGACCATCTTTCGGGCTGTGGCGGACACCGGTAAAAATCCGAGGCGCTTTATCTTTGAGTCCCCCGTTGTGCGATTGGCGGCTGACTATCGGTATGGCACGACTTATTCCGACGGGTATGAGATTTCCGACGATGACTGGAAACCAAATCCGATTACGGGACTCCCGTTGCGGTGCGTGGCCATCCTCCGCTACTACGACAGCGCAGCACAGGTTCTTGGCGGAAATGCTGCGCCCAATATTCCAGACGCAGCCAACCAACTTAGTGCATTGATATTAAAGCTTCGGACCTGCATTTTGGCGTCCCCGGATAGCGGAGTCGACACCGCAGATGATTTCCGCTGCTACCTAGTGGGACATTCAATGGGCGGTCTGGTCTGTCGAGCATTTTTGCAAAACGACCCGCCGAGCGGAGCAGAAGACCTGCGCCGGCATGTCGATAAGTTCTTTACGTATGCAACGCCACATAACGGTATCGATGTGGCTGGATTCAACGTGCCTCCGTGGCTATCTAAGGATGCGGCAAACAATTTCAATCGTGATTTTATGGCGCAGTACCTAAATCTGGATGCCGAGTACAAAGCGACGAATAGGGTCGATTGGCTACCCGTGGGACCGCTGTCTCCAAGACGGGTATTTTGCATGGTTGGAACCAACAGGTCCGACTATGAAGCCGCAATGGGCGCGTCGCGTACATTTGTTGGGCACGGCAGCGATGGGCTCGTGAGGATTGAGAACGCCACGTTGCGCGGGATAGCGTCAGACAATACGCCAGGTGAACCCTGCGCCAAAGCTTTTACATATCGCGCACACTCGGGATATTTCGGCATCGTCAATGGAGAGGAATCCTACCAGAATTTGACGCGTTTTCTGTTTGGCGACATACGGGTTGATATCTGGGCTGATATCGACAGCTTTCGGTTACCTCCTGAAGTCGTCGCCGACGCCAACGGAAAGAACATCAACGCGCTATACCAGTTTGAGCTGCTCGCCTCTCCTCGAGGAAAGCCATGGTATCTGTCTCGAAGGATTGCCGAAGAGGATTCGGTTGCATGCCTGTCGTACCAAGACTGGATAGCGACCGCAGAGACGAAGTCCATGTATCTGTCAACGGTTTTTCTGTCGAACCTCGCCAAGATGGACTCAAAGGACCCGACACTAGCTTACTCAGTTACGCTCGGAATACGAGCGCCCGACTACGAGGTCGATGGCGTACTTTGGATGAAAGAGCATTTTGAAGGAGGGTATCTCTTTAGGAAAACTCTCATCATCCGCTTATCTCCTGCTGGGGGCGGTCAAGAGGCTTCGGTCGAATATGAGTGGTTGGAGGACCCTACGACGCCCCCGAAGATTTTGCCAGTACCGCCGGCCACCGAAGCGAAACCAGGGGAAATTTCAATTCCGTTCGATAACCCTGCTCAACCGGGTGTGACGGGTAGTATTAGATTCGCTTTTTCGCCGTGGAACGTCGGCAGGTCCAAACTGAAATGAGAGCCTTCTCTTGCGATTGTCCTGGACGCCCGGCATGCGAGGTTCAACTCCGTTCATCAGAAGGTCCGCCAACCGAAGCGCAGTCTCATCCGGATTAAGGTCCATCGGCACAATCTCAGTGGCAATTCCGTCGTCATCTTCATTGATGCCGAATATGAGGTCGCCGCCCCCAGCATTTGCGAATGCAGACACGTCGGCGAATAACTAGTGCCGCGAGGCGTTGTCCCAAGCAGCTGGCAATCCCCGCTTGAAATCAAGGTGCGGTCCCTCCGACGAGCGCTCGGCTATTAGCCGTTCAAGATGTCCCTGGGCAGTTTCAATCAGCCTTTATGGAAATTGCATTTTCGACCTCGTTGAGTTTTCGACGAAGAGTGTAGTCGAGGTAACGAGGATTGTTGAACATGTTGTTAGGCGCGCGTCTCCGACCGATACCCCGAGCCGCTAGCAACCTATGTATGTGCGGCTCCGCACATCCGGAAAACATATTTCATTACAAATCGGACGGTGGATTCCCTCATAGCGACCGGATTCGATTGTCCTAATATTAACTAGATGCTGCATCGTATTGCTTTTCGATGCCGGCATCGAGCGCGTCGACAGTCGGAGACTCATCTAATTCGCTTGGCTTGAAAACAAGTCAGAACAGCATTTCCCTGTAGAAATAGTTTAAGGCATGACTAACGGCGGAAATTCAGAATGCTTTTTGCTGTTCATCGAAAAGCTTTGGAACAACTGCACTTCTGCAACAAAAAAAATAAGGATGCCAAAATGCCAAAACCAGCTACAGAGGTGGTTCCAGAGAACGAAAGCTCGTCGCAAAACCATTTACTCCGTTCTCATGACCTTGAAGCCCACATGGATGAGCTCAAGGCTGTCGATGTCATTCGACACCAAAGCGCTTTGATGCGGACAGCAGGGCACGAAGCATTGCTTAGTATTGAACCCGCTCCCAATGAGAAATTGGACCTCTACCATAGATATAAGAGAGCCAGGATTGAGTGGCAATTTTCTAAGAAAGACAGCGCCGCTATTAAACGCGTCCGCGCTGTCGAAGCGTACGTTAAATCGTTTTGCCTATCTGACCTCCTAGGGGAGGACATGCCTGTGCTTGCAGCAGCGGAGGCTATCCGTACTTTCGTGTCGGTTGGGCACCTCTCAACACGCGAGCCCACGCTACTTGCTTGGTACTGGATTGTCAGAGAGATTTTCTCGGCGAATTCGCCCGATTGGTGCTTGGGCGGCGCTAGAGCAGGTAGCACTGGTTGGGCGAACGCTTATGTTACGTCACAGTGTGTTCAAGCCCTGTCTGACTTGGCTATCAACCTTGAGAAGACTGCCGAATTCTTGCTGACTATGCAACGGGCCGCCGAACAGTTGAAAGCCCTGAACAATGAGAAAATCCCCGAGGCATGGCGACTTCGAGACAAGGAGCGGCTCAAAAAGGACGTCGAAACGACGATTGGATTAGCGTCAAATATGATTGCGTTCAATCTCGAATCGTTTTTGACGCCTTCTGAACTGGAAATCGATGTATTTTTTAAGGATGGGTTGAAGAAGACTGTACTTCGTGAGTTGCAGAAACTGAAGGAGAGCTTGAAATCCGCTAGGGATTGCCTAGACGTTATCGCGGTAATTCCTGATACGAATAAAAATATGAAGGAGGAAAACGTTGCGCAATTTCATGAGTTGATTAAGTCATGCAGACATCTCCATGACCCAGTAAGTGCAGAGAGAGATTCGGAAGAGGGGGTCGTCCAACGGGCGGACCTTCTGGTCAATTGTCAGCCTATGATAGTTGTTCCCGAGTCACAGACCGCGCATATTTTGGCAACCCAGTCCATGAAGATGGGCATTGGCCATGCGGAGTCGGCCCTCAGAGCTATCGCAAGTGGCGTGGGCAACGACGATTGGATGGCTGACGTTGCGGCCGAATACAGCAAAGCTGCAAACGACGTGCGTCTCGGTATGTCTGCTTGCAAAGGCTACTTGTCTGGAGTAATTGACCGACAGATTGCCGCCTGCGGGCCTAACGATAATCGGTCGTGGGAGCCTGGCGAGTTAGCGTTTGCCGCTTCAGCATACGGACTGGCATCTGGTATTCACTCCGACGAGTCAGATGTTAGCCGCCTGAAACTCGCTGCAAAGCTCGTTTACGATGACCTGTCCGCTGACGGGACCATTTCGAACCGGAGCCCATACCACGCCAACGAGTCTACGCGTTACTTTAATGACACTGACCAATTGCTTGGAGCCGTTGCCGAGTTGGTGCGCGCAGCAAAACACCCAATTGACGAGCACTTGGCCGGCTATCTATTTCGATACTTCGACAGACAATGTTTTCGTGAGCCTGGAACAAAAAAAATACTTGGCTGGTTTTCGGAATTCGACCATAAACGCGAGTCAGCAAGTGTGAGAGCAACGACGGACGCAGTCGAAAGTCTCGGAGCGGTCAATCGAATGCTTGACGAAGGTATCAATCACACCATATTGGAACACTTCACCGTACGTCAACCATCTTCTACCAAGCTATACCTCGACACGCTTTTCTACCCTGACTATGGATTTGTTCAAAAGGACATCAGCGAGTTGGGAGCGATAACGCGAACTTCGGTTGCGATGACTATGCAGAGGATGCGTAGCCACGTCGCTCGAATTCCGGGAGTGAGTGACCAGCTGAACTCGATTGTTCTCTATGGTCCGGGAGGAACAGGGAAGACAACGCTAATTGAGGCGTTGGCAAAGACTTGCAACGTTCCCCTTGTGGAGGTCACCCCTAGTGACCTTGCGAAAGGTGGGGAGTCGGACGTAGAAAAGCGTGCTCGAGCGGTCTTTGAGGCTTTGTCGATGCTTTCACAGGCAGTTATCCTATTCGATGAGTTTGACCCAGTGTTAAAGCGTCGCGACGAGTCTGGTGAGAAGACGACAAATATCTTCTCATTCCTTACGCCAGGCATGCTACCTAAGCTGAAGTCCCTTCATGAGAACGCGAGCGACCGGCGTGTCGCATACGCGCTTGTCACGAACCTTATTGGAAGCTTGGACGTTCCAGCAGTCCGACAAGGGCGATTTGATGCGGCGGTAGGTATCTATCCCCCAGACCCGTTATCCAGACTTGGATACATTCATAAGGTATGTCGTGTGCATCTAGATTCTGGTAAGCACGGACTGAAAGAAGGCAGATTCCAGATGGAAAGAGTTCTGGAGATGGTGCGTAAGACTTCTGGACTTGGCATGACGCCGATGACTGCGGCTGGGTGGTTTCGTATTCCTGAAAAGCTTGAGCTAGACGACAAACCTATTGGATATATCTACAAAAGGACGGAGGCAATGCCAATAATTCCTGGAGTGGAAGAGCGCTTCAGTAAAAAGAAAGGAATCGGTCCATTCGCTTCAGAAGAGTTTGTCGAGTGGGGATGGTTGACGAGGTGGGAAAATAGCCTATTACAGATTCCAAAGAACAAATTAAATAAAGTCGAGCCATACTGCGATTGGCCCACGAGTGAGGAATCTATAAAAGCGGTGACAGTGCTAAGGGCGATGGCGGACGAAACAGGCGAGGCCGAACCTTCCGCTGCAATGAAGGCAATTGATGTTGCGATGAAATCAGGGACATTGAACAGTAGGTTCAGCTCGCTGGCTGCATCGACGTCGGCAACACAGCAGCTGTCACAAACGCAGGCGATTTCTATAGCAGTCTCAGCGCAAATGGTTGCAGACCATTGGTGGCCTCCTACCGATGCGACCAAAAAGATGGGCCAAGACTATTTGTACACCAGTCAATCAATGCCGCAATTCATGGCGAAAGTTGCTAAGAGACTTGTCGATGGCAATCCGTCATTTATTTTCACCTGTGACCAGGGTCTCTGCGACCAAAGTTTATCCTGTACCGTGCCGCAGCTTATGGCAAACATTGACGGCCATACCCGACAGGCGGTAACGGCACAATAGGAGGCCTCGTCGTGTATAGCGAAGTAGTTTCGAAAACGAGGAAACCGTGGAAAAATAACGCACAGATAGGTGTTACGTTCATCACGATTCTTTTGAGTCAGCTCTGTTCAAGTAGCGCCGTGGCTGAAAATGCTCAATCCTCGAAGGATTTAACAATCTGCGTGGAAGGGGTCGTGGACAAGGACCGACTTGCCCGGGCGCTGCTAAAGGAATTCCCAGTAAGTGCCTTGGCGCTTAGCTCGACCAGCGACCCGCGATTCGTCAATCTTTCCCCTCAGCGACAGCTTTTTGCCAATCCGGCAAGTTGCGGTGCGGACTGTCCGGCGTCGGACAGGACATCGTTGAAGGCTGCAGCGTATCGAGTCGAAATGATGTTGATTGGCGATGAGGCCGACCGTTTTTCTGCTTCGAACCCGTCGGTTGACCCACATGAATATATGCGCGGAAAGAATTCAGACAATGCTGTGAAGTGCATAGGCATAACTCAGACATTGGAGGCAAAGGACGAACAGGGCGGGCGCCCACAGGGAAAGGACCTCGGTCCGGAGGGACAATTGCGAATTCGCGGGAGCGCAAATGCGCTCGGAATAGCTCGACCACCGGGCGATGCCGCCAGCAGTGGCTCGGCGAGTCAAGGCGCCTACGCCACGGTAGACAAGGCGACTTTTCAGTTGACTCAAGATTCAGCTGCAGGAAAGAGAACCTCGAACCTCGTGACCTACATTGGTTACGCGTTACCGACGTCAATATTTTCGTCGGACGGGTCGAATATCGACGTGCTAACACTCACGCCTTACGTTGGCGTAAACCGGGATATCGTATCCGTCAGCAAGGGTAGTTCGGCGAAGCCAAGTGCCAATGACACAGCGGACGTTGGCCTCGTAGGACAATTAAATTTTCGCACCGGAAAAGATATTAACTCAATTATGTCACATGACATCAGCGTGAGACCGGACTATCTGTTTGATTTTCAAGACCATAGCCGGCTCGCATCATTGAATTTCTCATACACGCCAATCATCCAAGGGATTGCAAATACCTACGCACCCGTGCTTATCGCCGGCAAGAGTGGGTATTTTGCGTATCAACCGATATTTGTTGTAAAGACGAACATCGGCTACTACACGAATCACGGTGACCCGCCTGCATCGCAGGGCAACAAGGACTTTGTTCGACTCGGGGGCGAAATTGGCCTAGCATTCCTGAGCCAAATTAGTTGGCTCCCCGTTGACTTCTCTTTCACGTATGTCAGGTTATATCCGACTAACGGCGGCGTGCGTGTCGGCGAACTGAATTGTGCTTTTTCGTACAACTTCAACCGATATTGGGGGCTAAGTCTGAAGTACCTTCATGGTAATCGCGAAGACACAGCTAAATTCGAAAAAGAGTGGCTTCTAGCATTGTCGGCCAAGTATTGATTGGTGCCCCAAGAATCGCTGGATGCCACGTCGGAACGTATGAGGCGTTCACCGCGCAATATCTATCAGAAAAATTATGTTTTTTCGTTCGTAAGGGTAAATACTACGTTCTTGGGGACCCGCGCTTCGAGATTGACTGCCAAGTCATCTGCTGTGAACCGTATCGCTTGGCGAGCTCGGCCGTTTCTCGAAACGGGCAATGATTGCACGCGACAGAGGTCCCATTCGCAAGGTAGTGTCACGTGCCGAGCATAGGGGAAGGCAAATGCATCGTTTAAATTAAGTTTTTTTCGCAGGTGCCGATAACGTGTTGTCGAGAGCCCTCTCGCCAATTGAGTCGGTATGTGAGAGTCGCGGCGAGTGGCGAGACAAACGGGTGATACGCCGACGGTTTGCTTTTAAAGGTTCGACGATGTCCGTGACGCTTGTCGGACGACGTGCGGTTGCTTGCGGCACACTAGCGCCGACAAATATAATTTATCAAAACTGAGAGAGAACGACGCATGTTTGAGACCTTGATGCAATCACCGTGGGTCGTCCAGGCGTGTGCGGTCGCTCTGATTATCCTGCTTCTACTGTTCGTTGGGTATTTCATTCCACGCGCAATCGGGCGCGGCGTGACGCTTGGACGAATTATCAGAGGGCTGGAGACTTTCAAAGGAAAGCCTGCCGAGAAGCCGGTGGAACTCTTCGCAGGATATCGGGACCTGTCACACCTATGGGCGGAGTTCAGCAAAACTCTGTTCCCAGAGAAACATTTTGACGCGGCCACAGCGACCGAAGTGCTAGATGCCTATCGGCTTACAATACCGGCCGAACAGTTTTTTAGCCCATCCATCGTCGTCGACAGTCGGGTCGGTTCAGAGTTCTTCAAACATGTCCCGGGGATTCTCACTGGCATTGGGATTATCGGAACGTTCTTCGGCATGTTGCGAGGACTCAAAAATTTCGCAATCTCCGACAACGCGCAGGTCGTACGGGAAAGTCTGGGGCTGTTGCTTCACAGCGTATCTGAAGCCTTCGTCGTTTCCGCTTTTGCCATTTTCTTCGCCATTGCCATTACCTTTGTTGAAAAAATCACGCTCGCGGTGCTTTATAGCCGTGCTGAGGAACTGATTTTTCGCCTTGACAGCCTTTATAAGGCGGGCGCTGGGGAGGAGATGCTGGCAAAGTTGGTCACGTCCTCCGAAGACGCCGTCACCACGAGCAAGGTTCTTAAAGACGCGCTGGTGACTGAGCTAAGCGGAATTCTGCGTGAGCTTGCGGACAGCCAAATTGCCGCACAGAAGGAATCGAGCGAGCGACTTGGTTCACAAATTGGTGCGCAAATCGGGCAGGAAATTGCGACCGGATTGGCTGAACCGATAAAGGCAATGACCGAAGCGCTCCAAGGCGTTTCAGGAGACCGAGCTGAAGGGGTTCATAAATTACTCACTGACGTCATTTCGGGCCTAAGCCAGAATCTCAAAGACCTGTTCGGCGACCAGATATCCGGCATCAATGAGATGCAGCAGCAGACCATCACCGCGCTTCATTCGGCGGTCGGGAAAATGGCCGATATGACTGCGTCGCTCGAAGGAGCGGGTACGCGAGGCGCCGAGAAAATGGCGGACAAGCTGAGCGAGGCTATCAGTACCATGGAAGCGCGCCAGGAAGTCATGACCGGTCAAATGGCGCGAATTGTCGAAGACATGAAAGCGTCTGTTGCAACTTCACAGTCGGAGACGAACGACAAACTCGCCGAAGCGCTGGCCAACGTTGGGCAGACGGTAGAGGCTCTGGCGGGCAAGCTGAACGAGCAGTCGACGCAGGCGGCGCATGCTCATGCAGATAGACAACAACAGCTGGCGTCGCAGTCGGATGCGAGTATCGCCAGCATGCGGGGGTCGGTCGAATCCTTTGCGGGGCAGATGGAGCGCCTGATTGCCGAGGTCAAGGCGACGGTTGACACCATGAAGAATGTGACACTTGATACGGTAAGCCGAATGAACACAGGCGCCGAGACGATGTACATGGCGGCGAGCGAATTCAAGAATGCGGGTTCGGCAGTGAGCGGGGTTCTGCGCGATACCGGGAGCACAATCGAGAAACTGGCCGGCGCCGCGACATCTGTCGGTTCTGCGTCTATGACCCTGCAGGGAGTCGTGAACGACTACCGCACATCCCGCGACCAAATGGCCACCATGCTGATGGAACTCAATCAAGTGGTCGCCAACGCGAAGCGCGAAGCTGGCCTGACCTCTGGGATTATCGCGGGTATTGAGCGTGCAGCGTTGAGCCTGGGAACCGCGAACATCGAGGCAAAGGCGTTTACTGACGGCGTCGTAAACGTCCTGAGTACGTCGTCAAAGGCCTTTCAAGCCACGGTTGACAGCGATATGGATGTCATTTATCGAGAATTGGCTGGGAAAATGGCCACAGCGACCGGCATGCTCCGTCAGTCAATTCACGAGCTATCCCAAGCAGTCGAACTGTCCGTTCCTAACCGTGCAGTGAGAGCCTGATGCTAGGCTCGCGAACTTTCGTTAAACGGGGTGGGGGCAAAGAAGCGGAAAAGCCCTTCTGGATTTCTTACGCTGACTTGATGACCGCCTTGATGGTCTTGTTCCTCGTAGCGATGTCGGTTACCTTGCTGGCCGTGACGAAGACTGTTGACGAAGGTCAGAGACTGAAGGCGCAGCGCGACAAGGACATCACGGAACTGCTGCGCCGCGTTGAGGCGGCCGCCACCAAGTATCCCGGCGTCAGGGTGTACAAGGACCGAAACGCCATCGACTTCGGGGATAGAGCGCGGTTCGATAAGAACAGTTCAGGGCTTAAGCCGGAACAGCAACGGCTCCTTCGTGCCTTTGTACCCGAAGTCCTGGCGATTGCGCACGACCAACTAGGCCAAAAATGGCTGAAGCAGATTGTTGTCGAGGGGTTCTCCAGCCCGGAAGGCGACTACCTCTACAACCTGAATCTCAGTCTTCAGCGCAGCCAGCGTGTCTTGTGCGTGTTGCTCGCCAAACCATTTCCTGATGAAACTGAAATGAGTCAAGACCAGCTGGAGCAGATTCGTGACCTTTTCCTTGTCGGAGGCTATTCGTTTAATGCTGCAAAGGCGACGTTCGAAGACAGCCGGCGTGTTGAGCTTCGGCTCGAATTTCTCGGACTCGGGGAGACTCGCGCGGCGGCCGGCGACGTGCCACGCGGAAACTTCGGTGCCTGCGCATTGGGGCCGAGCTAATGAGCCCCTTGGAACGCCTACAGCATTCACTGAGCGCGCCGCGCTCCCGAGCCAGCCACGCGAACTCGATGGCGCCGCTCGACCACGAGATTGAAGTCCTTCGGAAGACACATGAGGGCGGGGGGGAGGGTCGACCGCAAAGAGACGTGCTGGTTGAAGCAGTCCAGCGGTTTCGGAACACACCGATTCTCAATAATTCCCGAGAAGCTCGTTTGGTTTCCTTCGGCTGCACGGAGCTCATTGGCAGCGCAAACTACAGGTTAATCGAAGACGGTGACCGGTTTCCTCGACTTCTTGACGGCGTGGAACAAGGATTTAGAGCATATCGACCGCAGTTCCGAAAGTCATACCAAGGACTGCTTGACGCGTATTTGCGATATTTTCCCGTGCCAACAATTCCTTCTGGCTTGTCGAATTGGAATCAGCTTAAACATTGGCTCGACATGTACGCGCGTGATGTCAACGAACCCGAAGGCATCAATCAATTGTGGGTGACTGCATTGCAATCGAATGCTCGATTGTTTTCGGACAACCCCGCTCAAGCTTATGGCCGAGACTACCTCGAAGGGCGGGATGCCGAAGTCAATAAGTTTCGGCAGGACTTGGGTATCAGAGAGGACTCTTGGTTCGAAGAACAACTGGTGCGCGCTCGAATCGAAGCAGCGACAGCCGAACCGCAGGATGCGCAATTCAAGCTCCACATCCCAAAGGTGTTGGAGCTTCTGAAGTCTCTCGTCAAATCACGGGGCACTCTGTTTAACGAGGGACTTGGCCGTATTTTGACTCGATTCGAGCGGTGCAGTCCGCAGGGTGCGGACGAGTCGTTACGCGATTTCGCACTGGCGAACTGGGGGAATCCCCAAATTTTGGGCGGGGAAAAAAGTGGATGGCGCTCGGTCAGCACCCCGGTGCGAAATATGGTCAGTGCGTGGCTCAACAAGCACTACATCGAGTATTTTTTTGGCGTGCTCGCTCAGGAAGGCAGAAGTGACCAACGGCGCCTGAAGTTTTGGGTGCGCTACCACCGCAGCATCGGCCTTGTTAATTTTGCTCTTGGGCCGCAGGCGCGAGAGTCTTATGCACCTGACATGAGGGCTGCGCGCACGAAGCTCAAGGCCCTAATCGTTGATTTGCAGGGCGGAGGCGACGGCGGCAATAACGCGTTTGTTATGTCATTCGGCGATTGGGTTGTTGTTGAGTTTGGTCAAACGGGCAACGCATGTTTTTTGTTCAAGCAAAACGATATGCCCTTCTTGCTCGGGCAAAACGTTTCGGCACCTGATGTACGAGCGCATGACCGTACACGCTCGCGCGGAGCATCCGGCTCCGAGAGAATGACTCATGGCCAGACGAAAGAAGGAACTTGGGAAAAACGCTTTGAGCGCGCGCTTGCGTCCCGAGGGATTTATCCTGACCAGGGATACTCGTCGGGCAATGCATTTGCGGGCGTCGGCGTGTCAGAAACGCCCCGCTATACTCCGCCGACAGAACGAAAATCGGCGGTACCGAGCTCCGCATCGCTGAACCCTAAACCTTTACCGACCAAATTCGACGCGAACGAAGAACGTCTCCTTCGTGCCGAGTGCGAACGACATGGTTTTGTTTTAAGGGACCTTAGGCCTAGAAATGGGAACCTCCTAGTCGAAATCGACGATTCTGATAATTTCGGACTCAGCAAGCGTTTAGTCGCGTGGGGATTTCAATATAGGGTAGGTAGGGGCTGGTGGCTTTCTAGTGAGACGTGATAATGCTTAATTGGCTCAAAGCGAAGAACAACAACGACAAAACGGACATATCCTCACAAACACCGGTCGAGGTGTGGCGAGCGTTCACTCCGGACGGCTTGCTGCTCGGAAACCGTGACCAGGTGGGGATGGAGCCGGGAGCCGCACCTCTTCGAACACCCACAGTCGCGGCACTTGTCGGTCAGCTGCAAGACGAAGGCTATGCGTTGCCCGGCGAGGCGACAACGCACGTGAGTTGGGAATCGCTCTACGACCTGCTCGAGGATGCGAGTTACCAGGACAGCATGGCGCAACTCGATTTGCCTCCAGTAAGCGAGTTCGTTCCGGAGCTCCGCAGCCGAAGCACACTCACGGATTCTGACTTTTCCGTTTCGATATCTGCTTGGCACAGACCAGGGGGCACGACAGTCGAACGCGCCGATTTGACTGGGGCTCTGCTAAGGGCCGATGGTGAAGTACGCTTGTTGAATCGACGCACGTACGAGACGGTCGACCAAATCGCGCGGTTCGGCGCACGCGCGCAAGAAGAGCGGACTGAAGCGGTGCATCGCCTTCAGTGGGGAAGGATTCGCCGCTCCGCGATGGCGGCCCAAGCAAGATTGGACCAGTTTCTCTACAAGAGTGTTGTGCTGACGCCCGACAGCATTGACATCCATATGCGCAAGAGCGATGTCGCCGGCACGCGCGTTGTTGAAATCATGCCTAATTTCGAGGGAGCACCAGCTAATTGGCTTGATGCGTTCGACGCCGTTAAATCGGTCCCGAACCACTACAACATTAGTACCCCCGAGGGACTGGTTCATGTCATTGTGACACCCGAAGTCAGAACAGTTTTGGATAGCATTCGGCGCCTTGACGGGCGGCGCGTTGCGGGAAGCCGTGCAGAAGCATTCCTCGTCAATCCGTTTGCGGCGCTCGGGCGGGATGCCAGTGCTGTTATCGACGAAACCCAGTTTGAGACTGCGCGTATTGAGGCAGGCATTTTCTTCGAACACTTTGTTGCTCGGGTCGAACGCGATGCCACCGGCTATCCTGAAAACATTGGCCTCCATATCGGAAGTGCCGACGCTCAACAACGGGTTACTGAGGAAGTCCGGATTTTTTCAGGTGAAGAAGAGCTCAAGCGCTTCATTACAGGCGTCGAACGCGCGCTTGCCAATGAGCGACAACTATACGCTTGGGATGGATACGACTTTGAATTGCGAGGCGAAACGCCCGAGCAGGTTGAGATTCTGAAGAAAGCGCTTTGGGAGCGCGAGCAACCTCGAGTTCTGGTTCGCTACAGTGATGTCTACGACCTAAGCGTATATACGTCGCGCGTGACCGATATTGGCCAAGAAAAAGCCTATTACTCACCCTTCATCGCGAAGACCACCGAAGAGTGGTGGCCTGAGTCCATCGTTGAACACATTGGCTACCTTCCCGAGGGCGAGACAGAGCCCGTTGTGGTACCGCTTAGCCGGACCATGCGCGAGCAGCTGGATGCTCGTATCGCAGAGGCAGAACGCAAGGGCGAGACATACATCGACCTTCCGGGCCTTCCCAAGCCCATTCCGTTAGTCGATGCCAAAGATATGGTTTCAGCTTTCAGAAAAGCGCTTGTGGACGTCGAGAAGGGCTTGCAGCCGGGCGCTGGCGCGGACGAGCGGGACCGCGAGCCGGGACACGAAAAGCCTGGTCAGCGCAAGCACCTCTTGCTCAAACCGAATATCGACGCTGTGGACTACGAGGAAGCCCGACGCGAAATCCTTACAACCTATGCACACGAGCCTGCGCTGCCCACGTCACTCAAGCCAGAAACTCAGCTTAAAGCTCATCAAAGCGAAGGCGTAGCGTGGCTTCAGCACCTTTTTAGTCATTCGCCGGCGCATTGCCGGGGCGCGGTTATCGCGGACGACATGGGGCTCGGCAAAACGCTTCAGCTTTTGACTTTTCTTGCCCAGGCTTTCGAGGCCGACCCTGACTTACCGCCGGCACTCGTCGTCGCTCCAGTTTCCCTTCTAGAAAATTGGGTGGAGGAAATCGGCCGTTTCTTTGTCCCCGGCACGCTGCCCGTGCTTGTCGCGTACGGCGATAACCTCGCAGACTTGCGTGTGCCACGCGCGCTGGTTGACGCACAACTCCAGCAGGACAATTTGGTGAAGTTCCTCCGACCAGGTTGGCGGGGCGATAGTCGCCTAGTTCTGACCACCTATGAGACGCTAAGAGACCTCGAGTTTTCTTTTGCCGCCGAGAAGTGGTCTGTGATGGCCTGCGACGAGGCGCAGAAAATCAAGAATCCGAATGCGATGGTGACCCGAGCCGCAAAGAAACAGAACGTTATATTCAAAATTGCTTGCACTGGAACACCGGTTGAGAACAATCTTGCCGATTTGTGGAGCTTGTTTGACTTCGTTCAGGCCGGCATGCTGGGCGCTCTCAATGATTTCGGTAAGCGTTATAGAAAACCTGTCGAAGCGAAGACTGAAGAAGAGCAGGCCCGCGTCGAAGAACTTCGATGTCTCATCGAGCCTCAGATTTTGAGGCGAATGAAGCACGAGGTTGCAGACTTGCCGCAAAAACATCAGGTACCGGCCCGCATTCGCATATCGAACTACCAAAGGGTGTTATACACGCAGGCTGTGAACGGGTTTAAGGCAGGGATGGAAGGAAAGGGGCCGTCGCCCTTCAAAAATCACCTCGGATTGCTCCACTACTTGCGTACCGTTTGTACGAACCCGCATTTGCCAGGACAAGGCAAGTTCAAGCCGCAACTTCTCGAGCAGCATAGGTCCGAAGCCCCCAAGCTTGGCTGGCTCATCGACACGTTGCTAGCCATCAGGGAAAAGGGCGAAAAAACGATTGTGTTCTGCGAATTCCGAGAAATGCAGCAGATGCTCGCGTACTACATCGAAGAAGTGTTCGGATTCAGGCCAGATATCATCAACGGCGACGTAACGGCATCAGCCAAGCACGTTGCCAGCCGACAAAAGCGCATCAAGGCCTTCCAACAAAAGTCAGGGTTCGGGGTCATCATTTTGTCGCCGGTCGCGGTCGGCTTCGGTGTCAACGTGCAAGAAGCCAACCATGTTATCCACTACACCCGCACCTGGAATCCGGCAAAGGAAGACCAGGCTACCGACCGCTCGTACCGAATCGGGCAGACACGGGATGTGTTCGTCTATTGCCCCACGACATATGCCGACGATTTCACGACATTCGATGAAAAGCTCGATGCTTTGCTGACGTACAAAAGAGAACTTGCGAAGAATATGCTCAATGGCTCGGGCTCTATTACACCGGACGAGTGGAGCCTGAAGGATATCGTCCCAGGAGGTAGCGAAGACCCCGTGTTCAATAAGACTGTCACCATCGATGATGTCGTCCGAATGGATTGGGACTACTTCGAATGTCTTATAGCCGCAATTTGGCAAAAAAAGGGTTTCCGCTTGGTCTACCGCACCCCGACACACGATGCTGGCGTGGACGTGGTTGCCTTGACGGGAGGCATTGGCGAACTCGTCCAGTGTAAGAGTTCCGGTGTAGAAGACGCGGTTCTGGACTCGCAAGGAGTGAAAGACGTTGTCAGTGGTGAAGCAGAATACCGCTTGCGTCATCCCGGAGTTACTTTCAAAAAGACGGTTGCGACCAACCAATACTTCAACGAGACGGCTAAGGACACCGCGCACAAGAATCACGTTGGTGTTGTGAACAAGCGGGACATCGAGAAGTTATTGTTGCTTCACCCCATCACGCTAAGCGACATTCAGCGTTACCTTTGCGCCTACTGGGAAGATGCGGCGTAGCCCTGAAGCAGCGCTTATGCCAAGTCGGGTGTGGTGTTGGTCGCTGGATAGTTCCATCTTCGCCCTGAAAGTGACCGGACCTTCCGGCACCTCAAGAAATCTATGATTCTTCGAAAACTGCAAGACCCTGCGGCGGTCACAGCTGCGATAGATGAATTCGAGCGAGTCGGCCGCACCTCTTTCCTTGACAAGTACGGCTTTGGTAAGTCTCGCGAGTACATGCTGCGCGACCCAAGCACCGGCAAGCTCTACGACTCGAAAGCAATCGTCGGGGCGGCATATGGATATGCCTTTCCCGACGACGGAGCCCTTCGCGCTGAGGATTTTTCTGGCGGTGAAGCGACGGTAGAACGCGTCTTGTCGGACCTGGGGTTCGAAGTAGTCAGAGTTGGACAGGACTGGACCCATGTTGAGGTCGAGGCTACTGTACAGGCTTACTTCGAGATGCTTCGACTAGAGTCTTTGGGTATGGTTTACAACAAGTCGGAACGCAATGAGCAGTTGCGCACTAAAATTACTACCCGTAGCAAGTCATCCGTTGAACTCAAATTTCAGAATATCTCAGCAGTCCTTGACCAGTTAGCTCTTCCATATGTTCGTGGATACAAACCACGTTCGAACCTCCAAACGCTACTTCGCCAGACCGTTCTCCAATTCGTTGAGTCTCATCGGGGTTCCCTCGCGAAGGTGATGGAAAATTTCGACGAAAGAACTACGCCAGGCGAGCAACAGTTTCGTGGAGTCCTCGTCGAGCGGCCGCAAATTGAGAGCATTCCAGTCGCCACGCCGCGAGTTCGTCTTCCGAGGAAGCTTGATTACGCCGCTCGCGAAGAACGGAATCGAACGCTTGGTTACGAAGGTGAAGGATGGAGCATGAATTTCGAGAGGGCTCGTCTGATTGACGGCGCCCGTCCAGATTTAGCATCACGAATAGATTGGATATCGGACCGCCTCGGAGACGGCACGGGCTACGATATCCTGTCCTTCGAAACAACAGAACTTGCGCGGTTTGTAGAGGTGAAGACAACAAATGGCACCGCAACAACGCCATTCATAGTTACGCGCAACGAGCTAGATTTCTCCGAAGAAATCGAAGATGCTTTCTGTCTTTATAGGGTATTTGACTTTGGAGTAACCCCTCGTCTCTTCATACTTCGAGGGTCGCTCTCCAGCCATTTAGAGTTGGAGCCAATGGAATACCGAGCGCGGTTGAGGGCTATGAGTTAACTCACGTCGTTTCTCTTGCAGCACGAGGGAACCGTGTGCATTTCTGCGCGACTGAAAAAATTGCAGCAACTATGCGGTGCCAAATGCACCTTAATATCAAAAAAAGAGAGACCTCAAAGATGGATGCAAATGCGATTGCTCTTCTCGATATATTCGAGAAGAAAATGCGGTTGGAAATCCCAACGTTTCAGCGCCAGTACGTCTGGAATAAGGAACACCAATGGGAACCATTGTGGGAAGACATTTCTCGAAAATTCGCCGAATACATCGAGGGTCGTAAGGACGCGCCGGTGCACTTTCTAGGCGCCATGGTGCTCGACCAAAAGCAGACGCAAACTGGGAAGGTGGAGCGAAGAAGTGTCATTGATGGACAGCAGCGCCTCACGACGCTTCAGATTTTTCTAGCAGCGTTCAGAGACTTCTGCCGAAAAGAGGGCTTCAACGATTTCGGAGATGAATGTGAAAAATACACGCTCAACACCGGGCGAATGGCTGAACCTGAGGTAGAAAAATTCAAGGTTTGGCCCACCCTTTCGGACCGATTGCAGTTCGTCGCCGTGCTCGGGGCCGGCTCAAAGGCCGTAATCGACGCGGCCTATCCACTAAAGCGTCAGCCGAACACGAGGAAGTTCGAACCACGGCCGACCATGGTTGAGGCGTATCTGTTTTTTTACGAACAACTAGAAGAGTTTTTCAATGGGACAGCTGAGCTGCCCGCTGTCGCATATGAAGTGCCGTTAAGTGACCGCATCGAAGAATCCTTCGAAGCACTGAAGACCGGCTTGAAAATTGTAGCGATTGACTTGGACCGCGACGACGATGCCCAAGTTATCTTCGAGACACTCAACGCACGCGGCGAACCGCTGCTACCGGCGGACCTTCTGCGGAACTACATCTTCCTGCGAGCGGCACGTCAGAACGAAGAGCAAGAGGAATTGTACAAGCAATATTGGTCGGAGTTTGACGAGCCTTTCTGGCGGGAAGAAGTTACGCAAGGTCGACTCAAACGGCCGAGAAGTGACTTGTTTATTCAGCATTTCCTTGCCAGCAAGCAGGCGCGTGATATTCCAATCAAACATCTTTTCGTGGAATACAAGTACTGGCTCGAACGAACTCGTCCTTATAATAAAGTGGAAGACGAATTGAAGGCACTCGCAGACCAGCGTGAGGATTTCAAACGTATTTCTGCACCGCACGAATGCGAAGTTCTAGGAGCACTCGCGCATTTCCTCAACGCGTTCGATGTAAGTACTGCCTATCCACCACTTCTAGCCATGCTCGACATGGGTACCGGTGATAGTGAGATGAGTCGGGTGGCGGCGATTCTCGAGAGCTATCTGGTTCGTCGAGCGGTTTGTGGCGCCGACACTAAAGCTTACAATCGTATGTTTATGGGCCTAACACGAGCGGTCCGGCAGCACGGGGCTACTCCCGATATTGTGCTACAGCATCTGATGAGTCTGCGAAACGTAACGGATGAATGGCCGAGCGACGAGAAATTTGCGCAAGCATGGCTAACCCGGAATGCGTACAACCTTAATAATCTCCGCTTAACTCATATACTCGGACGCTTAAGCGAAACATATCGGACATCGAAGACCGAGAGCGTTGTCTTCAAGGCTTCCCCAACAGTTGAACATCTCATTCCTCAGGGATGGGTCGAGCATTGGCCGCTGCCGGACGGGTCCCGGGGGCTCGAATATGCAATTCTAGGTGACAAGGATGACCCAGCCGTACAAATGAGTTTACGACGGGATACTGCGATTCAGACTTTCGGGAATCTTACCCTCATTACAGGCAGTCTAAACAGTTCAATTCAGAACGGCCCATGGGAGGGCAAGCGCAGGGAAATTTTGACGCATTCAATACTCCCCATCAATGGCCTACTTCATCAGTACGATATATGGGACGAAGCTGCCATAGATAAGCGGGGACGTGAACTACTTGCCCGTGCCCTCATTGTGTGGCCTCGTGGGTAAATTTAGGTAAGCTGATTAGAGCTGTCCTTTCGCGAATGATGCAGCGACAGCTCAATCCCAGTTGGCCCTGGACAAACACGTCGTGCCTCTATTGCTTTCGGTTTGTATTCGCCAGGTGCTCCTCCAAATGAATGACTTTCCGGGAGTCCTTCGGCAAGCAGGCAAAGCCAATCCGGAAGCGTTCTTGCTTTTTGAAGGAGCTTATTGGATTGCGCTGACGATGGGAAGAGGCTGGCTGATTCGCAACATGGTAGCCCTACGTACATGTCTCGTCTTCTATGCCGCACGTCGGCTGGACCGGAGCCGCCAGTAATGCAGCCCCCCTTTTGGCATCTTCACCAAGCCATAGCGAAGCTCAACCGGTGTCCGATGTCGAATAACGTAATGCAAGTCGCATAAGAGACGTTCTTTCTCGAAAAGGTCAGCGTGGTTCAAAGCTATGCTGACCAGCGCCGTCACTGCCTCGGAACCGTCGACGGTGTCTACGCCTTCGGCGACAAAAATTCCGTTTCCACCTTGTCCTAGTCGCGCGTATTTGGTTCGAATTAACGACGATAACGCCAATGCAATGTCTGCATCCGAGGCATATAACGTGTAACGTTTCGCGCGCTTTCGAAGAGTTACAAGCGCAGCTTCGAAATGACCAGTGTCAACATCCGGTGCGGCCATGACGACCTCTTGAATCTGCGATGCATCGGCAACACTGAGACTTTGCAGTGCTTTAAAAAGCACTCGATTTCCCATGCTATGCGCAATGATGTGAATACCTGAGTCAGGAAAATACTTTTTCCAATGCCGAATAAATGTCGCAAAAGCATCAGCACTGGCATACGCGTTATCGGCGTCGGCAGCATACCCCCAAACGCTCTCCTCCGAGCCCCAACTGAAGCAGGCCGTGATGCCATCGTATTGAAGGTCTTTCGATATCTGAGCCGTTCGCATCAGAGCATCGTCGAACGTTACGTTGAAACCGTGGATGAATATTAAAATTTCCTCAGAGCCCAGAAACTCTTGTCGACTTAGCACTGCCTGGCGCCAATCACCGAGAGACAGCTCTCTTGACGAAGAAACTAAGAAATGCCTGCTGCTCTCACCGTCCGGTGAACGGAAACTGAAAATCGACGGTCGCTCAAGCCACCCCATCTGATGAGCCGGCGGCACCGAGACCTCAGCTTCACCGTAAGTCAGCTTGCCAATTCCACGCCCGCAATCGAAAGCGGCATCGTCTGTACTGCTTTCAGCGGTAGGGCGTCGGTCCGTTGCATAAAACACCTTAACGAGTGTGGCGTTTTGTTCATCGGGAGAACGATTGGACCTTATACAAATCATTGCCCTAGTTCCCGGCTCGCTCCGTGAATATTTTGGTGCCGGCTCGTTGAGGGGTAGGAGATGTTTGCGTAGGTCCTTGCAGCTCGCGATGATTCGCGTCGGTTCTGCGAACGGCTGGACTATTTGGCTGTGAATGTCGGATTGCAAGACATAAATGTAGATGTCCACAGGCAACTGCGAGATTAGCTCACGCAGTGTCTGTACAGCGTCAAAGGTCTGTTCTACGAGGTGCGCGCACATTTTCCGCTCACGGGGACGGCAGAGTCGCGCCCCAGCGTAAAATATTGGCAGTGCACCGCTCAGCTGAGACAAAATATCCCTGAGCCGATTTTTAAGGTAGGGGGTGTAGTTCTCAAACGCGCTTGCGTCTACAGTTTGGGCCCTTGCTTGCGCTTTTAGCATCACGCGAAGGAATTCATCGCAAGTTAGGATGGCTTTGTCGAGCGCATCTACAAGCTTTTCGAAGGCCATGGTCGTCCTCGACTGGAGTTAATGGACGTTATGAAAGCGCCGCTCGACTCCACCATTCACGCGGCATACGCTGATATTAGGCGAGTGTCCGCGAGGGTGCCAATCCGGGCGATTGCAACAAATTGTGGGGCTGCATCAATGTCTGTACTTATGGCGCTTGCGCGCGTAATCCTCGGATTGGAAGGACGATTCGCATTGCAGCGCTGAGAAGAAATCGTGACCCCCAGTGCGGCGCTACATGCCACCGTGACAGGTACTCACGAAGCCGAGCACCTTGCAGCCGACGCCATGGGCCAAGCATGGAGAGGATGGAAATCCCGACGGCCGCTCCGCTCGCGAGATGATGGAGTCTATAAGTTCCGGCATTTAACTTTACTTTATTTCTTGGCAATTAGGTCCGGCACCATTCGTTCTAAAAAGCCTGCCAAAAATCCGATTGACAAGAGGATAGAGATGTCAAGATTTTCGATATTGTCGGGACTAAGCGAGTGGTCGCCAATTTTTATGCTAGGGGCGAAACCTGCCCTAATAAAAATGTACAGAGCGATGGCTGAGATTGTTCCAACCAAGACTCGAGTACCGCCGTCGACAAAATTTTCGAGCCGGTTCAAATTCACAGTTGTCGATTTTTCACGGACGGCAATCGTGCTGGAAAATAAAGCGCCAACCATTCCAGCCAGAGCAATCGAAACCCATTGTGGCAAAGGTTGAAAGACCTTGGTGTCCGCACTCAAGAATACTATCCCGGATTGAAATCGGGCAATTGAGCAGAATGCTAACGCTAAGACCGCTGCTGTCGCCATCGAGAAGGCTAGGGTCCACGACCGGCCACGCAACTGACGTTCGGCGACCACTTGGATTTTGACAGCCTCTAAAATCTCTCGTGCGAGCGGTGCGTTGCCCGATAGCGCGGATTGTATCGCGCTAGCCATCTGCTGTTGCGCGCGCCCCACCATGTAACCGCGCCACTGATTTAGGAGGGCCGCGATTTCGACAACCAATGGGGCAATTGGTGAATATGCGGTCTGCTGAAGAGCTCTCTCGGTTTCGTTACCGGAGAACTGCACTTGCGGACCGTTGTCCTTCTCGGACCGATATATTGCAAAGCTCGACTCTTTGGCGTAAATCTCCTTAACGACGATTCCTCTGTAATCCTGTCTTCCTATCTGAATATCGTCTGGAGAAGACACGTTGCGCTCCAAGTTATGTATTCAGGGAAACAAAACGCTTTTCGCAATGTGCTGCGCAACTTCCGCTTGCTTGCCTTTAAGAAAAGCGCTTTTCGACCCCAACGGGGCGAACCCGTCAAATCGGCGGTCATTTCCTCCGGACCAGGCGTCGGTAGGACGGTCCAAATAAAAGCATATGTCGGTTTTTCCAGATTGAAAGGTTCAAAACATAGTAGGTGTACGCTAACGCATACAGACGTTGAATTCTTGTCAGGACCGGCCTTCGAGGCCGGCCACGAATTCACCACGGATGTCTCTCGCTCAGCGCTGCTGGCCCGTCGTCAGATGCGCGCTTGGCCAATTTGCTATGTGATACCAGCGTTGCGTTGTATCAACTAGACGCGCCGCCCATTGTGCGGAAAATTGCAGCCTCGGGAAGCATACTAGTTAGTCTGGCTAGTGTGTCTAGCGACCCCTCTATGGAGTGATATACCTCTACGCTCGCCTCATGCGAAAACCGTTAAAACGCGCAGGGTTAAGTTGGCGGAGGTGCAGAGCCTCATCCACGCGTTCATGTTAGCAACGCCGGCCTCATGCGCACCACACAATATGTAGAACCCAGACGCCAGCGGCTGCGTGGCGTCACATTCATGGTTGCAATCGGCTCGAAACTCCGCCGTGCATTGCGTGTCCGCTGCATGCTACGGTTGCGCTCTCGATACGCTGGATGCGTGGCTCGATATTCGCGCCAATAGCTAGAGTGGCTCGCGCGCCATTTCACCCCACGCCTGGGCTTGGTTGTCGCGGTAGTCTACGTCGATACGAAGCCGGTGGTTCTGCCAGTCGCGTCGACGTGCGCGCTGGCGAGCTTTCAACGAGCAATACCGCTGACGGCGAACATGCGGCAGCGGCACGAACGCGTTGCCACAGGCGAGACAGAGGCGGTCGATTTCGTGAGTGCCCTCCAGGTCAGGTTGCGACGGGCGGACGCTGACGTTTCGACCAGCCAGCGACACAACTGGCCGAGACAGAATAGGCAGGGGCTTACTAGGTAATCAATTCGTTAACGGTTATCGCGATTTGGTTGGCGCGTTTTGTCGGCCAGTCCCAGAAACTTGGACATTTCGTGACGGCTTCTAACCGAAAGAATGGCCAACCCTGTCTGAGAGCCCAGGACTTCTAGTCTTACCTCCCAGTTTGAGGCGAAAATGAAGAACTTTCGATGAGCCGCATCACTTCTCGCAGACGTCTTACTGAACGTTTAAGTGAAATCTTAGGAGTTAAGTTACGTCATGGATGCTTGGGCGTAAGCAAAAGGCGCTGATGTGTCTGGAGCGAGTGCGCGTGATGTTGGAACCTGATAAGACCTATTCGCACAATGGCTAAGACAGTCGCGAGTCAAAATGTGAATTTTAGCTTTTTAGTCGTTTGGAAGCATCGCGCTGATGGCAGAAATAACCCGAGCGTTTTCGTATTGTTATGGGTAATTTACATAAATAGAAATATGCGTCTGCCCACATACGCAAACAAAATGAATTGCGTGCAGCAACCCGCGTCCTAGAATTCTGTTTCGAGGCAGCGACAATCAGAGCTGACCGCGATGGAAAATTCCGGAGGACGATATGAGCATTGTCGCGCCGTCGCCAAAAGGCTTGATTCCCGAAAGTATTCTTCGTTTTTGGCGCAACATGTCGCAACGCCGAGACCAAGTCCTTGTTCGAAACCCGGGAGAAAGAATATATGGCGCCCCCCTTCCAGTAGCGCAGGAGGCATTTAAACACTGGGAGTGTGCGCTTCTCAGTCAATTGGCCTACATCAACGCCGAGACGATAAAAGCGCAAATAAGGAAAGTGCCACTCGACGATGTTCAAGGTGTAGTTGACCCTGTGGACCCAGTGGCGGCATTGAAGCACGCAGGGTGGGAATTCCTCGATACCTTTCCTAGTCTTCCGCTGGACGCCCGATTCAAGCGTGCGAATTTGCGGGTTGAGGTATGGGCCAAAGAGGACAGGTCCACCATTGCTATCGCGTTTGGAGGAACCGTTGCGACTTCCCTGGCAGACTGGCGGTCGAACTTGCGGTGGGTGCTGCCCAAGCATCCGGACGAGTACTCTCTGACCGTTCGCTATTTTGTCCCGGACTTCATCCGCGTCTTAAAAGAACTGAAGCTTTCAAAAGCGCCGACGATTTTTGCGACCGGGCACTCGCTCGGCGGTGGCTTGGCACAACAGTTCGCCTATGCGTTGCCCGACAATTTCGACGAACAAGGGATTTTGTCGCCGAGAGTAATTCAAGTCTTTGCCTTCGACCCCTCGCCGGTTACTGGCTTCTACAGCTTAAAGGAAGCTACTCGCACGCGAAACGCGCGTGAACTCAAGACCGACAGGGTGTTTGAGCGCGGTGAAATTCTTGCTTCCCTCCGCTCACTATTGGCGCTGGTGCAGCCTCCGTCGAAGGAGCATCCGGCAATTCGCACTGTTCGCTACAACTACCTTGGCATCACTTGGCCGGTTCACGCACATAGCATCAGCCAGTTCGCGAAAAGTCTTTACGGAACTGTCCGCTCTTCCTTGAGTGGCCAGCATGCGCAATCGACGGCGCCAAATACCCCGCTGACGGGTCAAGGGGAGGAACTCGTCGAAGTTAAGAGCGCTGAACCTTCGCAAAACGCGCCGTCTCCGATTCGAAGTGGGCGGTAGGTCTGAGAGGCGATGTAGGTGTTGGCCTGGCCCTATACCTTCGAACGCGCCTCAAACTTAAGTTGGTGATTCGGGTGGACGTGCTTCTTCTAGACTTGGGTCGTGAATGAGTTGCGCTGCGGCGACCGAGATTTCGGCCGGGGATGGTTACATCTCGCCCGGTCAAAGGCAGGTAGTCGCGTGAGCGTATTCCCATTGGCATGGCCACCATCGGCGCTCGTGAGTAAGCTTCTCTTTGATGAAGTCTCCCATGCACTCTTTTTCGTCACAGCTTTGAACGTTCGAGAGTTCGAACAACCAGGTGAGCGTCTACTTTTTGGATGCGTTTCCTCTACTCTTGTTTTGCGGAACGAAGTCCAACCCCGGTCTTACGCACTGCGCCTTTCCGTAGGAGACAAACGGAAACCACGCCCGAAGCTGTCTCTCAGCGCTTCCGAAAACGACAGACCAAAGCCGCACCCGCGTCGTCGCTTCCCAATCGACCTGTTCGTACTTAGCAGAGTCTTCGACACATGCACAGGGCGGAGGTAAGGGCAAGCCAAAGACTGGCAACGGGCTGAACGATAATTGCAACTGACGGGCCTTGAGGAGTTCAAAACTCTGTTGGGCACAGGGAAGAATGTCTGGGTAGTTGATGAGAGAAAGATTGTTGAGTCGGTCGCTGTAGTTTTCTTTATCAGCGTCAGCTGCGGTCCACAAGTCCATCGTTTCTTTGTAACCCTCCGTGTGCTCGACTAGCTCGAGAAACGGTTTGGGCATACTGGACCCGATGACTAAATGAGTGTTTCCAGTGATAGCCTTTTCCATCGCTACATTCAGCGGCTGAAAAACAGACTTCATCCATGCGCGCCACTCTGTAACTTCGGCAGTTGTGGGAGACTCGGGCTTACAATCTGTTTGTTTGGCATGTTGTCCCTTACTTGGAGCGTGGCCTTCCGAACTACTTTGCTGGACTTCAGTAGATGTTGAAGGGGCATCCTCCGAAGTCACTGCTGGCTTGTCGCCTGCGCAGTAAATCCAGAGCGCTTTTCCTCTGCGAGAGGGCAAATGTAGCTCTCGAAACGGACCCCACACCGCATCGCTCGCCTTCGCATAGGCATACAAAGGCCCATAAAGCTTCTCCAACTGCGCGCTGGTCGTCGCCAAACTGTCTAGACGAATCTTGTCAATATAGGCGGAAGCGAAAGTCCAGAGGCCACCCAAGAGCGTTAAGACCGCCGCAGGCGTCACTAAACGTTTCTGCCAGATTGAGCGGGGCGCCACTCGTTTAGCAGAAAACTTTGTTGACAGCGCTTTACGCTTGGCTTCTACGCGAGCACGGTTCACCACGGAGCCCTCTGACCGCTATAAGTGTCGGGAAGTCACGACTCCCGTCGCTCCGCGACTGGACATCTTAAGCAGTTATAGCAGCGTGCACGCCAATCTCAAAGGACTGCTCGGGTGCGAAGTTCAAGTTTAATCATAGCTTGCAGCGCAAAGACGTCCGCGTCCGTCTTCAACAAGTTCAGCGTCGGTCGCGCGGCAAATCTCAGTATGTTGATTTCCACTGGAAACTGACCCACCGTTTTCATCTAAGATGGTCCCACACCTTCGGGCGGATGCTGGCTTTGTACTCCGGGTGCCTTTGGCCTGCAAGCTGGCTCAAGTAGCGCAGTGACTTCCGCGCCAATCAGAAATACAGCGGCTGAAAAATACAGCCACATCATGAGCACAGCCAGTGAGCCTGCAGCACTAAAAGAGCCAGCAGTTGCAGCGTGGGCGAGGTAAAGCCCAAACAGGTGTCTTCCTACTGAAAACAACACGGCCGCTACAACGCCGCCGACCAGCGCATTCCAAAATCCGACGTGGACGTCGGGTAGCCATTTAATGAGCGCACCGAAGCCTACCGTCATAACCACTAACCCAAAAATCGTCTGAGCGACCGCAACAAGAACTAGCATCGTGATGCTGCCAAGAACCGCATGTCCGACCGTTTGTATCGCCGCATCGAGTACCAGCGAGACCACAAGCAGGAAACCAAAGCCCATCACGAAGCCAAACGAGACCAAGCGGGCACGCAACAGCAACGCGAGTCCGGAGATACCCTTTGGCGCCTCGACCTTGAAGACAATATCAAGCGCGGTGTTCAGCGAAGAGAAAGTTGCTGAAGCACCGACCAACAACAACGCCACCGACAGTGCTGCAGCAATTCCACCGCCGCTCGCGCGGTGAGCGTGTTCTACCATTGTCTGCATTGCACCAGCAGCCTCCGGACCGGTGATGTCTTTTATCTGCTGGAAGAGTCGTCCTTGAGCCGCGTCTTTCCCGAAAAACCAACCGGCAACCGCGAGGACAATAAGAAGAGTTGGCGCGAGCGAAAATGCTGAGTAAAAGGCAATGCTGGCTCCGAGCGAGGTACAGCGGTCAGAGAGGAAGTTGGTGACAGCGCCGCGCGCGATTTGAATGAATTTCCCGCCAGCCGACCGACGATTTGAGACCTGTTCCTGGTTGACGTCCATTTCAGCTCCTGTAGTCAGCAGTTCTGATTCGATTCCTCGTGGCCCCAACTCAACTCTCGTCGTCACATTGGTAGCGGAGGATGCACTTACTGTAAGCGGCCTTAAGCTTGAGTGAACCGCAAGGGTCGTTCCATATGCGATTCAGCAGAAATTCCGGCTCACCGTTGCTAAGCCGCCTAGCAGATGCGACATATCAACAAGCCGTTGCGCGACAAGATGTCGAACCTCGCCTTCGCATTGCCAGGTGCCATAGACCGCCAGCAGGGTCGCGCTCAGCGCCTCGCGACGTTGTTTCTCAAGCAAACTTGGCCAGACGATGACGTTCACGTTTCCGGTTTCGTCCTCGAGCGTCACAAACATCACGCCCTTCGCGGTGCCAGGCCGCTGCCGAACCGTGACGAGCCCGCAGCCTCGAGCAAGCTTTCCATTGCGATAGGTCCGCAACGTCGCAGCAGTCATTAGGCGAGCCTCGAGCAATTGCGGTCGCAGAAGTTCGAGTGGGTGCCGACCAAGCGTCAGCCCGAGGGACTTATAATCGCCGATGATGTTTTCGGCTTCCGAAGGCGCGCCCAGCATTGGGGTTTCATCCTCGACTTTCGCTATTGCGAGCATGTCCTTGTCAGGCGCAGCGGCTACCGACTGCCATAACGCCTCGCGTCGGTTTCCCGCCAGTGACGAAAGTGCATTTGCTGCCGCGAGAACTTGAAGGTCGTGCCGGTCCAACTGCGCTCGACGAGCCAGGTCATTCACGTTTTCAAATCGCCTAACGGCGCGCGACGTCTCGATGCGTTCCGCTGCGCCATCGCGCATACCTCTCAGTAGCGAGAGTCCAAGTCGGACGGCAACTGTCTTGCAGTTCTCCGGTCGCTCGAGCACGGAGTCCCATCCGCTGACGGTCACGTCGACTGAATTCACTACCACACCGTGCCGCTTTGCGTCCTGCACGAGTTGTGAAGGGGAATAAAATCCCATCGGCTGCGAGTTGAGCATGGCGGCCAGAAAAGCCGCTGGTTCATGGCACTTTAGCCAGCTGCTTGCGTACACAAGCAAGGCGAAACTGGCAGCATGACTTTCGGGAAATCCGTATTCCCCGAATCCCTTTATTTGTTCGAAGATGGCTTCGGCGAAATCCTTCTCGTATCCGCGTTCCGTCATGCCGTTCACGATTCGGTCGTAGTATTTTTGCAGGCCTCCTTTACGCTTCCAAGCCGCCATGGCTCTTCTCAGTTGGTCGGCTTCTCCGGCGGTAAAGCCTGCTGCGAGCATGGCAACTTGCATGACCTGCTCCTGAAATATTGGCACGCCCAGTGTGCGCCCAAGTGCGATTTCCAGTGCCGCGCTTGGATACGTGACAGGTTCGAACCCCTGGCGCCTGCGCAAGTAAGGATGGACTGCGCCACCTTGAATCGGACCCGGCCGAACTATCGCGACCTCAACGACGAGGTCGTAAAACGTTTCTGGCCGCAGCCGAGGCAACATGCTCATCTGTGCACGCGACTCAATCTGAAACACGCCGACAGTGTCCGCTTGGCAAATCATCTCGTATGTCTTCGGGTCTTCAGCCGGAATGTCCTGCATCTCAAATCGCTCCGCACGTTCTTGCGAGACGATGTCGAGCGTTCGCCGGATGGCGGAAAGCATTCCGAGTGCGAGGACGTCAATCTTCAGGAGGCCAAGCGCTTCGAGGTCGTCCTTGTCCCATTGGATGGCGCTTCGGTCAACCATCGCCGCATTTTCAACCGGCACCAACCGGGTCAGCTTGCCTCTGCTGATGACAAAGCCGCCAGAGTGTTGCGACAGGTGACGGGGAAAATTGAGTATCTGGCCCGCGAGCGAGGCCCAAGAAACAATCAACGGGTTCTCGGGGTCGAGCCCAGACTCGGCGAACCGCCTGAGCAAGTCATTTGAGTCGTCAAACCACTGGTGGGACTTGGCGACACGGTCGACGATTTGCGGGTCGACGCCGAGTGCTTTCCCGGTCTCACGTAGTGCACCGCGCGGTCGATACGTAGACACTGCGGCCGCGATGGCAGCGCGGTCGCGTCCGTACTTCGTATAGATGTATTGAATGACTTCTTCGCGCCTCTGGTGCTCAAAGTCAACATCAATGTCTGGCGGCTCGCCACGCTCCTTACTGATGAATCGCTCGAAGAGCATGTTGCCGCGCGCCGGGTCGACTTCGGTCACCCCTAAGCAATAACAGACAGCAGAGTTTGCGGCTGACCCCCGACCTTGGCAGAGAATGTGTTGGCTTCGGGCAAAACGTACGATGTCGTAAACCGTCAGGAAATAGGCTTCGTATTCGAGCTCGCGAATAAGCTGCAGTTCGTGTTCTATTTGCGTCTGCACGGCGTGCGGGATACCCAACGGGAACCGTCGGTGAGCGCCGATGTACGTTTCCTGCCGGAGGTAGTCCTCATGTGTATAGCCAGCAGGGACGAGCTCATCGGGGTATTCGTATTTCAGCTCGTCCAATGAGAAATCACATCGCTCAAGCACGTTCAGCGTTTCGGCCAACGCGTGCTCGGGATACAAATTAGCGAGACGTAGCCGTGAGCGCAAATGCTGCTCAGCGTTCGGAGTCAGTTCATAGCCGCACTCGGCAACAGGCTTCCCGACGCGAATTGCCGTCATCGTGTCTTGCAACGGCTTTCTGGAGCGCACGTGCATTAAAACGTTGCCAGTTGCAACGACCGGGAGGAGATGGCGCGATGCAACGACTTCAACTATGCCCCGGTGGACGTCATCCATCGCGCGCTGATGCAGTACCAGTCCCACCCAAGCCCGGTTGGGAAATGTCGCGGCCATCCACTCAACTTGATAGGCCAACGCTTCTTCTTTGGCAGGAAAGTCCGGAATGAGAATGGCGAGGCAATCGGGCATACCACGAAGATGCGTGTACGGCTTGTCCGGCCGAGCCAAGTCCTGTGGCGTGAGCACATAACTGCCTTTCGGCGCACGCATTCGCGCGAGGGTAATGAGCTCAGACAGGTTGCCGTATCCCTCACGATTCTGGGCCAGCAGGATAAGGCCAAACGCGGGCGTCTTATCTGCGTGTACCAGCTTGAAATACGAGCCAATGACAAGGGGAAGCTTTTCCTCCTTTGCTTGCACATGCGCGCGCACGACTCCCGCAAGGGAGCACTCGTCAGTTACGGCAAGCCCTGAGTAACCGAGCTGTGCCGCGCGCATTACTAGCTCCTCACCTCGCGAGGCTCCACGGAGAAAGGTGAAATTCGAAAAAGAGAAAAGCTCCGCGTACGCGGGCAGCACCGAAAATGTTGAGTCCACGATTCATCATCCAAACAAATCGTGGAGAGGCCACCGGCTTCGCCCCGCGTCTGCACGGCTGCCCCTGCTGTAACACATGCAGTTCCAGCTCTTGCCGACTATTCGAGCAACGAGGTGTTCGTAACGAATAGGACTGCGAAAAAATGGCCTCGCCGCCTGAATGCCGTGCTGGTGTCCCGGCGATTCGACAGGCCATATGCGGTCGAATCGTCGAGCCAGGCACGTTGACTCAATCCTTACAGACGCGTTTGCTATGCCCACTGTTATCCCAGGCGCAAGTACGTGTTGCACCCCGCGACGCGGCGCAAGAGCACTGACTTGCGATTGATTCAACGTGGAGAACATGGCGGAAATACCTGTATAGATGTACAGTACTTTAACACCGATTCGAACCTTACAACGTCGCATCGAGTGCGGAGTCTCATGCGGCCTACGGCCCGCTGACGCATGCATGATTCAGCCAGCTCAGCCAGGACGTGCGCTTTTTACCGCAGCCAATGCTGCTCAGTGCGGAGGGGGACTATGTTCGAAGAATTTATCGGGTTGCCATTGCTCACTGACGCACACAGGTCAGTGCTTCGCTGCTTCCTCGCGGTGAGCGATGTTGCCTCGCTGTCTCTGCAAGGCAGTTGGCTCAGCAACGACAACCTTGTGGAGTCGACGCGCATCTGGCTGCAACAGAACGCGCTGACGGCAAGCTGGCTCGAACGAATCGAAGTTGTCGCACAAGCGCGTGAAATCGCCCGGGAGGTGGTGGGGTGCGGGCTGAGCGATAGCGATGACGCTCGGCCCGACCACCTTTTCACTACCGTGATGACCGTGAAATACGGTTCGCCGATAGTTGCCAAAATTTGGAGGCAATGTAACAGTGCAGTTTCACACTGACACATCAGCTCTTGGAACCGCAGGCCTGAGAATGGAACCCGAAAGTTATAACGGTTACACAATCTGGGGGCACGCCATTTCGCAGCAAGATGGTTATGCGGCGAGCGGCAGTATCACGCTAGGAACGAAGCTGGTCGGCGGCTCGGGTGTGCTCGCGACGTGCTCAACCGAAGATGAGGCTCGGCTCATTGGCCTTGATTGGGCGAAAGCGTGGGTGGACACACACGGCTGACGCGTTGCTCCTTTTCCTCTCCGGGCATCGCAAGGCTCCTTGCATGGATAGTAGACGGTGTGTTCCGTTGTGCGGCGGACTGGAAGGCGGTTTAACGAACACGACCACCGCAAAGTCGCGTGGCGTCGTCAGCCGATGAGCCTGCGATACGCATTGAGGTGCCGCAAAAGTCCTTGTTTGTCGCCACTTATCTCACTTAACCGCGCCACGTTGAAATGAGCGTCGGCATGTGTGGGGTCAAGCTCAATGCATCGCTCATACGATGCCACGGCAGCCGTGTGGCGCCCTAACTCCTCGAGCACAACGGCGCGGTTGAAGTGCAGCAGGGCGTCGTCAGGAAAATGCGTCAACGCGACGTCAAATATGGACAACGCTTCGTCGCACCTGGATTCAGCCTCGCATAGCAACACGCCGAGATTTGTGTAAGCGTGGTAGTGCGGCTTCGAAGCCAACGCAAGCGTTTTCCGATAAGCCTGCTCCGCACCAACGGCGTCGGTATCCGTCAGTTGCTCCGCGAGCGCGAACCATTCATCTGCCTGTTGCTCGGGGCTTTTGAGGTTTTCGGGAGACGAATCAAGGAACGCAACGTTACCCTTGATTGGCGCGACTTCAAAATCAAGCAGGAGTTGACCCGACGTTGCGTCCCACTGTGCATGTCCGGTTTTAACAGCTATAGAGTCGCCGACCGCCGTGATGCGGATGCCGGACAATGGAAGTTCTTCAGGGAGGTCCGCTCTCAGCTTCGCCAATGCTCGCAGAATTTTGCCCGATGCAAATTTCGCCGATTGCAATTGGAATGCCGTACGCAAGAGCACAACATCCTGAAACGAAAACCTGAGTTCGTTACGCCGCCCGCGCGAGGGCTGCACAAATCCGGCGTCTATCAAGCCAGACAGCACTCGGCGCGAAACGCCTAACAGCGATTGCAGAGTGCGCAACGAATAGTCGTGAGACGCCGTCCGTCTTGTCACTTGCGTGCCCGAACCTTTGCCGGAGGCGCTTCCTCCACCTTGGGAGCGGCACGCTTGACAGGTCGTCGGGGTTTGGCGGAAAGTCCTTCGACATCAGCGGATGCTTTTTTGGCCGCCGCCGGCTTGGGCGGCACCGCTCTTTTCGCCTTGTTGACGTTAAGGCTCGCACGGAGCGCTTCCATCAGGTCAATAACCTGACCTCCCGGCTCACCGGCCGGTGCCTCGGGAGAGACAATCTGTTTGCCCAGAATTTTTTGGTCGATAGCTTCGAGAATGCGCTTTTTTTCCTCGTCTTCGTACGCTGTAGGGTCGTAGGCGTCTTCCGACACCTGTTCGATAATTTGCAGCGCCAGTCGCAGTTCCGTATCGGTGACGGCGACCTGCTCAACATGCAGGTCGCTCAATGCCCGCACCTCGTCGGCAAACAGCAATTGCTGAAAGACCATCCCGTCTTCTGCGGGCCGTATCTGAACGATTCGAGTCTTTCCCTTGTACGACCATTTTGCTAGCGCGCAACGCTCACTTTCTCGCATGGCCCGCTGAAGAAGGCTGTAGGGTTTGCCACCCCGTTTGTCCGGAGCGATGAAGTACGCTTTGTCGTAGTACAGAGGGTCCACCGACTTTTCCGGGACGAAGGAGACAATCTCAACAACATGGCTCGCTCCTTCCTCGAGCGCCTTCAACTCGTCGGGAGCGAAGACAACGAACTGTCCCTTTTCAAATTCGTAGCCTTTCTTCATGTCGGCGCGAGCGACAACAGCACCAGTTGCCTCTGATATGTACTGCTGCTTGACCCGACCGCCTTCCGGCGTTAAAAGATTGAAGCCGACACCGGCAGTGCTGTCCGTAGCTGAAAACAGCTTCACGGGTATCGACACCAGCCCGAAGGAAAGCGTCAGCGATGCGATGGAACGCGCTGCCATGTCATTCTCCAGATAACTAGCGTCAAAGGGGCCGAAAAGCTGCGGCTTCGTCTCGCCTGTCGCGTTAAGCCGAGGCTGTTCCATCGACGGTTGAGCACGTCACGTGCCGGTTTTTGTTGCGAATTCAGCCGTTCCGTCGCTCAACGCAAACACTTGCAATCTGCAGCAGGGTAGAACACTGCGCCGATAAGTTCATCGTAGACGCTTTATTGCAGATGCCAACGACTGTCCCGTCAACCAGTACGCTTGCCAAGGGTCATGCGTTTGAAAGCTGAGATATTCTCTCGCCGTTTGCACAGTCCACTGCGCGCCGCTCTTGAGCTCCGACAGTAGCTCCCAGGAAACCGGCATCGAGACACCCATCCCGGGCCGTGCGCGCGCGGAGAATGCAGTGGCAGTCGTTTGTGCCTTCCCGTTGCGCAGATAGTCGACGTAGACCTTGCCAATTCTGTTGGCTGGCCCCGATGTCGCCGAAAAGCGGTCCGGAATGGCCTTCGCCAGATGTCGGACGAACTGCTGCGAAAACAATTTCACAGAGTTGTAGTCGAGCCTAGGTGTCAGCGGTACGACAACATGCAGCCCCTTGCCGCCGCTTGTCTTAAGCCAGGCCTTCAGGCCCAACTCCGTCAGCAAGGTCTGGACGAGAAGCGCCGCTTCCTGAATCTGCTGCCATTTCACTCCTTCGCCCGGGTCGAGGTCGAAAATAACCCTGTCGGGCTTGTCGATGCGTTGAACCGTTGAATTCCAGGTGTGAAATTCAACGACGTTTATTTGGACCGCCGACATCAGTGCGTCCAAAGTGTCCACGGTCAGCAGCGGAGGGTGGTTTAGCCACAAGTCGCGGTCGTGTGCTTTGAGACCGGGCATGCCCGTCTTCTCGGCATGTTTCTGGAAAAACAAGTTGGCAGTGGTACCGGAAGGCGCACGAACCATAGCAAGCGGCCGGTCCTTCAGGTGCGGCAACATCCATGGGACTACGCTTTCGTAGTACCTAAAGAGTTCGAGTTTGGTGACGCCGCTCGACGGGTCAACGACACGTTCAGGATGCGTGACCTTCACCTGAGAGGCGGGAGCAGGCGACAATGCCGCTCCGGCCTCCCGAACGACCCTGCGCGCCGGCTTGTCGATACGTAGTCCCTTGAACGACGCCTGCCGCACGTTGCCATCCGCAGTCCACTCAGCGAACTCAACCTCGGCAACAAGGTCAGGTCGAACCCAGCGCTCACTTCCGGATGCACGCTTGGACCAGCGGCCCGGCTTCGCCACGGCGACGTCAAACGGCGCCGCTTCAACCTCAAGTGGCAACAGGCGCACCCACAAGTCCCGAGCAGTCCGCGCGTCCCAGCCGGTGCCGACGCTGCCCGCGTCGTGAAGCTTCTGGCCGACGTAGTAGCCGAGCAGCAAGCTTCCGACCTCGCCGTCCTTGCCTCCTCGAGCGGTGAGACCGCAGATGACAAACTCCTGCCGCAGCCGGCACTTTGCCTTCAGCCATGTCTGCGTCCTTCCTGACTCATAGCGCGCGTCGCGGCGCTTCAGCATAAGACCTTCAAGACCCAATCCCGCAGCGGCTTCGAATATGTGAGCCGGCGGAGCGTCGAAATCCTGGCTGAACCGAATACGGTCTCCGTCGCTTCCGAGCATCTGCGAAAGGAGCGCGCGCCTCGCCCACAGCGGGACGTTTCTTAGGTCCTGCCCGTTAAAGTAAGGCAGGTCGAAGAGAAAGTAGACGATTTCCTTATTTGCGGTACTGTCTATCGCATTTTGAAGAGCTCCGAAATCGGGCAGACCGTCTTTAAGCACGACAATCTCGCCGTCCAGCCATGCGCTGAACACAGACAGATGCTCGACTTCTGCGGCCAAACTCGCGAGCTTCTTCGTCCAGTCGTGGCCGCCACTTGTGAACAGTCGCGCACGCCCTTTGTCGACACGAGCAAGCATGCGATAGCCATCGAGCTTAGTCTCGACTATCCAGTCGCCGCTTGTCGGCAGCGACGACGCCAATGTCGCCTTCTGTGGCTCAAGTTTGGCCAGAAGCGGCGCGCTAACTGCAGCGGAGAGGTCCACTACTTGCTCGCTGCGGCGCGCGGCTTTGGGCTCTCTCTCTTCGACCAGCCCGAGCGGCTTCGCGACAACACTGTCGGGAAGCGCCTTGATGACATCGTATCGCGCAAGCGGTTGCGCCCACGCGTCGCGCTTCTTGAAAAGCATCCATTGGTCCTGCTTGTCTTCCGGCTTCGATATCCGCACCAGCTCCCACATGCCAGCTAGCTTTTCGCCATGGAGCTGGAAGAGCAGCTTGCCGGCGGTCATTCCCTTCAGCGGGTCCCCGACCGGCTCCCACGTTCCCCGGTCCCACACTATGACGGTGCCCGCGCCATATTGCTTGGATGGTATGGTGCCCTCGAATGTCGAGTACTCGACCGGATGGTCCTCGACGTGGACAGCTATCCTCTTTTCTTTCGGGTCGTAGCAGGGCCCCTTCGGTACGGCCCACGAAAGTAGCACCCCATCCAGCTCGAGCCGGAAGTCGTAGTGGAGCCGGCTAGCCCAGTGCTTTTGCACGACGAAACTCGGATGTCCGAGGCGGACGAGCGCGTTCGCATCCGACGGCACGGGTTCGGGCGTGCCGCTAAAATCCCGCATTTTTCTGTAGCGGGAAAGAGGCTGAGATGTCGTGTCGCGCGCTGAGACCATGACTGTAGTCTAAGCCCGCCAATTCACGGCGGTCCGAAAAGTGACGTTCGGGGTCGCTACGGTTCTCATTGCGCGGCGGCCTTATTCTGGAACACTGACAAATGCAGTTGGGCTACTAGCGTCATCTGGTTTGCGTCTCAGAGCTCCCTAGCTTTTTGAAGTCCACGTCTTAAATGACCACGACCGGGTAGGTGGTCTGCAAGCTTATCCATGTAGGCCCTCGCACCGCCGCCGACAACGATAAATTTAATGTGCCGAAGTGAAATTGTATTCGCAGCATCTGCGATAGAAACCTTTGATTGCCGTTTATCCATCTGAAAAATTGAAGGTTGTTGAAAAAATCCAAAAATTGGAATTCGTGCGACTGTTCAAAGTAGAAAGTAGGAGGTTAGTGCGTAATCAAATCAATAACGAAGCATTTACGACGTTTTCAATTATTTGATAATCTAGGTAATGCGCAAAAATCCTTCAATAACCAAATAAAAAATCTAACTGGATGTTTGCCGGCCTATTTAGAAGGGTATATGTTTTATCTTTCGATTATTTTAATTCTAAGGTGGTGTTTACCTTTTATCGATATGAATTCTTGTTTCGCCAAATTAGATGTGCCATTGTTCCGATGCACCGTATTCGACAAGGATTTCCGATGTACCGAAATTTAACCCTTCTGATTGATGCGGAGAATGGAAAAAAGAGACACCGTCTCATTGGTCCAGCGGGGCAACCGGTCCTTAGCTTCAATTTGTTTGACGATTGGATGCGCAAACACAAATATTCAAGAAATTGTCATATTGCGTACGCCCTTCATGTCGCCCACGCCATTGACTATATGTTCGAAGCATCAACGACGCAAACCGCGTTTCACACTTCGGAAGGCATGCCAGGGCTATTGCTTGAAGAAATACTGGAAAGTTACGAGGACTACCTGATTGAAGGTGGGAGCTCGGGAAATCCAATAGCTAGGTGTGTGAATGAATCAATCCCATCCCCAAATATCTCATATGCCAGTTCGGCAATAATCCATGCCGCGCTGCGCAAATTTTTAAAGATTTCCGAAAAACTTCGCCGAGAGTTGATTGAGCTGGTTCAATTAGGTCTGTCGCGAAGTCACGTGTTGGACGAACCGTTTTTTCCTCAAATGAACGCCCGCCAAGAGATTGCTGGGGTTCAAAAAACCGCAATATTGCAGTCTTCGATACTTGGAGGAATGGTATCTGGAGGGCCGAAGACTTTAGAAATGAAGATTGTCCGAACGGCGCGATTGCCAACGGCCGGCCGTCGTCACAAGGCATTTCCTTTCGACGAAATCATCCCATTTTTGATTTCCCTGACAACATATCGGGATAAAGCGCTCTATTCCCTGATAGCGGCAAGCGGTGGACGAATCCACGAAGGAACACAGTCGCTTTTCGACGATGTCGACATCCGAGAGCAAACCTTTCGCTTCGTCAACCCCAAGGTCCGACCGATGAACGCGAGCTATCTTGCGCTGACGCCGTTGCAGCGAGAGCAGCTCTCTTGGAAAGGCCGGGCAACCGACGTTACCTTCCTGATTGAACCCTTCGTGACGATGTTCTTTGAGTCGTTCGAAAAATATATGAAACTCGAATACATTCCACATGGCCAGCACAGATTTATCTTTCAATGCCTTAGGGGAAGGAACGCAGGTGCTCCTTATTTTCTTTGCGACCCTAGCTCTCGACTGGCGACATTTGCTGCGGCGGTCAAACGGTCAGGTAGCTGCGCTGACATCGGCGGTCCTCATTCTTTGCGGCATGCCTATGGCATATACCTACTAAACTATTTTCCAAGGTCAGATAAAGGTTTTGGACTTCCACTTTCCCTTGTTCAACAGATTATGGGACATAAGCTAATAAAAGATACTGCGGTATATGCTCGTCACGACGCTGACTTAATTCAATACGAGCTGAAATATGCGAACGCAGTAGTCTTCGGAAGTGGTACCCCATTATCGGTGCTTGAGATTAAACGTGCAGCGCTAAATAACTCTCTTCAGAAAGTGGAGCGTGAGTTGGCTCAACAAGTATTCTCAAGGAAGTAATGTGATTAATACTACCGACAACATAATTTTGTTCACCTTATCTCAAGATGACCTTGAGGAGGCGGTGCGCGACGCGTTGGGACTCGCCTCGTATGGGATATTAGATGCATATCGGCTTTCTGATTTAGATTTAGGGAGAGTCACTACGAAGTCATTCCAAGAAGTTGCTTTCGCGAAGTTCGTCGAACTAAAAATTCTTCCTAGCGCTGATATGGTATTCGACGAAGCCTACGTCATTAATGCGCTTGAGATTTATCAAGGGCGTTGGGAAGAATATTCGGAGGAGCAGTTTTATTTGTTTAATGGAAACAGTTTAAACGAAGAATTTGTTTTTAAAAAGGTTTATGCCCGGGTTATGCGACAGGGAATCGGGGTCTTCCTTGTCGCCTTGTATGCGCTGAAGGCGATTATTCTCATTCCCTTATACAGAAGTGTCGTCACCATCGTCGTCGCGTAAGAGGCGCAATGTTTTTGCAGCGACATGAACTTCTCGGAGGCCGAGCCAGATGGTCTTTGCTCCGGGTTCGCCATCGCCCTTGCGGCCAAGGAAACCTCCCAGGCGCGCGATCAGTCGCAATACTTCGTTGAGCTTCGGTTGGGCCGGCGCTCGGGTTTTCGTGAGCAGGTAGGCGGAGCGAATTTCATCGGGATCGAAGAACAGGTGCGCGTCCAGATCCGGGCAGGTTCGTCCGAGCCGCATCAAATAAGCCACACGCCAAGCCACCACCAGAAACAGCGCTAACGCGCGCTCGAGCCGTTCGATCGTGCCCAACTGAAGCGCCTCGACACGGCACGCGTTCTTCAGGATGTTGAACAAGATTTCCACTTCCCAGCGCGCTCGATACCAATCGATCAGTTCGACTGCCTCCTCCACCGTGCTGGCCGTGCGATTGGTCAACAGACGCCATTCGATCGGCTTAACGCCCGCAGGAGCCTCGAACTCGCGCGCGACCAGGCACGTCGCAGCGATGCACTTGCCTTTGCCCGCGGGCAACTCCACGCGTTGCACCCACAGATGCTGGCGCACCGTGCGTGCTTTGACGCCATGGCGCGAAGCCATCGTGAAGGCGATTTGCCCGACAGCTTCCCCACGGCTCGTGCGCTCCCACAGCTTGTCTCCCTCCGGCAGGCAGCGATTATGAGCGGCTCGTACCAGCCAGTCGGCCGGCGTGCCCAGCTCCTGCGCTCGCAACATCAGCGACATCAGATCCGCTTCGCGGTCGGCCACATACACCAAACGCGTGGAGGGCAGGCTCGGCGCCATTTCGGCAATGCGCTCATAGCCCTCGATCCAGCGCACACTCTCCTTGAGTCCGCCACGCTTGCCGGATTCGTCCTTCTTCTCCCGCGCCCACATCCACGCATCCAGAATGCCCAACGGCTCGCGCTGCGGCGTAACCGCGTAGGTCGGGTGCAGATACATGCCCCGCTGGGCTTCATAGCTCAGCGGCCCGAGTCCGATCGCGCCTTGTCCATTGAAATCCAGCTCTGATGTGTCCTGCACGCAGAGCACGACACGATGGGCCTGCATGCGCTCCTGCGTCTGCTGCCAATGCGGCTCCAAAATTGCATGCCATTCGACCTTGTCGTTGTCGAAGAAGCGGTACGCCGCCATCGTCTCGCCCCAGCCCTGGCATGCCTTGGGCACGCTGGCCATCGGGTCGGCCGCCATTCTTTCCATCAAAAGCCTCGCTCGCTTGTTCAGGCGCGCATCGCCGAGCTCGAGCTGTTTGAATTCCGTCTGGGTCCAGGGCGTCGATTCGGTGACCAATGCGTCCACTCAAAAAGCAAGAGTAAACGCGATCCGCTGAAAGTTTACAAGCGCAGCGCTACGTCATTGAAAGTAAACGCGTTCTTCCGCGCACGACGCCTTGGGCTAC
>NZ_JBLKRU010000061.1:0-40675 GCF_047608185.1 Caballeronia eucalypticola
TTCGTGCGCCGGAAGCGCGCCCAACAGATGATTGCCGTGCAGGTCTGATTTGAGGGTCAACATGATTTTTTTCTCTGATTCGTGCGCTGTGCGCCTATTTTTTATACTGGTCCGCCTCGTCTTCGTGATGCATCTGACGGCATTCATCGAAGACATGTTGCGACCAGCCCCGTAAGCAGACTCGCCGAAGTCGTGGGTTATTTTTAGACTCCGGCTGGTGCTGCACCACACATAAAGCGAGGACCGTGCCAGATCTCTGAAACCCAGTACCAGCATGGAGCCTCGTTGGATATGCAGCAGCACACAATGGGGACGAGAACGTTTTTGATTCACTCTTGAACAGTACAAACCCGAATGAACGCTATCTGTCCGATCAAACGCGCAAACGCTGTCGTCAGGTCAATGCCTTACTGGAAGGGCGTCCGAGTTTTGAAGCGATGTTTGAAAGCACCGGTTTGCTGGCGGCAAAACCCTAGTCGCATCAGCATTTCCCGGCCGTTTTAAAAGTGATACAGAAATGTCTGCTCAATCCGGCGTGGCCGGGAAAAGAGCGGCCGCCCTGCAGCCTCACAAGGTCCTTTCAAATCCCTGCGCTTTTTTGATCGGCTTTGCCGAATCAACGAATAAAGCATAGAGTCAGCGAAATAAATGAAGGTCCGGGATAAAAGCTACGCAGCTCAAGGGGGTTATTCGTCATGCTTTTTCGAATTATGGCGGCGCTACCGTTCATCGGCATTCTCATCGGTATTCCGTTCGTCAATCAGGTTGAACCGCTCGTCCTCGGCATGCCGTTCGTGCTTGCGTGGATCGTGATCTGGATCGTGCTGAGCGCGATCATCATGGGCATCATCTATCGGCTGGATCCGGTCAACCGGCAAGCCGTCAACGAAGCTGGCGAGGCCCGATCATGAGCAGCGCCCTCCTCATCATCATTGCAGTGACCCTGCTGGCGCTGTATCTGGGCGTACGTGCGCGGCGTGGTCACGACATGAATCTCGAGCAATGGACTGTCGGCGGCCGCAGCTTCGGCACGGCGTTCGTATTCCTCCTGATGGCCGGGGAAATCTATACGACGTTCACGTTCCTCGGCGGCAGCGGCTTCGCTTATGGCAAGGGTGCACCGGTCTACTACATCCTCGCCTACGGGACGCTTGCCTACATCCTCTCGTACTGGATGCTGCCGCCAATCTGGCGCTACGCAAAAAAGCACCGGCTCGTTTCCCAGCCCCATTACTTTGCTCGCAAATACGATAGCCCCGCGCTCGGCGTCCTGGTCGCGGTGGTCGGCGTGGTCGCGTTGATTCCCTATCTCGTCCTGCAGCTCAAGGGACTTGGCATCATCGTGGCGACCGCGTCGTATGGCGTGATATCGCCGACCATCGCCGTGTGGATTGGTGCGCTGGTCGTCACCGCGTACGTGATCCTGTCGGGCGTGCGAGGCTCGGCGTGGAATTCCGTGGTGAAAGACGTCCTGATCCTGAGCGTCGTGCTGGTGCTGGGCATCTACCTGCCCTATCACCTTTACGGCGGCATTGGCCCGATGTTCCATGCTATCGATGCCGCCAAGCCCGGCTTCCTCACCTTCCCCGCGAAGGGATCGAGCGTGTCGTGGTTCCAGTCAACGGTGCTGCTGACGGCGCTTGGTTTCTTCATGTGGCCGCATACGTTCGGTTCGGTGTACACGGCTCGCGATGAACGGATCTTCCGGCGCAACGCGATCATCCTGCCGGTGTATCAACTGATCCTGCTGTTCGTGTTCTTCGTCGGATTCGCTGCAACGCTCAAGGTGCCGGGCCTGAAAGGCGGCGACATCGACTTGTCGTTGTTCCGTCTGTCCATCCAAAGCTTCGATCCGTGGATTGTCGGTGTGATCGGCGCTGCCGGCGTGCTGACGGCGCTCGTCCCCGGCTCGATGATCCTTACCTCGGCGTCGACCCTTCTTGCAAACGATGTATATAGAGGAGCGATGAATCGTCAGGCCTCCGATGCATTTGTCGGCCGGCTTGCACGCTGGCTCGTGCCAGTCGTCGCGCTCGTTGCGATCTGGTTCACGCTGCAGGGCGGCAATACGATCGTCGCATTGCTGCTGATGGGCTATAGCTTCGTGACACAACTCTTCCCTGCATTGATAGCAAGCCTGATGCAACGAAGCCGCGCAACGAAACAGGGCGCCATGGGTGGCATCATCGCAGGCGTGGCCGTTGTGGTAGCGACCACGACAATGCACCTGAGCATCGGACAGATGTTTCCGTTCCTCCCCGATGCGGCAAAGGACATCAATATCGGCTTCCTCGCGCTGGCGTTGAATATCATCGTGTTTGTAGTCGTGAGTGCGGTCACGCAACCGCGTGTTGCAAGCGGTGCCGCGCGTGAAACCGATGGCGCATTACGTTGAGTCCGTCGAGTCGATCGAGCGGTGCGCGATTTGAAGTGCCGGCGCTTTCTTTTCTTAGTTCGCCGGCACAGCCAATATGAACGCCAACGAATGAACGCCAACGATCCCGCCACCCAGCAGGAGCCGCCTTCTCGTCCGGTGCTCGTCTGGGACATGCCAACGAGACTTTTTCACTGGCTGGTCGTCGTGCTGGTGGCGGCAGCCTACGTAACCTCGAAGCTGAACTGGATGGACTGGCACGTCCGCATTGGCGAGACGCTGCTGGCGCTGGTGGTGTTCCGTTTGCTGTGGGGGTTTTTCGGCAGTGAGACCGCGCGGTTTCACAATTTCCTGAGCGCGCCCGCCGCTGCATGGCGGTATCTGCGTCACGTGTTCCACCGCGAAGCCGACCTGCAGGTGGGGCACAATTCGGCGGGCGGTTGGATGGTCGTGCTTCTGCTAGCGTTGCTGCTGGGCGAGACGCTGACCGGGCTTTACGTCAATAACGACGTTGCGGACGACGGGCCGTTGACGCAATGGGTCCCCGCGGCAATCGCCAACGCAATCACGGCGTTGCACACGATCCTTTGGGATGTACTGCTTGCGGCGGTGGTGCTGCACGTGCTGGCTATCGCCGTCTATGCGATCGCCAAGGGTCACAACCTGCTGCGCCCCATGCTCACTGGACGCAAGCGCTTGCCGGAGCGCATCCGCGCGCCCCGGCAAGCGTCAGTCATATTGGCGCTGCTCTTGATGGTTGTCAGCGCCACCGCAGTAACGCTGCTCGCCACGTACCTCTGAGCGCGGCGTCCGTTACTTCGGCGGCACTACCTGACCGCGAATTTCCCCACCCGGATGATCCTTGGTGTGCACGTTGACGTACATCTGGCCCGCAACAAACTCTTGCGCGTCCGCCGGCGACAGCGTAGCGCTGCCTTTGAATGGACTCGTGACGGCTGCGCCTTTCTCTGACAACCAGACCTTCACAGGCGCATTCTTGCCGGACGCGGCGGGACCATGGAAGTGCGCCATGGTGGCGTCGCTCGACAAGCCGCTGAACGTGACTGTCCAGGTGACGACGCGGGTGTCGGGATCGTAGGAGATGTCGGCCGAGCCGTTACCCGAGGTTTGGACTGGGGGCACCTGCTGCGCGCCGGTGAGCGGCACGGTGAACGAGACGGGCGCCGCTTGCGCCAGGGTCATCGCCCCCGCACACGCGAGGCCGGCGAAAACCATGAGAGCACGTCGCGAGATGGAAACATCCATTTGATTATCTCCTGTCAATAGGTTTGAGGTTTGGCTGAGCCAAGACCACTTGAGCTTCACCTTAGGTTCATGTCAGGTTCACGTCCGGCTCAATTCACGAAAGCGAGAAAACTCAAATTTGCCCGTTCCTGCCAGCAGCCGGCATGACCACTTACGCTAGATCGCAAGGCCTGAGAACCCACTGAATTCACGAACAAATTCACGCTAGATCATGCTCGCCCGTGAATGATCTGACAAGCATGGAAGCGCCGAGGTTCACACGTGTTGTCGCGATAGTCGCGGAGTCCTGCCGTACTGCCGGACTAGACAGTGCTCGCAACGCAGAAGGACCGCTACCCTCGCGCATTCACCGCGCACGGTACGACTCCTGTATTAATGGTGCGAGATTCGTCGGTGTTCGCCCGCATTGCTGAACGTCGCGATGATGTGCGAGATTGAAGAAGCAAATGAAGAAGTAAAACTAACGGGACGTGGGGAATCGACTTTACAGTCCTTTCAAAAATAAGAGGCGTACATGTCCAGCGGGAAAGCAGTTGAAATCGCGGCACGGCTTGATCGGTTGCCACCTTCGCGTACGGTCTGGACGATGGTCATCCTGATCTCGCTTGGCGGTGTATTCGAATTCTACGACCTGTTCTTCACAGGTTACGTTGCGCCCGGGATGATCCAGTCCGGATTATTCAAACCGGAGTCGCTAGGCTTCTTTGCTGCTCTCCAGCCTCTTGCCGTTGCCGGCTTCGGCACCTTTGTGTTCGCCACATTTGCAGGACTATGGGTGGGCACCCTCGCGCTGGGTTATGTTGCGGACCGGTTCGGCCGGCGCCTGATCTTCACGTGGTCGCTGGTCTGGTACATGGTCTGCACGGTCATCATGGCGTTCCAGACTTCCGGGTTCGCGCTCGATATATGGCGCTTTATCGCGGGCATTGGCATTGGTGTCGAGCTGGTAACGATCGACACGTATATCTCCGAGCTGATCCCAAGCCAGGAGCGCGGCCGAGCTTACGCGATGAACCAGTTCATCACGTTTGCAGTCGTACCGGTCATCGCATTTCTCGCGTATGCATTGAACGGGACGCGGCCGCTCGGCCTCGACTATTGGCGAGTTGTAATCCTGATCGGGTCCGTGGGCGCCGTGGTTGTCTGGATCTTGCGTCGACATATTCCGGAGAGCCCGCGTTGGCTTGCGCGTCATGGCCGGACTGATGAAGCTGAGAAGATAGTCGCGGACATCGAACGCCGTGTTGTTGCGGAGAAGGGCATCATCCTGCCGCCGCCACAAGCGGTCTTGCCTGAAAGAGAAGGACGTGGCTCGCTCAAGGAAATCTTCGCGCCGGGTTATCGGCGCCGAACGATCATTCTCTCGATCTTCAACATGGCGCAAGTGATCGGTTTCTATGGCTTCGCCGCCTGGGTGCCGACGCTTCTGATCCATCGCGGCATTCATGTCACGGCAAGCCTCGGATATGCATTCGTCATTGCGATTGCAAACCCCTTTGGTCCGCTGCTGGGCATGTTGTTCGCCGACAAACTCGAAAGAAAAACGCAGATTTGCGGTGGGCTTCTCACGATGGCCATCGTGATCGCGATATTTTCCCAGGTCTCCACGCCATGGATCCTGATCGGGCTCGGCGTGTTGTTCACCTTGGCCGCGAACATCATGTCCTATGCTTACCACGGCTATCAAGCCGAGCTATATCCGACCCGCGTGCGGGCGCGCGCGATTGGTTTTGTGTATTCGTGGAGCCGGATTTCAGCGGCCTTCGCCGGGCTGGCGATCGGTATTCTGCTGCATGGATATGGCGTGACGGGCGTGGCTGTATTCGTCGGCATGTCGATGCTGGTGGCAATCTGCATGATCCTGCTTGGACCTTCCACCAAAGGGCTGGCGCTCGAGACCATCAACCATTGAATCGTTTGCGGTTGGTATTCATTCGCGGGCCTTCACCACGAGCGCGAGCACCAGCAGCGCCGCCAGGGACAATGCTACGTACTACTCGGTTTCATCTACCGCCGGATCACTCTCAGAACTTGTGGCGCATGCCAAGGATAAACATCTCCTGGCTGGCTGTGCCGTTAAAGCCATATGAGCCGATCGAAGCCTGTGCTGACGAAGTGGTGCCGTCCGGGTTGAGCTGGCTGCCGCTGGCATGCTGATAAGCGCCCACTGCATAAAGATCCGTGCGCTTGGACAGCGAGTAATCCGCGCCGATGCTAGCCTGATTATAAGTAGCCGACGTGTTGCCGCTCGCCTTCTCATACGAGTAGCCGACAGCAAACAACCAGGCTGGCGTGGCCTGGAAGTTAACGAACGCATTGCCAATGTTGTACTTCTCGGTGCTTGTGAAGGTCGAATCACCGTCGCTTTTGTATTGCGCGTTGCTATACGAACCGCCGACCGTGACAGGACCGATCGCGTACTGAATGGCCGCACGCGCTATACCCAGCGATTTAGCGGTCGTGTACCCGTTGTTGATCGCGCCGTCGAAGATTGCGTCTGACGATGAAGTCGGATCCCATCCGTCGCGAAACGCGCCTGCGGTCGGACTGGGGTTGGTGGCGAGGAAATAACCGGCGGCAATACCGAGCGGACCGTTGTTGTAGGTGACCGCCCCGCTGTAGGTATAGCCCTGGCCCGTGCGGCCGGCCAGACCGCTGAAGGCGTAGAGCCCCTCGAACTGCAAGCCGGAGTAATTAGGCGACACATACTTCACGGCGTTCGATACGCGCAGGCTGTTGTCGTAGTTGTCCACGTCGCCGGGGGTCGCAAAAATACTCCCGAAATAATTGTCCGCCGTGAGCGGTTGAACCATGTCTACAAGCGGATCATATTGTCGACCCAGCGTCAGGGTGCCCCAACTATCACCTGACAGGCCGACGAACGCCTGACGTCCAAATTCCCGGCCGCCCTGACCTAGCTGACCTGTGCCAATATCAAAACCATTTTCTAAATCGAAGATTGCCTTTATGCCGCCGCCAAGATCTTCCGAGCCCTTCAAGCCCCAGCGATCCCCTGACAACGTGCCATCGATAAATCCCCATCGCGCGCCTTGGCTGGTTTTTACATAACCCACGCCCGCGTCGATCGTTCCATACAACGTAACGCTGGACTGCGCCCGCGCTACCCCCGCCATACCAAGAAGCGCCAACGAGACCGCGCCAAGGGCTCTCTTCTTCATCTCTTTCTCCACGCTAAGACTCGGGAATAAGACACGGGAAAAAATTTTTCTTGCAACGTACTCAGACAATATCCAGCAGTTCGTCTATTACAATTCTTTTGATTGGTATACCTAAATAGATTTACAAATAAACGAAATGAAAAAAACCCGTCAAAACACTGTAATTGAGAGAGACCGCAAGCAGGCTCGCGGTCTCAAACTCGCACTGAAAATGTTTGGCAACAACTTTCGTGAAGAACGCGAGCCGAAGTTAATCTAGTCCAAAAAAACAACTTGTTCAATACCTCCTACATACGCAATTGTTGTTTTCTAGTGCCGAGTCGGTGCTAACTGTTCTGCAACGAACTCACGGAACATAAATTGCTTTTACAGGTGTTCTGAGTCATAGACCGCAACGGTTTCGACCGGCGAAAATTTGCACCATTCTGGCACTCAAAAAAGAAAATAAAACACGACAGTATTCGCGGATTCTTGCTAATACCGCTATTAATACGGCGAATATCCGCCGGTCGATTTTTTATTGTTCCGCCCCCTGTCGCGCGCGATCTGTCATGCGTATTTTTTACCTTTTAACAAATCCTCAATCATCACGGGCAGCGACCGGACTCGCACTCCAGTTGCGTGGAGGACCGCGCGGGTAATCGCCGCCGCATCGGTTTCCGCGAAACTCCCGCGCATGCCGCTCGTTGAGAATGGTATCCAGGAACCAGGAAGGTAACGGCAAGCGCCGGCGTGTCCGCAGCCATGATGTAGTCGGCGAGATTGCTGTTGATCGATGCACCCGTGCGTCGTCATAGGTCGTATGTTCAGCGCCCTGTCTGCCCAATCCCCGCCTACCGGCCGGCGACCGCCCGTGCGATTTTTCGGTCGGTTTTGTATTCGCTAAGCGCGTAGACCGACCAGATTGCAGCCGGGATCCAGCCAATAAGCGTAATCTGCAGCAGCAAGCAGATGATCCCGGCAAACGGCCGGCCGATCGTGAAGAACTGGAGCCAGGGCAAGAAAATGGCGAGCAGGAGGCGCATGAAGTTTTCCGTCGTGTTAGAAGAAGGCCGTCCAGAATCGGCGACCCCGTTTTTTCGTCGTGCAAGGACGTGATAACGGTCCGCTGGGCCAAAACTTTAGCCCTTTCTTTGTGGCAACGACAAGCGCTACGCTTGGAACATAGGGCGCATGCCAATTCGAACCATTGATTGGCTACATCTCCATGAGGCACAATCAATGCGTATTCGACACTGCAGATGGATCGAATCCAGCCGCTACCAGCGCCTGATGCAGCGTCTCGAAGATGTGCGATTCTCCCAGCACTGCGGTGATGCCGTGACGGTCCATATCGGCTCGCAGATACCGGTTGACGCGCGCAAACAGCACGTTGACATCGCGCTGCTTCAAACTCTCGCAGAATTCACCGAGAGTCCGGGCCGCCGAATAATCGAGGTCCGTAATCGCGCTGGCGTCCACGATCAACCAGTGCACAGTCGTGGGCGCGCGGTCGAGCATGCGGCGCACATCGTCGACGAAAAAATGATCGTTCGCGAAAAACAGGTCTGCGCCAAAGCGATACACAAGCAATCCCGGTGCGGTCTCGGTGCCGGGCGTGGCAGGCACTGGCGCCCAGCGTCCGTCAAGTGCCGGAGTGGGCGCAAGCATCATGGTGTGCGGATGATAACTATGGCGCACATGGCGCAGCAACGACAACGCAACCGCCAACAGTATGCCATCCTCAACACCGATCACCACCACCGCCAGGGCCGTGACAAGTGCCAGCGTAAGTTCACCCGGACTTTCGCGGCGGATGGCGTAGAGGCTCTTGACATCAACTAATCCGATCGCGATCGTGAACACAATGCCCGCGAGCACGCAGTGCGGCAGATACTGCAGCCACTTGCTGAAGAACATCAGCACCACACCGACCACGACCGCGAACACCACTTGCGCGAACTGGCTGCGTGCGCCGGCGCGATCCGCCATGGCGGTCTGGGTCGGACTGCCGTTGACCACGAACGCCCCGGTCACGGCCGCGACTGCGTTGGCTGCAGCAATACCCAGGATGTCCGCATCGGCGTCCACTGGTTCGCGATAGCGCTCTGCAAACACTCGTCCTGCCGCGACGCTTTGCGCAATGATCATCACGAAACAGGATGCGGCCACGGGCACGAGGTCCAGCGTCTGCTGCCAGGTTGCAAGCGGAAAACTCAGCGCTGGCAGACCGCCGGCAACCGGGCCTACGATCGAGATTCCGTGCCCGGCGAAGTCGTAGGCATAACTCGCCGCAATGCCGCCGATCACGGCGAACATGGCGACGGGAAGACGCGGCAGCAAACGCTTGAACACGAGAATACAGGTCACGACTGCAGCCGATATACCCAGCGTTGGCAGCGATATGTGAGCAAGATTCAGCGCTATTGATTCGATCTGAACCAGCGTGCGCGACGACCCTGTTGATATGCCAAGCATGTCGCCCAGCATCGCGACGCCGACCTGGACGCCGACCCCGGCCAGGAAACCGAGCAAGACCGTACGAGACAGGAAATCAGCCAGGAAGCCGAGCTTGAAGATCCGCGCGAGCAGCAACATTCCCGCAGTGAGCAGCGCAACGACCCCGGCTAGCGCCATGTATTGCGCGCTGCCGGCCGTGGCCATGGTCGAGAGATGGCTTGCGAAAATGGTAGCTGTCGCCGAGTCTGCTGCCACGACCAGATGACGGGATGCGCCGAAGAGTGCGAATGCGAGCAGCGGTAGAAATGCGGTGTAAAGGCCGGTCACGGCCGGCATTCCCGCGATGCGCGCATAGCCCAACACTTGCGGAATATCCATTGTCGCGAGTGTCACGCCGGCCAGGAGATCGCGGAGGGCGGCGCCGCGGCCAAGCGGCAATACGCCCGTTAGTAACTTAAAGCGCATTGCGCGTCCCCGAACGATGTTGGTTCCAATGGTCCAATAAAAATGAATTTTTCATTGACGCATCGTGCCGCAAGTTGCTTTGGTAGAGCAAGGGTTCTTCTTAGTTCGCGGTCATTGTGCATGCGCCGGGGTTGCCAGGTTCCCGCGTTGGCGGTCAGGGTCAATGCCGGGTTGATGCTTTCAGGGCTAGTGGCCTACTTAGGTTTGCTAATCTCTTTATCACTATTAGCCACTGCGCGTGGCGGCGCGTCATTTCCTGGTCCTTAGCGAAAGAAACGAAGCAAAGAAAACGCTTTCACCGCTCTACCCTAAGTGTCCACAGCGTGCAGTTTTGATTCATGGGTGCCCCAAAAGCACGGTGCTCGCCAGAGCTTAGGATGTGTGAACCCCTCTTTCTCCGAACACGGATACCCACACGCTTCGCCGCCAGTGATTGAACCTGCCCATGGGACACCCCGCGCTATCCGCGAACAACCTTCCTCCGAATTTGCACGGACGCGGGACCTCTTTAGCAAAGCCCATTGCTTAAGAATGCTTTTCGGGCGACTATATCTCTTGTGATTCTGGGCATTGGAACACTAAATCTTGTATTTTCCGCTAGCAAAACTGACCTGAATGCAGCATCTTCTACCCCCGCTTAACGCACTTCGCGCCTTCGAAGCCGCTGCCCGCTTAGGCAGCTTCAAGGCAGCCGCAGCCGAATTACACGTCACTCACGGCGCTGTGAGCCAACATATCCGTCTGCTAGAGGAATGGTTGGGCGCACCCTTGTTCGAGCGCCACAATCGGCGCGTCGTCCTCACACCAGCAGCCCGCGCGTATCTCGCTGAAATCGGACCGGCGTTCGAACAGGTCGCCTCCGCAACCTCCAGGTATGGTTATGTGGGCAGCGTATCGCCACGAGTCCTCCGGGTGAATGGACCCGCCACGTTCGCACTGCGCTGGCTCGTCCCAAGACTCGCAGGCTTTCAACGGCGGCATCCCGGCGTTGAGGTGAGTCTGGAGACGTCCAATGAGCCGGTAGAAGCACTGCAAGACACCTACGACATCATCATTCGTGGCGGCCCCGACTCGTTCTACGGCTATTCAATGCGCCCGTTCTTGTCAGAGGAACGCATACCGGTCTGCAGTCCCGCGCTGCTCAATCAACTGCCACTCAAGACAACGCGCGACCTGATCCATCACACGCTCCTGCATACATCAAGCCTCCCAAGGTTATGGAGCGACTGGCTCGCCAAAGCGAAGGTAGCCGATCTCAAGCCCGCCACCACGCTGACGCTCGATCATTTTTATCTCACGCTCCAAGCCGCGCTCGACGGCTTAGGGGTCGCGATGGGACCGACCGCCCTGATAGCGAATGACCTGGCATCCGGGCGGCTTGTCGCACCATTCGCCAGTCCACGTCTTCCTGCCCGCAGTTACTGTACTTATGTGCCGGAGGCCAAGGAAACGGACGAACTTGTTGTTGCCTTCCGCTCGTGGCTGGAACAAGAAGCCAATACATAGCACGGCGGGGCGTGGTGAAATAGCAAAGGCTTGCAGGGACTGGATCGTGGACGAATTCGACCTCATCACACTATCAGCATTCCTATGTATATGGAAATGAACAGTTCACCGATCCATGCCCCTGCACCACCCTTTATTTAAAATGCAGCTTAGTCCTGCGCATGCTCGGCTGCTTGTTCAATCAAAGCGGCCACTTCTTTCGGATGCGATTCATACACTGAGTGACTCGCGCCGGCTATCTCAACGGTATGGCTGTGCGCGCGGGCCGCGTACATCCGTTCCAGGTCAGGATTGATGATCTTGTCCGACTTCGCGACCATATACCAGCTAGGTTTGACCTTCCATGCGGGATCGGTCATAGGGGCCGAGAAAACCGCGGCCGATGTCGGCATCTGTGCGCGGGCTTCAAACTGAGCCTGCTTCAGCGGCAGGTCCGCAGCGAAATCGCCAGGGTAGTTGGCCGGATCGAGGAACAGGAAACCATCCGGTGTTTTCACAAGCGGGTGGGCCGAATTCGGAAACTTCTTGCCGTTGCCAACCTCGGTTTCATCCGTGTCCAACGCATGAGCAGCAATGTAGACCAGACCCGCTACATGGGAGTCATTTCCAGCCGATGTAATGATCGCGCCGCCATAGCTGTGGCCAACCAAAATAGCCGGGCCGTCCTGACGGTCAAGAATGCGTTTCGTGGCAGTCACGTCTTCCGCAAACGACGTCAACGGTTCCTGGACCAAGGTGACGTTATAACCGTCCTTGGTCAGGATATCGTAGACCGGTCTCCAACCCGAACCACCCACAAACGCACCGTGAACCAGCACGATGTTCTTGACAGGGCCTTTAGCAGGTTGAGTCTCTTGAGCCATGGCACCGGCTGAAATGAACGCGCTGGCAAGGATCGACAAAAGTAACGTAGCACGACGGGTCTTCATTTTTAATTCCTGGAAAGTGTGTGGTTTGCAATGGGACAAACACACGTATCCCTCCCGCTATTCCCATCGTGATCAAATATTTTTTGGATATTTTTAAATCCCCTTTGCACGGTCAGCGTTTTGTAAGGGACGCCTGATACAAGAGCAGTAACGCTTGCCAACGTCTGCCGCAAACAAGACCGCCTTATGAACCGGAAAACATTCTCCGACCGCGAACACACGGACCATCCGCTCATGGAATCAGCATGGCATGCTTGGCAACAGGGGGACATGACAGCAGCAGAACGCGCTTATCGTTGCGTGCTTGAACGGGATGATCGCAATGGTCTGGCGCACAACAACCTGGCGAATCTATTGCGGCAATGCGGGCAGTTCAATGAAGCCGAAACGCACTATTGCCGCGCGCTCGAACAGATGCCAGATTCTGCAGAAATCAGGAATAACCGCGCAGGGACGCTCGAAAAACTTCATCGGCATGAACAAGCGGAAACTGAATATCGTCGTGCGCTCGAACTGAAGCCGGACTTTGCCGAAGCCCGTTTCAACCTGGGGATGCTTCTTCTCTCCGCCGGCCAATATACGGAAGGCTGGCAATATTACGAAGCGCGATCGGAAGCGTTTGAAGAACACCGGCAGTTGCCCTTCCCTCAATGGAACGGTGAGGACCTGAGCGGCAAAACCCTGTTGCTCTTGCCGGAGCAAGGCTACGGCGACACCATACAGTTCGTCCGTTACGTGTCGCTGCTCAAGGCGCAAGGTGCGGCAAAGATATCGATGATCTGCCAACCCCTACTCGCGCCGCTTCTGCGTACGGTAGAAGGTATAGACGCGCTGATCACCGACCCGCAAGCGCTCCAAGGACACGATTACTGGGCTTCGTTAATGAGCCTGCCCTTACGCATGGGGACAACAGTCGCGTCGATTCCAGCAGGGATTCCCTATGTGGGCGTATTCACCAATCGTTTGGAGAAGTGGCAAGCACGCTTACCCGGCGACGACTTGCGGGTTGGGTTGGTTTGGAAAGGCAACGCCGAGCACGACAACGACGCGCAACGGTCGTTACGCCATTTTTCCGATCTGGCGCCGCTGTGGTCCGTGAGTGGAACTCGCTTCATCAGCCTGCAGGTAGGGGATGCTGAAATGCAGGCCGATGAATGCAAGGCGCTGCAACCCGCCCTTTGCCTGGGACGGGAGATTCGCGATTTTGGCGATACCGCGGCCATCGTTGCGCAACTGAATCTTGTCATCTGCGTCGATACAGCGATCGCTCACGTGGCCGGTGCGTTGGGCGTTGCATGCTGGTTGATGCTGCCGCAAACAGGAGTCGACTGGCGCTGGCATCGAACGGGAAACAACTCGCCGTGGTACCCCAAGGATATGTACCTGTTTCGCCAGGACCAGGGCGGCTGGCCCGCTTTGATCAACGAGGTCAAGGATGCGCTTGCCGACATCATGCGAAGCGCAAGTTAGCCGCACACGCGACGCATTGAGCGCTTGATCTGCCGCTTAAGCCTAAGCCGCCAAGTCCTATTCTTTATCAGCCTTGCTGGTTTCCTTCGCCGCCATGGCAACGAGATGTCTTGCTTCCCAGCTAGAGGCATCGATCGCGTACGCTTGCGTCGCATTGTCGGCAACACACTGCCAGTCACCCAGCGCACGGCAATGCCACGCGTGGTGCAGCAACGCATCGCGAGTATGTTCTCGGCTGGTGAGTTCCGTACGCATCTTTTCCAACTGACTGCTACCCTCGCTGCTCACCGATATCCTCGCAAGACCCCTGCGTGCCGCCGACAGATTCCCGGCCTGCAGCGCACTATAAAACGCATTGACATCCGGATGTTGTGCTCGCGTGGTTTCATCGCCGGCATTCTGTTGATCATTTAACGCGGATGGCTTAGCCGGCAAGACCGAGGCGCCTTGTGTCACCACCTGCCCGCTTTGGACCAGCGACCCCGTTGCGGGCGAGTGCATTTTTCCGATCTGCGGCGTGTGGCCAATGCCCGTAAGATAAGGTTTAGTCAACGTATAAGCGACCAGCGCACCCGCACAAAGCATGCACGCAAGCGCAATGCGTGCTGCGCGCCGTGACCGCGTGCGAGGCAATACGCCGCGCGCACTAACCTTCTCCGAATTCGGAGGGGAAAATAATTTCCCCAGACGCTGCATGATGGTCGGCGTATTACCGCATCGGCTGCATCCTTGGCCGCCACCGGAATAGGTGTTCCCGCATCGCTCGCAGGCGATCCATGCGGTGTGGTCGAATGAATCAAGCAGGCGCATATGATTCTCCATCAATTACATTGAGAGGGTCATCGGCTGCATCAGGACGCTGTGGTAGCTTTACTCATAGTCGCTGGGATCGCTCAACTCGTCCGCTTCATCAAGCGCCGCGCGCGTGGATATTCCCAGCTCCTGCATCAACCGGTGCAGATGCACGCGCGAAATGCCAAGGATGCGAGCGGCATCGACAACCCGGCCCTTATGCGCGAAGAGCGCCACCTCTATTGCCCGTCTGTCCGCCGAAGTCCTTGCTTCGCGAAGCAAGTCCGGCGCGAGTGAAACATGCTCCGCCAATTCAAGGTCGTCAGCGGTGATGAACTTGCCTTCAGACAAAACTATTGCGCGGCGGACACGATCGATCAGTTCTCGAACATTCCCGGGCCAGCCATAGTTATGCAACGCTGCAATCGCGTCCGGAGCAAACCCATGTATCCTGCGCGCGCGTTCATTTTTAAAGCGTTCAAGCGTGTGCGCGGCAAGATCCGTGATGTCTTTTCCTCTCACGCGAAGCGGCGGCTCCCCAATCTGAAGCACGCAAAGCCGGAAGAAAAGATCCGCCATAAACTTGCCTTCCGCGACGGCAGCTTGCATGTCCTTGTGCGTTGCCGTGATCAACCGTACATCTACATCAACGGACTCAAGACTGCCCAGGCGTTCGATCTTGCGTTCCTGGATAAAACGCAGCAACGCGGCCTGACTCTCACGCGGCAGGTTGCCAATTTCATCGATGAACAGCGTTCCGCCATACGCCTGCTCGACTCGCCCTATCTTGCGTTGCGTGGCACCTGGGAACGCTCCGCGTTCGTAGCCGAACAATTCCGAATGAAGGAGATCAGGCGCAACAGCGCCGCAGGTCACCGCCACGAAAGGCATGTCGCGGCGGACCGATCGCCCGTGAATCATCTGCGCGGTCAATTCCTTGCCGGTTCCCGACTCGCCCGAAATGAACACAGCGGCGTCACTGGCTGAGACCTTTCCAATGGTCCGATAAAGTTCCAGCATGGCCTCAGATGAACCTATCACGCCGTGGCCGAATGCATCCCCTAAAGCGTGCCCGAAAGGATCCTCTGACGCATCCTCAAGATCGGGTAGCACGACCTCTGAGCGAAGAACCTCCATATCGATGGCTTGCCCGATCACATCTACGATCCGCTCATGCGATGCCGGCAGCGTTACAAAAGCAAAGCAATGTGTAGCGATAAAGTCTCGAACAGCCGCCCGCCGTAGCGTCTCTTGCGATACAAGCGCGACCCATGCAACCAGCACTGAACGTGAGAGTTGCTGGACCCTGGCGAACCTCCCGTCGTGGATACCGTCTGTCAGATCGAGCAGCCCGGCCATAGGCTCACGCGCAAGCTTCGCCACTGCGTCGGCCCCCATCGCCGGCACGACAAACCAGGCAGGGTCACTGAGAAAACTTAGCAGCGATTCGTTCGGCTTACCTCCAATGTATAGAAGCGTGCGTTGTGCTCTGTCCATATTGTTATAAGTGGTTCTCTGGTAGGCCCGGCTTCACGACTGTAGTCACGACGGCTTTAAACAATTGCCCTAGGTGAGCAACCATTTCTTGTCTATCCGCCATCCTAGCGGGGCGATTTCATGACAGGTGAAACCAAACGTTAAGTTGAGTTTCTGTCGATGAAAAAACGTCGCGACATGTAACGAGAAAGCTTGGGTGGCCGTTCAGGAATCAACCAGGCAAGGTTCAGCACGGGGCTTGCCCGAGTTATTTTTACCGCTGCTTACCCCTGTGGACGCGTCAAAAATTCACAGACCTCGCGATACAGCAGCTTCACGCCCGGGCTCTTATCAAGTGCCCGCAGACATCCATGTACCAGTCCTTCCCCGAGCCAAAAATAGCCTTCCCCACCCGCCGCGCGAATGCGTTCGATATAGACGCGGGCATCGTCACGCAGAGGATCATGTTCAACGCCAACGGCTAATGTCGCCGGTAGTCCGCTGAAGTGAGGTGCGTCGAGTGGCGAAATCTGCGGATAAGGCACCCTGTCCTGCCAGTAAAGTTCGCGGTAAGCGTGGACGTCGGCAAGCGTGAGCATTGGGGCGTCAGCCTCGGTATCGCGCGCGGGCAATTCCGGTTCCCGTCCAAGCGCTGGATAGATCGCCACCACCCCCGTCACGCCGGCAACTCCCCGGTCACGAAGAATGGTTGCAACGCTAGCGGCAAGATTCCCTCCGGCACTATCGCCGGCGATTTGGAGCCTGGCGGGCAGTCCCGCAAAGGGCAACATGGCATTGATTGCTGCGAGTGTCACTTCGATGCAGTCTTCGTGCGCGGCGGGCGCGGGGTGCTCGGGTGCGAGCCGATAATCAACGGCGATCACGTGCATGCCGGTATCGGCCGCAAGGCGCGCGGTGATAGCTTCATGGCTATCAAGCGAGCCGAGCACAAAACCGCCGCCGTGGAAGTACAGCACGGTGCCGGCTTGAGCCGTGCCGTTCGTCGTTCGGTACAAGCGCAAGGGAATGCGATGTCCCGCGACAGAATCGAGCGCGCTCGTTTCAATGAGCAACCCATCGGGCAGCGCAGGCGTAAACGCCTTTGCGTAGTTGTCGTAGAGAACGCGTTGCTCGGCAATTGTCATGGTGGCCGTGTCCGGCGGATACATCTCGGAAGTCCGCCGGACAAACTCCATCATTTCTGTTTCGAGCATTGATTTTTTATCCGTTGTTAAACATGCCAAGGCAACGCTTAAACTCCAAATACTTAGTTATCCGACTTTAATCTCTCCCCTTAAGACCGTCGAATTTTCATTGAGACTCCTCGTTGTCATCAAAGGGGCCCGCACATGAGATCAAAGCGAAGGACGTACGGTACAAGCTCAAATTATCTTTGTATCGCCTGCTTACGACTGCGAGTTGACTCCTTGCGACGTCATGAAAATGTTTGAATCGCTCGCAAAAGCTTCGCCCGGATTGCCAAACGGGAGAGACTGAGAAGACTCAACTAAGCTTCTTCGCGGCTCCAGATCCCCGTTGCCGCCGTCTCCCGCACGTAGGCGCTGAAATCACGCGGAGGCCGCCCAAGTGCGCGAATGACACCGTCCTCCACGGAGGCATTTCGGCCGTCCAGTACATCCGTGAAGAGATAGTGGATAAGCTCGACTGTTTGTGCCGGAAGCCCGGCTTCCACAAGCGCTTCCGTGTACTCCGTCATGGACAGCCTCGTGAACCGGATCGATCGCCCGAATGTTCGGGCAATCTCCGCGACCGCTTCGGCGAAGGTCACCAGACGCGGGCCGGTTAGTTCGTAGAGCTGTCCGGCATGGCCGTTCTGCGTCAGCGCAGCTATCGCGACGTCGGCTATATCGTCAGCATCGACAAACGGCTCGCCAATGTTCCCAACGGGCAATGCAAGCTCGCCGTCGCGTATCGGCTCCAGGAAATGCGCCTCGCTAAAGTTCTGCGCGAACCAGCTCGCGCGCAGCAGCGTCCAGTCGACGCCGGCATTGCGCACAAGGTCTTCACAGCGCTGTGCTTCCGGCTCGCCGCGCCCGGACAGCAGCACGAGACGCCGGACGCCGCTCGACACAGCCAGATCGGTGAACGACTGGATTGCGCCGGTCGCCCCAGCGACGGACAAATCCGGGTAGAAGCAGATGTAGACGGCGCTGACGCCCTTGAGCGCGGGTGCCCACGTGGGAGTAATCATTCCAGTCGAACGGCGGCGTGGCGGCCCGCGAACCGTGCCGCACGGGGAGATTGCGGGCGGCAAGACGCGCCACTATCCGACGGCCTGTCTTGCCCGTGCTTCCGAGCACCAAAATGGGATTTGTAGCTGGTCAATTCCTCCAGATAAGCACCGCACCGTGCGGCGACCGTGAATCCAGCGTAATGTGAACTCTAAAGACGAACAATGACATTACGTCTTGATTTAATGCTCATTCGTCCAGTGAAATGGACGAACTGGCACGCAGCAGCAACCGGCTGAATTACACTATTTCCCATGACCGACCTGCCCGCACCCGACGATCCGCTCGGCGAAGCGCTCCACTTCCTGCGCATGAGCGGCACTTTTTATTGCCGGTCGGAATTCACCGCTCCATGGGCCCTCGAACTCCCGGCGTTCGATCAGTGCCTGATGTTCCACGTCGTCACGGCTGGCGAGTGTCTGCTCGAAGTGGACGGCGTCGAGCCTCGCTTGCTGCGCCCCGGCGATCTCGCCCTCGTTCCGCACGGTGCGGGACATCGGCTGATGAGCCACGCGGGCGTCCCGGCAGGAAAACTCTTCGATCTGCCGCGCGATGCAATCAGCAATCGCTATGAAGTTCTTCGCCACGGAGAAGGCGGCGCGGCCACGACCATGATCTGCGCCGTCGTGCGTTTCGACCACCCGGCAGCGCATCAACTGATTCGCCTGTTGCCCCGGCTGATTTGCGTCGATACATGGAAATCGCCGGAAACAGAGTGGATCCAGAGCACGCTGCGATTCATCGCGGCCGAGGCGCAGCATCTGAACCCGGGAGGGGAAACTGTCATCACACGGCTAGCCGATATTCTCGTCATCCAGGCTATCCGGTCCTGGATCGCCAATGCTCACCAAGCGCAGACGGGATGGCTCGGCGCAATACGCGACAAGCAGATCGGGCGAGCCATTACGATGATTCATCGCGATCCGGCAAGCAACTGGACGGTGGCATCGCTGGCAGACGAAGTCGGCATGTCACGCTCGGCGTTTTCCGCGCGCTTCACGCAACTCATCGGCGAACCGGCCATGCACTACGCCATGCGGTGGAAAATGCAGGCGGCGCTTACGCGGTTGCGAGAGACGGATTCATCGCTTGCGGAATTGGCAAGCTCCCTTGGATACGACTCCGAAGCCGCCTTTAGCCGCGCATTCAAGCGAATCACGGGGGTTGCGCCCGGGGCAGCGCGACGCAACGCTCGAAACGGCGGCGGCGCCGATTCAGGCGGATACCCGCTGGTGGTGCAGGACGCTACACACTCCGAGATTGGCTAAGGTCACGCGGATTAACGCCTGCCACATGATCTTTTCTGACAATCAGCTAAACGCAGATTGTCGACCTGTGCGCGTTTTCCCTTGGATTCAGCAAAGATCGTTAGCCTGTACTATCGAAAGAGCGTTGGGCGCCACCCTCTACGCCTGAGGAGCGTCGACGTTTCCGCGAACGTGAACATATCTTAGGGAGAGGCACATGACAAAGCCCGAGTACAGCGACCCGTTCAGTCAGTTTTCCGCGATGTTCCAGCAGTACAAACTTCCGGGATTCGACGTGCAGGCAATCCTGGATGCGCGCAGAAAGGACGTCGAAGCACTGGCGGCCGCGAACCGCGTCGCATTCGGCGGCATGGAAGCGCTTCGAGATAAACAGATCGAAATTCTGCGCCGGGCCCTCAACGACTTCCAGGGCATTGCGCAGCAGTACGCCACCACGCCGGCCAAAGCTTCATCCAATCCGACCGAAGTCGTTCAAAAGGCACTGCACCAGGCCCTCGCCGATATGCAGGAAATCGCTCAAAAAACACAGCAGGCCCAAACCGAAGCGTATGCCATTGTGACGAAGCGAATTGAAGAGGCGGCCAAGGAATTGAAGTCGTCGCTGGAGCAGCCTAAGGGGTAGCGTCCTGTCGGCACTCACCGGGAACGTCAGCGCCGCTCCCGGTTTTCTCCACTCTATCTGCTTGACTAACCCCCTCTCTTGAGCGAACTCTGCGCCGCTAAGCAGCTGCTAAACAGCCGCTAGCCGCGGGCGTGGATCGACCGTTATTACATCCGAGGTAATTGAACGTATTCGTGCGATCGCTAAGATTGCAGTCATCTGCTTGCGGTACCCGCGTTTAAAAAAAGCGTCGCATGGAGATACAGACACATTTCGTTCAATCAATGGTAAAGGAGTTAGGAATGCATAGTTTTACACTTCACACAATCGAATCGGCGCCGGAAAAATCCAAACCCACATTGCGTGCGTTGGAAGAGAAGTTTGGATTCTTACCAAACGTGATGGCGACCATGGCAGGCAACCCCGTGCTCCTCAACGGCTTTGCAGCCAGCTTCTCAAGCTTTCACGGCGGAAGCCTGGACGAGTGCGAAAAGCAGGTTCTGCTGCTCACCAACGCGGTCACGATCAAATGCCCGTGGACCGTTGCGGCTCACTCCACCTTTGCGCTTGAGGACGGCATGAAGGAGTCGGACGTCAAAGCGATCCGCGAAGGGAGATTGCCGGATGATCCGAAGTACGCGGCCCTGTCGGGCATGAGCCGGGCCTTGATCCAAAAACGAGGGAACGTATCCCAGGAAGACATCGAAAACTTTACTTCTGCGGGGTATTCAGCGCTTCAGGTTTTCGAAGTCATCACGAGCATTGGTGTGTCCACCATGGCCGCCACCACGACGAACATGGCTGGCACGCCTGTAGAAGAGCGCTTTAAGGCGCAGGCATGGACGGCTGCCTGACGAAAGGATCGCGCATGGATCGGTTCGCGCCGAACCCTGCGCGATTGCAGTCGTTGCTGCGACTTATCGAGTTAAGCGTATTCTTGTGCACTGAATTAAAAACCGCGAACGTAGGCGTTATTCTTATATGTCCCGCGCGGTGGCTCCTGAACAATGACCTGAATCCTGTTGCCAATGAGAGACCCATGAATTCCCCACGCCTCAACGCAAAGCCACCTGCCAGCGAGCTCGGCTTGCTGCTGCGCCAATGGCGCGACATGCGCGGCAGAAGCCAGTTTGAGTTATCACTTGATGCGGGCGTCTCGCAACGGCACATCAGTTTTATTGAAAGCGGGCGCAGCGTTCCGAGCCGTCAAATGTTGCTGGATATAGCCCAGGCGCTGGACATTCCTCTTCGTGAACGCAATCCATTATTGCTAGCGGCCGGCTACGCTCCCATCTATCAGGAAACCGCGTGGGGCGCACTCGAAATGCAGAGTGTGACCAACGCGCTAGGGCGCATCTTGCGTCAGCACGAACCTTTTCCTGCGATGGTAATGGACCGTTATTGGAACGTGCTCATGACCAATGAATCCTCGCCACGGTTCTTCAATTGCTTTATCGACCTGTCTGCGCGCAAGAGCCCTCGCAACATGCTGCATCTCATGTTCGACCCGGAAGGCATGCGCCCGTTTGTTGCCAACTGGGAGGATGTGGCAAAAAGCCTGATCCAGCGGGTTTATCGTGAATCCGTGGGGCGCGTCATTGATGACAAAACCCAAGGATTACTCGCGGATCTCCTCGCCTACCCCGATGTCCAGACAGCGTGGAAATCGCCTCATGCGATGAACGCCACGCCCGCTACACGCACCATGCCAGTCATCCCCATCAGCTTCGTCAAAGACGATGAAGTGCTGAGTTATTTTTCCATGGTCACGACTGTAGGAACTCCGCAGACGATCGCCGCGCAGGAGCTGCGTATTGAATGTTTGTTTCCGGCGGACGATGTCACGGAAGCACGCCACGTTGTAATGCTTGACGAGGTTTCGGCTAAGTGAAGGAATTGTGCTTGCCATGCAAGCCTGACCGTTCACCGGGAAATCACCGTGAATACCCACCAGTGAATTGACGGTCGAACAAGCGAGACGCTAGAGAGCGCCCCGCACTACCGCGACTTGCGGAAAAATTATTGCGGATAAACGCTCACGAGAAATTCACCGAATGTATCGAATACGGGCCTGTTTTCGAGCACCACATCAACGGTGGGCAATTCCGGATTTTCTTCTTCAACAACCATAAAACAGAACTCGGGCGCCGCCGACGAAAGTGCTGCCCGGGCTTCAGCCAGGTTCCGCTCTGCATCGAGAAGCAAGTTTGTCTCTTCCGCAGCCAAGGGCCGTCCAGACGATGGCGGACCTTTACGAATCATGTGCACGGTCAGCTTTGCTTCGTTGATCGATGCGGGGGGCACCAGGTGAAACTCGCAAAGCGAGAGCGTTCCTCGCGTCTCTGCAATCTCCAGCGAAAATTGCATGCCCTCATAGGCCGCGGTGTATCGCTTCGCCTCGCCAGCTGCCGTGAACCCGCCTTTGATAAAGTGGTTCTTGAATTCGGCGACCGCCGTGCTCTTGGCCTGCACCACGGCGGCATTCAACCGCTCGGCGAACTGCCTTTGCAACGGCCCGACCTGAGCCTTCAATTTTGCAATTTCTTTAACGGTTCGAAGATCCATCATTTTTCTCTGTGGGTTGCCAGGCGGCTGTGCCGCTCTGGCGAAAAACCATTTGCACCGCCAGCAGGCGACGCATCCACTGGACGACACAGTGCTCAAACGAGGCCATTGCGTGCATGGCGCGGCCTGCAACGGCCTCAACGGTTTGATCGTGACCGAACCTGCCGCTCAAGGCGCGATGCCCAGCGCGGGCCTTGCATGAACGGCAAGCCCGATAACGTGGCGACGCTTTAGTCGAATGGACGGACGAACACATCGCGCCGGGTCGGATCCGAAACAAACTTGAACAAGGACATGCCTGCAGGTTTGGCTTTCAGGTCGCCATTAATGGCGGTATGCACGGCCGTAAAGGTCTTCGCGACAGCATCGCTTAGTCCGCTTGTGCCAGCAAGAATGGGCGCCCGCGCACAATAATCCCGGACAAACGTGTTTCCCGATGCTTGCAACAGCGAAACCATGACTTCGAAGTCAGTGCCATGTATGCGATGGCTTACAACCAACTTCCCTTCTCCGTGCCCGGCTAGCAACTCTTCTACGATCTGGCGATTCATTTGTACTGACTTCTCCTTTGGCCGTCGTGCAGCAGCGCTGCACGACCGGCACCCGCGACTGATATCGACGCAATGGGTGCCCCCTTCAGGGGAACACAAATCGGGCGAACAAAGGCAATTCTTTTTAAGCACCTTTTTCGCGCCTTAGTCATGAAGTGCGAAATACGCCCTGTTTCGTCTCTTTCGGAGCCATTTTAAGTACGGAAACACCGAAACAACGGGAACGAATCAATCAGATGCTTAACAAGTCCCTGCAGACTCATTCCCCGCGGGTGCGCCCAAAAACCTGATCAACCTTGCCCGACACCGCCAGTTCTCCCCACCCGATTAAAACATTTCGCTTGGCGCACCGTCGCGCTCGCTCATTGCCACCTCTTGATAGAATCGATGAAATCAATGGTTGTCTAACGATTGATCACACCATTGGAGTTCAATTTGGCAACTTACGAAGTCGATTTTTTCTACAGCTCGGCCGAAGCACCTGAATCTTACAATCAGCACATGACTCACCATACGGTCTCCGGCGTGCCTGATTATCTTCTCGGTGAAGCCGCCGTGGCGCATATCACCGCCCGCTTGCTGCATGACAATCCTACTTTCAGGCGGATTCGTAATCTAAAGATCCTGAGCACGGGGGCTCCGACGAATTCAAGCAAGCCGACCGGTGAGTAAAGCGGCGTTGCGCCAGCTTCTCGCACGCGCGCCTCATGCAAGTGCTCGTTCATCCAATGCCAAGCCGTGCATTTCCAGCGTTTGCATGCGAGTGTCGTAGCATGACGGCTTACTAAGCGAGAAGCCTGAACGAGAAGCGAGACGCGCGCCCATGTCCGATTACCTGTCGAATCAAAAGCTGCGCCGGTTCGCCTCGATCATGGCGCTCGCTGTCGCGCTCACCCTGGTCGGCGTCAAGGCCTGGGCATGGCTTGCGACGGGCTCGATCGCGCTGCTCACCTCTGCGGCCGACGGCCTGGTCGATGTCGTCGCGTCCTTCGTCACCTTCGCAGGCGTCCGGTATGCAGGGCGTCCTGTCGACCGGGGTCATCGTTATGGACATGGCAAAGCGGAAGCCGTAGCCGCGCTGGTGCAAGCCTTGTTGCTCACGGGCGCGGCCGTGGGACTGGGAATTGAATCGATCCAGCGCCTGTTCGTCCCGCAACCGCTCACCGACATGGGCTTCGGTTTATGGGTAATCATCGCCAGCCTGATCGCTGCAGGCGGACTCGTTTCGTTGCAAACCTATGTCGTCAAACGAACCGGGTCGACAGCCATTGCCGCGGACCGGGCGCACTATGTCACCGACGTTGCGGTGAACATTGCCGTGCTGGTCGCGCTCGCGCTTGAACGCTTTTTTGCGTGGACCCGGTCGGACGCAATAGGTGCGTTGGCCATTTCCTGCTACATGCTATGGAATGCGCGGGACATGGCACAGCAAGCGTTGATTCAGCTGCTCGACCGGGAACTCGACACCTCGGACCGCGAGCGGATCCGGGCCACCGTGCTGGGTTGCGAAGGCGTTCAGGGCGTGCATGACATCCGCACTCGACATGGCGGCGACCGGGTGTTCGTGGAATTCCACGTCGAGGTGGACGGAGCCATGTCGGTTGAACAAGGCCACAGCATTGGAGACCATGCAGAAGACGCGGTGCGATCGATATTCCAGGCAGCCGATGTGGTCGCTCATCTGGAACCTGCCGGCATTGATGACCGGCGCCTGGACGATCTGGTCAAGTGATTGAGCAAGCGCACGACGCAAGCGCCAAGCGAGCGGGAATTAACGAATACGCCTTTCGCGGCACAACGCGACCAGAGCACTCAACTGGCTGAGGTCGGCCGGCTTGATCAGAAATAGTTGTGTGAAAACAAGGTCTCCAGCGGATAAGCATTCTTCATGATCGGCGACTTGATCATGACGTAACTAGAGTACTTTTCAATACCGATGTTCCGCGCCAGCAAGTCCTCAATCAGGCTCTGATAGTGCCCGACGCTGCGGGTGACAAACTTGAGCAAGTAGTCATAGCCGCCACTCGCCAGATGGCATTCAACAATTTCGTCCACCTCGCGAATGGCCGCGACGAAGCGCGTAGAATCCTCACGCCGGTGGTCCGCGAGCGTGACCTGTGTGAACACACTCTGGACGTCGCCCATTTTCTCCAGCAGGATCTGCGCGGCATAACCCGCGATATAGCCCGCGCTCTCAAGGCGCTTCACGCGAATCAGGCAAGGACTGGGGGATAGGCCGACAGCATCGGCAAGCTCAACGTTAGTAATACGACCATGCGTCTGTAGGCGAGAAAGAATTCTCAGGTCGATCCGGTCCAACTTGCAGTGTGTGCTCATCAAAACGTCTCCCAAATCAATTGCTCAAGCGAAGCACAATAGCTTTCGCAAATAAACGATCAATTTTTAAAAATCGACTGGTTCATAATAGTTCGACATCCGAATCATATTCATTGCGTTAAACCGGTTGATCCTCGCGGGACACTACATGGTTCGCACGAGGCGGAAAGCATCGAAGATTGCCGCATGAATGTTCCGCGACGATTCCGCATCACCAATCCGATACAGTTCGTAACCAGCAGGCTCCTCAGTCATCCACGGTTGAGCCTTGCCGAGCAAGAGGCAATCAAGGTCGGCTTTCCCTTCGTTCACTGACTCGCTGCGCAGCTCATGAAACAGATCGTCGACGGGCATCATGCCGCGCTCGACCACAACATGATCCGCATCCATGCAAACCGGCTCCGAAGTCAGTTCATGCGTGAACCAGGCGCGGCATTTGTTGCCAGGCAGACGCTCTACCCGCTGGAGCCGCAAATTGTGTCGCAGGGCAACCTTCAATTCGTTGAAACGACGCAGCCAGCCAATATGATCTCCCCGTCCCGCCAGTTCCTCGCCAAAACATCCGTCCAGCGTGACCAGCTCTACTTCGATGCCAGCTTGCGCGTAACGCTCGGCACATGTTGCCGCCACATGCCGGCCGGTACCGTCGTACACGATCGCGCTTCCTGATGCAGGGACGTGCACGGTCAGCGCATCGAAGGCCGAGGTACAGTGTTCGTTCCCCGGCAAATCATCGAGATCGGGCATCCCGCCAGTCGCAACAATCACAACGTCGGGATGCTCAGCCAGCACTACGGAAGCGTCGGCATAGGCGCCGGTCCTGACATCCACGCCCAGACGATCCAGCTCGTTCGCCCGCCAGTCCACGATCCCGATCAGGTCCTTACGCCAGCTCCCCGTGTGCGCAAGCAAGACCTGACCGCCAAGCTTGGGAGCCGCTTCGAATAACACCACTTGATGCCCGCGCCGCGCAGCAACGCGCGCGGCTTCGAGACCGCCCACGCCTCCGCCGATCACCACCACTTTGCGGCCGGAGCGTTGGGCTCGATCAACCTCGTGTGCGATCCAGGTCTCGCGTCCCGTTGACGGATTGTGAATGCACGCAGATTGATGAGCACGGCAAAATGATGCGCCCACGCAGGGTCGGATGCGATCCTCTTCGCCGTCGATCAGCTTCTTAACAATATGCGGATCGGCGATATGTGCACGCGTCATGCCAACCAGGTCGAGCATGTTTTCCGACACTGCATAACGCGCGCTGGCAAGGTCGGCGATCTTCGCTGCATGGAACACCGGCAACGACACTTCGCGTTTGAACGCGGCGACTGCCGGCAACCACGGCGCTGACTTGGCGTACATGGTCGGCATGTTGTCATCGGCAAGCGCGGCCGCCGTGTCCATGCGCCCGTAGACCACGTTGAAGAAGTCGATCAAGCCCGACGCTTCGAGTATTTTGGCCGCCGTCAGCGCGTCGGCGGAAGTCAGGCCGCCTTCCAGCGCCTCGTTGATGACATAGCGAATACCGACGATAAAGTCAGTGCCCACCTGCCGGCGGATCTCTTCATGAACCTCAAGCACAAAGCGGCATCGATTTTCAATGGAACCGCCATATTCGTCGGTCCGCCGGTTAGTCATGGGGCTGAGAAACTGCCCGATCAAGTGCCCGCCAGCCAGGGTTTCAACACCGTCGAGCCCCCCGTCCTTGCAACGCCGGGCCGCATGACCGAAGTCGCGGATGGTGCGTGCAATGTCGCTGTGGTCCATCTCGCGTGGAATGCTTCGATGCAGCGTCTCGCGCACTCGCGACGGCGCAATAGTCGACAACCAGTCCGATGCGTACGGACTTCCCCGCCGCCCCATGTGGGTAAGCTGGCACATCAGCGCAGCGCCATGTTTATGCATTCGCTCGGAAAACGCCTGAAAACACGGGATGATCCGATCATCGGTGAGATCGATCTGCGCGAACACGTTGGAACTGTCGCGGCTCACAACCGACGAGCCGCCGAACATGCTCAGCCCAATCCCCCCAATGGCCTTTTCTTCGTGATAACGCTGGTAGCGTTCGAGCGGCAAACCGTTTTCCGTCAAACCACTCGCGTGGCTCGTACTCATAATCCGGTTTTTCAACACCAGGTGTCGGATCCGCAGCGGCTGCAGCAACGGGTCGTGGCTCCGTGGAGGACGGGTCATTGAACTCACTTTGGCTTGGGGAATGGATGGAATGGATGGGTTGGCGGGCACGCACGCTGTCATTTTTCAAACATCCAATGCACGGACCCAGACAGAATGTTATGGTTATCGACGCCTGCTTTGACCCGTGTTTGAATAGCTAGAACATAGGCAGCGCATTAAATTCCGTCAAATGACATTTGCTCTTTCGATCCCAACATAATGTTATGGATACGCTACGCAACTTCGGCTCGTCAATGAATTCGCTGGTGGTGTTCGAGGTCGTCGCCCGGGAGAAAAGCATTACCCGCGCGGCAAATGAACTGAACGTGACGCAGGTCGCCGTCAGTCGAATGATCGTGAGACTGGAGAAAGCGCTAGGCACTCAGTTGTTCGTTCGCTCGCGCGCCGGGCTCGTGCTGACGGACGACGGGCTGTTGCTCGAACGCGGTGTGAATGAGGGCTTCGGGCATATCAAGCGTTCTGTAACCGATATCAAGCAGCGGCAGCAGCGCACGCAGACAGTCACCCTGTCGCTCTCCAGCGCTTTCATTGCGTACTGGCTAATGCCGAGATACCAACGCTTTCAAAGCGCGTTTCCTGAAATCAGCTTGCGTTTCGATGTAATCAGCGGTGTCCTTCAGGGCACCACCGATGAAGCCGATCTCGCGTTACGCCCAGCGGACCAGCGACGTAAATCCCAGCAAGGATGGAACTTCACGCCGGAAGTCATCGTGCCGGTTTGCAGTCCGTCCTATCTTGAGAATCATGGGCCGCTTGATCACGCGCGTGATTTGCCCAAGCACACGCTGATCGAGTTAGTGCCGACAACAATCAATTGGGAAAATTTCCACGAACGCGTCGGCATGGCCGGGACAGTGCCGGATGACCCGCTGATCTTCTCCGACTATGCGCTGGTGCTCCAGACCGCCATGATCGGCCGTGGCATAGCGCTAGGCTGGGTGTCCGGCGTGTCTCATGCATTGCGAACCGGACAGTTGGTTCCGGCTTCCCGGCACGTTGTCATAACGGGCCGTCACTACGAACTGATCAGTGGCCAACGTCCCGCACGACCGCATGTGGAGCGGGTGAAGGAGTGGCTGGTGGCCGAAATGGAAGCGGACCTTCAGGAGGTCGCACGCATGTATCCGGTCTTGGGGAAGGTCGCGCCGCCAGAAGGGATTTCTTAAAGCGGGTCGAGGTTTGGACTGAACTATCGCTAAGCGAGTTTCGCCGCAACGCTGGTTGCAGCGAAACTCAAGGCACCAAATCCGAGCTTAGTTAACCCGAAACGCAGCAACACTTTCTACCAGCCCATGAGCCTGCTCGCGCATTGACACGGCAGCCGCTGCCGCCTCTTCAACCAGCGCCGCGTTTCGTTGCGTGACTTCATCCATTTGGGTGACGGCCTTGTTGACTTGTTCAATGCCGTCGCTTTGCTCCTCGGAAGCCGACGCAATCTCCTTCATGATCGCAGTGACGCGTTGAACTGAAACCAGGATCTCCTTCATGCACTGGCCGGCATTATCGACGAGTGTGGCGCCGCTCTGAACGCGGCCATTCGAATGATCGATCAGTCGCTTGATGTCTTTGGAAGCGATCGAGGAGCGCTGCGCCAGATTGCGAACTTCGGATGCAACAACAGCAAAACCCCTGCCGTGTTCGCCCGCTCGCGCGGCCTCGACCGCCGCATTGAGTGCAAGGATATTGGTCTGGAAAGCGATCCCTTCAATCATGCCGAGGATCTCTCCAATCTGTTTCGTACTATCGGTGATCTCGTCCATGGTCGCGACGACTTCCGAGACGACTTCGTTGCCGCGATTGGCAATGGAGAATGCATCGCCGGCCAGTACTGAAGCTTGCCGTGCGTTGTCGGCATTCTGTCTCACCGCAGACGTGAGCTGCTCCATGCTCGCAGCAGTTTCTTCCAGCGACGCAGCCTGTTCTTCGGTTCTTCGTGACAGGTCCGAATTGCCTGACGATATCTCGTCCGTGGACGTTCCAATGGACTGCGCCGCGCCGATGATTGCAACCACGGCCTGACGCAGTTGCGCCTGCATCTCCTGCAGCCTGAACAGAAGGCTGCCTCGATCGCCGGCTTGCAGGTCTATGTGTTGCGCCAGATTACCACCCGCAGTCGCGCTCACGACCAGGGCCGCATATTCAGGCGAGCCGCCCAGCGACCGATTCAACCTGCGGTTCACGAAGTACACAACCCCAGACAGCACGGCAGCAATAAGCGCAACGAGCACCACCAACTGGCGCAGCGATGCATTGAATGCCTCGTCGATATCGTCCAGATAGGCGCCCGTCACGAACGACCAGTCCCAAGGTTTAAAGGTTGCAATGTGGCTGCGCTTGCGTACGGGTTCCTTCGAACCAAGCCGGGGAGTGGCGTAGTCGACGAACCCATCGCCAGAACCCTTCGCGATTTCGGCCATCGCACGGTACACATACTTCCCGTTGGAGTCCTGATAGTCGCCAAAGTATTTACCCTCCGTCTCCGGCTTCGAAGGGTTCATGACCGCGTGGCAATCTGAATCGACGATAGATACGTATCCGTCAGTGCCGTAACGGATTGCCCGCAATTGCGCGAGTGCCTGCTTCTTCGCCTCAGGCGTCGATAACGTTCCGTCAGCGGCCAGCGCCGCGTAGCGTCGCGTGATGCTCATCGCGATATCTCCCGCATCCTTCAACGAATGCTGCCTTTCTTGCAGGCGGACCTCGCGAGTCTGGTATGCCCCAAAGCCCGCCACAGAGATCAGGCAAATCAGGGAAAGCGCTAAAGGAATCCACAACTGTTGCTGAAATGTAAGCCGTTTCATGAGGTCTTTATATAGAAGTGTACTTAGCGGTGTACGGCACGAAGCTCAGATACTTGATAGTTCTCTTCGCGTTCTTTGGTGTTTTTTCAGATTGGTGCCCTGCTGCCGAGCGTGCTTCACGCTCTCGCTTCCTGCTGCTCTCAAGCGGGTCGTTGCCGACCTTGGTCAAACAAGATCATATCGAGTGTACACATTGCATTTTCCTTGGAAAAAGTTATCTCTCGGCAAGTCCGTTTAGATGGGGTATTCCCTTAAATGACGCATTTAATTAGGGTTTTCACCAAACTAAAGCACACGTGCACCAACAAAAATATACTTAGATATCTTGCCAAATTATAATGTGAACACTAGACTTTTAGATATCGAACGCCACCAGACGCCGCGCTTAGAAGGAGTCGACCAGATGACCGGGACTTTGGGTATCGGGCAGATTCCTTCGCCGGCGCTCCGGCCGGCCTGTGCTGCAGGAATGGAGTCAAGAAGAGTTGGCTTAGGGCACGTCGCTCGCGAGTACTTGCCATTAGTTGTCGACGCAAACGCGATACCGGCTCAGGCGAGCGGCGGGATCGTCACCGCCGCCAATATGTTTTTGACGCGCTCAACGTCATGGCTCGGAGCAGTCTTTGAGCGTAGACGTTGTAATTGCAGGCTGAAGCAACCAGTGCATCAATTCCACTAAGACGCCTTAGCGGGCTTTTCACTATTACGCATTAAATCTTATCTATTTCGTAGTCCGACATTTTGTAATGTTCGACGTCAGGGCAAAGAACACCTCTGCCGATGCCCCTGTCGAGCAAGAAACACGCTTTTTTATTTATACACTCGGAGACTGACAATGTACGACGTATTTCAAACGGATCGCCTGATCGACATGTGGCTGACCGAAGACATTGGGTACTGTGACCTCACCGCACAGGTCATGATCGAAGCGGACGAAACGGGTGCATTCTTCATGAATGCTCGCGAAGACCTGATCGTGGCGGGTATCGACGTCGCAGCCCGTGTATTCAAGCGCTACGATTCAACGCTCGACGTCGTCGTACGCGTCAAGGACGGTGACCATGTAAAGAAGGGGGCGGTGCTTCTTGACGTAAAGGGCAATGCACGAAGCGTGCTGACCGCCGAGCGCACGGCACTTAACATCGTGCAACGCATGTCCGGCATTGCCAATCTCACGGCCGAGTACGTCAAGGCGGTCGCAGGAACGCGTGCACGGCTGATCGACACACGCAAGACCACACCCGGTTTGCGCATGCTGGAGAAACACGCGGTGACTTGTGGCGGGGGCTTGAACCATCGCCTCGGGCTTGATAACGGCGTGATGATTAAAGACAATCACATTGCGGTTTGCGGCGGGATCAAGAAGGCTGTGCAGCGTGCGCGCCGGCATCTGCCGGTATTGACGAAGCTCGAGGTGGAATGCGATCGCATCGAGCAGGTCGAGGAAGCGCTGGAAGCCGGCGTTGACGTCATCATGCTCGACAACATGTCGGTAGCGGAAATGACGAAGGCCGTGGAGTTGGTCAATGGCCGTACGAAGCTTGAAGCGTCTGGCGGTATTAATCTCGCGACGATCGGGGAAATATCCAGGACGGGCGTCGACTATATCTCCACAAGCAAGATCAACCAGGCCTCCGTGTGCGTTGATATCGGTCTGGACGAGGCGGAGTAACCCCCTTATGTCCGATGGAATTTTCTTCTTTGTGGTCGGCCCGAGCGGCGCCGGTAAAGACTCTCTGATTGACGGAGCGCGTGAAGTCCTAAGCGATTTCGTCTTTGCGCGTCGGGTCGTCACCCGCCCTCACGGCTCCCCGGGTGAAGATCACGAAGCGCTTAATGAAACTGAGTTCGCGCGTCTCGACGGCCAAGGGGAATTCCTGATTACCTGGTCGGCACACGGACTGAGATACGGTTTGCGCCGTGAACTCCTCCATCCGATTTCGCGGGGGCAACACGTCATCGCGAACGGATCGCGGGCAATGATCGACGAGCTTTCACGCCGCGTGCCGCGACTGGTGATTGTCGAAGTGAGCGCGCCAGCTTCCGTGCTGGCCGCGCGAATTCTCGGACGAGGCAGGGAAACGCCGGACGAGGTTTTAAAACGCGTAACGCGTCAGGTCGAACCGACCTCCGCGGATGTCGAGGTCCTGAAGGTGCTCAATGACGGCACGCTTGAGCAAGGGATAGAACGTTTCGTCGCGGCGCTCGGCCGCGCCACACAGCCCGCTGCGCCCAGCATGCGCGCGTTGAAGGCAAAGATTGCAGGCGATGAACTGAACGAAGCTCAATATGGTGCAGTGCTCGACGACATCCTTGCACTGCGTTACTCGGACCGGAATATCAACGCGTTCCTCTTGCACGCGTCGCAAAACCTGTCCGACGCCGAAGTGCTTGCGCTAGCAAGGGTCAGGTGCAAGCTGTCGCCCCGGATCGAATGGGACGAGCCAATCCTCGTTGACAAGCATTCAATGGGTGGCGTTCCGGGTAGCCGGATTACGTTGATCGTCGTACCCATTGTGGCGGCGTTCGGGCTTGCAATGCCGAAGACGTCATCGAGAGCGATCACCTCTGCCGCAGGCACTGCCGACGCGATGGAAACGGTTGCACGTGTCGATCTCACGAGCGAAGAGGTACGTCGTTGCGTCAGTGAAGCGCGCGCCTGTATTGCGTGGAACGGACGGCTGAATCACTCGTTGATTGACGACCGGATCAATGCATTTACCAGACCGCTGGGCCTCGACTCGAACCGCTGGTCCGTGGCGTCGATTCTGTCCAAGAAGTGGTCGGCCGGATCCACTCACGTCATCATCGATCTTCCTTACGGCCCGAACGCAAAACTCAAGGACGAACACGAAGCGCGCACTTTAGGTAACCTTTTCGAATATGTGGCAGCGGGCTTGGGGCTGCACGTAAAGGCGATGGTCACCGATGGCAGCGGCCCGATCGGGCGGGGCATCGGACCTGCACTGGAGGTGCGTGACGTGAAGCAGGTCCTGGACAACGATCCGGACGCACCCGCCGACCTGCGGGAAAAAGCACTCCGTTTCGCGGCGGAGATACTTGCGTGGGCGCCGTCCATTGGCACTGTTTCCAAGGGGCGGCAGTTTGCAGAGTCGCTGCTTTACTCCGGCCGGGCGCGTAGTGCATTCGAAAGGATTATCGATAGCCAAGGCCGGCGAGTACCACCAGCTTCGCCGGCTGGGTATCGTCAGACGGTCGTGGCGCAGCAAAGGGGAATCGTATCCGGCATCGACGGCTGGGCCATCGGCGGAATCGCTCGAAAAGCCGGCGCTCCAGCGGACCTCGGCGCGGGCGTGGATCTTCTCGCCACAGTGGGTCAGCAGGTCGAGCCCGGGGATGGACTATTTCATATCTACGGCGCTGACGAAGAGCTTGTCTCGGCCGCGGTTCTGTTGGCGCAAACAACGCGCACGCATGACATCTGCATGGAAAGGTTGAATAGCCTCCCCTCCGCCTGAAGCGTGACGATGACGATGACGATGACGTAGCGATAAAGCGATAACGACGAGACAGTGATCAGCAGGACCGCAGCGGTAGCAGTGATTCCATATAAAGCGCGTGGTTAATTATCCTTGGAGTAGTGAGAATGCCCAAAAGAGTCGGCAATTTACGGTGGGGGATTGTTTCGTTGCTGATCGCTCCCATTACGTTCGTCATGACGCTGGACCGCGCTGCAATGACGATCGCTGCACCTACGATCCAGAAGGAACTGGGTCTGTCGCTTGTCGAGATGTCAGTGATCCTGACTATTTATTTCTGGACATACGCATTGGGGCAGGTCCCCGCCGGCAGACTGGCCGAGCGTCATGGCTCGAGAAAGGTCCTGTTTGGAACGAGCGCGCTGTGGTCCCTGATGATGATCGTGACGCCGTTAGGCGTGGGCTTTAGCTGGCTCGTGGGCTGCCGCGCGCTGCTCGGAGGTGCACAATCCGCCGACTGGTCTAGCGGCATACTCGCGGTGAAACGCTGGTTTCCCAGGAATGAACGCGCAAAGGGAAACTCCTTTCTCCTGGGCGGCCTTTATCTCGGACCCATCATTTCAGCACCGCTTACCGCCTGGATGATCTTGCAGTTCGGCTGGCACTCGGTCTTCTACGTGTTCGGCGCAATCGGCCTCATATTGGGGATCGCGTGGTGGTTCGGTTATCGCGATGTTCCCGCGCAGCATCCGTTAGTCACCGCTGAGGAAGCGACGTATATTGCAGCGGGACAGTCGGAACCGGAGGCGGTTGCCAAAGGGGTATTTCTGAAGTGCCTCCGGCACCCGCGCTTCTGGCTTTTCGGTATCCAGTACTTCCTGCTGGTCCTGATCCAGAGTTTCTATACGACATGGCTCCCGACCTATCTCATGCGCGCACGCGGACTTTCGCTTAAGTCGATGGGGTTCGCGGCATCGCTTCCCTGGATCGCCGTGTTCGTAGCAGTATTTGTGGCGGGGATCGTGTGCGACAAGATATTGAAGCGCACTCAATCGGTCTGGGCCGCTCGCGCTCCGGTTGCCATGGTGGGATTTCTTGTTAGCGCCATCGCCCTCTGCCTGGCTTCCTATGCCGTCAATATTGCGGCCGTCGTTGGTTTCCTGTGCTTGTCTTTCGCTGCGGTCGGGTTCGTGCAAGTGGTTGTCTGGTCGGCAGCTCAGGACCTGGCGCGGGATTTCACCGGCGTGATGTCTGGTTGGACCAACCTGTGGGGAGCGGCATCGAATGTCGCAGGACCCGTTAGCGTCGCTTTCATGGTGCGGCTTACCGGTAACTGGGGGAGCGCGTTGGTCGTCATCGCACTGGCGGCTGGAGTGGGCACGGTGCTCTGGTTGTTCGTGCATCCTGAGAGGCCGCTGTTTGACACGCCGAAAGCCCCCGTCGCGGTTCCGCTTGAAGAGCACGTCCAGCCGATGACAAGCAACACCGGCCTGACCAGCGATCTGACTTCGGAGGAAGTGCGCCCTTGATTCTGGTTGCCTCCGGGTTGCAGACCTGCCGCTTCCCGGGGCATTTGACTTGAAATTGATATCAAATCAATTTAAGTGTCGACGCCTTTAAGGTGGCCGCAGCGCGCGTCGAGCATTCAAGCTTGCGGAACACGCTTTCCACATGCGTGCGCACCGTGCTGGGACTCAACTCCAGCACCTTCGCAACCTCCTTGTTACTCGCGCCCAGGCTAATGTGACGGAGCACCTCCGATTCCCGTGGCGACAACAGCGTTGCCTGGGCCGGGCGGGGTTTAATACCCCCTCCGCCCCCGTCATACTCGTCACGCGCATTTGCGATCAGCGCGTTGACAGCATCGGCATTGAAGCGCCCTGCCGATGCCTGCTCACGAAGCGATGTTGCAGCCTCTTCGGAAGATAGCGCCGCACGCCAGGGACGCTTGGCGCGCATCGCGACCCACGCGGCGGCCGCAGCGAGCACCTGGCCTTCGCGCGCTATGCCACCGCCTTCTGCACCCCGGAAATAGCCCGATCCATCGAGCCGCTCATACGCAAGCGATGCAATCTCCGACTCGCGAGCGAGCGCGCCGATCTGCTTGCCTGCCCGTGCGGTCCAATACGGCACCAGCCGCACTTTCTCCCACGCAGCCGCAGGCAAACGACCCGGCGTATTCCATACCGAATTGGGCACAGCCGCGCGTCCCATGCCGTGGATCAAACCAGCGAGATACACGCTGCGCTGGGTTTCCTCATCGAAACCCAAACGCGCGCCGCACGCCGCCGCTGCTTTCGCCACGCGCCGTGAATAGCCTGCCATCCAGGGCAGCTTCAAGTCGATCACATCGGCGATGATTTCCGGCGCGCTCGTTTGTTGCATCGGCTGCGTATTCAAGGGTTCATCGCGTGCCGATGCACTCCACTGCTCAAGCTCGTCCAGCCAGTTTGCCGCGCGCGACAAGGCCAGTTGCGCGAGCGCTTGAGGATACTGACGGCCCGCCTTCTGCGCGATCAGCGCCTTCGCCTGCTCGACTCCGTAGATGCGGCTAAAAATTTCGATATCGCCGGCCAACGCAACGAGAAACACGGCATCGGGCACCTTGCCGCCCTGCATTTGTTGCGGGAAACCGCCGCCGTCCCAGCTTTCGAAAATGTGCCGCAACGCCACCTGGGTTGCGCCGGCCAGGCCGAGCATGCGCGCGACCTCGCCCGATACTTCGCAGTGAATCTGCGCCAGCGGCGTGATGGTCGCGCCGAAGTTTCCCGGCGCTTCGTCGCCGGCCCAACCGGGCCGCATCGCAAGCATGTTCGCCCTGCTGCCGACATCGTCTCCCAGCCACTCCGAAAAACCCGCTGCATTTGCCGTGCAGCCCGACCAGCGCAGCAGCGACACCTCCTTGACGACGCAGCACTGCGCGGCGTCGTGGCCGGCGTCGGCGGCGAGCCGGCCGGCAAGCCAGCCGGTACGCATCGAATGATCGGTGGGCTGCCCCATGCTGAGGTCGCCGACAAACGCAAGCGCCTTGACAGCGTCCAGCACCCGGATTGCAGAGTCGTCTTGCATCAATTTCGCCTCAGTTTTCGCTGCTCATGTAAGCGTCCGACAGATGCGTCCTCGGATCAGGCTCGGTCATTTGACCGATACAAGACATTGCCCGATCAGCGCATTCTCCATTTCGCACACTAATTTCCGTCCAAACCCTATTTCCCCTGGAGGATTCACATTATGAACACCCTGCTCAAAAAATGCCTTGCCGCTACGCTGCTGCTCGGCGGCCTGCTGTCGCTCTCCGCATTCACCCCGGCAAGCGCCGCCTCTGCCCCGGATGACCTGAAGGGAAAGAATGTGGTGCTGGTGCATGGCGCGTTCGCCGACGGATCGAGTTGGGACAAGGTCATCCCGATTCTGGAGGCAAAAGGCTTGCACGTAGTGGCGGTACAAAATTCTCTCAAGTCGCTCGACGATGATGCCGCTGCTACCAAGCGCGTGATCGAGCAGCAAAACGGTCCGGTCATCCTGGTGGGTCATTCCTGGGCTGGTGCAGTGATCACGCAAGCCGGTAATGACGACAAGGTGAAAGCGCTGGTGTATGTCGCCGCTTTTGCGCCCGACAAGGACCAGTCGATCAATGACATTTTGAAAGGAAAGCCGGCGCCATCGTGGGCGTCCTCGCTGCAGAAAGATTCCGCTGGATACCTGACGCTGTCCACCGATGCGATCATCCACGACTTCGCGCAGGACTTGCCGGTTGCACAAGCCCGCATCGTGGCAGCGACTCAAGGTCCTTGGTTCGCCGGTTGTAGCGACGACAAGGTGACCGAAGCCGCGTGGCATAACAAGCCGTCGTGGTGGGTATTGACGGAAAAGGACCGCATGATTCCCGCTCCTTTGCAGGCCGCCATGGCGCAACAGATTGGCGCGACTGTAGTGAAGGTTGATGCAAGTCATGTGGCGATGCTGTCGAAGCCGGCGGACGTCGCGGCTGCAATCATCACCGCGGCACGCAGCGTGCAGTAAGTTACTTCGATGTTCGCGGCGAGGCCCCCGGACGGGGGCCTTCGCATTGAATCATTGCATTGAATCATGACGGCGTTCCATCATCGCACCGCGAGCGATGCCCTTAGCATGTCCAGCACCGCCGCCACTTTCGGCGTGAGTTGGCGTGCTCTCTGCCAGATCAGGAATAGCGGCAGGCCATCGGTTGCGAAGCCGCTCAAGACTTCGACAAGCCGGCCGGAACGCAGCTTGCCATCTGCCAGCCACGTCGCCAGTTGTGCGATCCCCAATCCCGCCTCCACGGCTGCGAGCTGCGCCTCTGCATCACCGAACACAAGGCGATAAGGCAGCGCCCGCTTCACGACCGCCCCCCCTTCGGCAGCAAAGGTCCATGAACTCACGGTTCCATCGGGCCGTCCGTAACAGATGCAGTCGTGCTCGATCAGCGAGTCGGTATTCATCGGCTCACCGCGTCGCTCAAGATAGCCCGGCGAAGCGCAAAAGATCAGACGCTCATTGCCGACATAGTGGTGCGCGATCGATGCGGGCCACTCACTCATTGCGCCAATGCGCACGGCTACGTCGACCCCTTCTTCGACGATATCGACAAACCGGTCCGTGAACGTGACATGCGGCAGCAGATTAGGATATTGCTCGCAGAGTTTCGTCACGATGGGCAGCACCGCAAGGCGGCCAAATGTTGCCGGCAAGTCGATGCGAATGCGCCCCATCGGTTCGATCTTTTGAGCAGCCAAAATTGCTTCGGCTTCAGCGAGCTCGCGCAGTATGCGCACGCACGTTTCATAGAACGCCGAGCCTGCATCGGTGAGCGCGAGAGAGCGCGTCGTTCGCTCGAACAAGCGCACGCCAAGCCGCTCCTCCAGCCGCGCGACGCTTTTGCTCACTGCCGAGCTTGTCAGGTTAAGACGCTCGGCGGCCGACGCAAAACTGCCGGAATCAGCCGCATAGACAAAGGGAGCGATACCTTTCAGACCTTCAGAAGATGCCATGTCATTAGCGAAAATATTTCATGAATTAGATGAAATACTATCGCGAAAGGCGGCTTCACTATCGAATAAGCTCTTTTCTTTGACTTCCAATGATGGATCGCCATGCAAAAACGAGCCTTGATCGTCGGTTCCAGCGGTGTGATCGGGACGGCGCTTTCCGAGCATCTCCTGGCCGCTGACTGGAACGTCACCGGCCTGTCGCGCGGACGCGGTACGCCGACTGCCGGCGTGCACGCGCTGACCGCCGATCTCACCGCGCCCGACGAAGTCGCGGCTGCCCTGAAATATCTGAACGTGGACGCCGTGTTCTTCACGGCTTGGGCGCGCCAGGCGACCGAGAAGGAAAATATTCGCGTCAACGGCGCAATGGTGAGCAACGTGCTGAACGTCGTGGGCCCATCGCTTCAAGGCGGTCATGCGGCGCTGGTCACGGGGCTGAAGCACTACCTTGGCCCGTTCGAGGCATACGGGACCGGTGCCGTGCCCTTGACGCCCTTTCGCGAAGAGCAAGGCCGTCAGCCGGTCGACAACTTCTATTACGAACAAGAGGACAGGCTGTTTGATGCCGCCTCTCGCTTCGGCTTTACATGGAGCGTGCATCGCCCGCATACCATCATTGGTTATGCGCTCGGCAATGCAATGAACATGGGCGTGACGCTCGCCGTGTATGCCACGCTGTGCAAGGAAAGCGGCCGGCCGTTTGTATTCCCCGGCTCTGCCACGCAATGGAACGGGTTGACCGATATGACCGATGCCCGCCTATTAGCACGGCATCTGGAGTGGGCGGCGACTAGCGAGCAAGCAGCGGATGAAGATTTCAACGTCGCTAACGGCGATGTATTCCGATGGCAGTGGATGTGGTCGCAGATCGCGAACTACTTCGAGATCGAGGCCGCTCCATTCGATGGCGTGACGCGTCCGTTAGAAAGCCGGATGCATGACAGCGCCCCGGATTGGCTGGCCATCGCTGCGCGTCATGAACTCAAGGAGCCGGCGATTGAAAAGCTCGTATCGTGGTGGCATACGGACGCCGATCTTGGCCGGCCCATGGAGGTGGTGACCGATATGTCGAAGAGCAGGAAGGCAGGCTTTTTAGCGTATCAAAGCACGCTTGACTCGTTTGTCGATCTTTTCGAACGATTGAAGCGCGAGCGGGTTATACCTGGCTAGAGGGAATGGCACTTACTTAAGCCAGCATGGAGGAGAAGACGCGGGTAATTACTTGAAGAGAAACGGAGGAGTCTGATCCAGGGATTGATAGGATGGTTGTTACCAGGCAAACACCCGTCTCATTCCAAGGACCAGCCCTCATGGATCGTAATGCACGAAGTCATCACAGGCAAACACTAGGCGGCGTTCAAAGCCGGGCACGCAGGGCCCAGGCGGTTGACTACTTCAACATACTGACGAGCCCGGAGCTGTTGGACATAACGGAAGCGCATTTGCCAGAACATCGGGAACGGCTGTATCCGCCGACGGTGACACTGTCGATGTTCATGCGCCAGGCGCTGGAAGAGGACGCCTCCTGTCAGAAGGCGGTCAACGGGTGGGCTGCGCAGCGAGCTGCCGACGGGCTGCGACCCATGAGTGTGCGTACGGGAGGCTACTGCCGCGCTCGCCAGAGACTGCCTCTGACGATGGTGCGGGAGTTGACGCGCGAGACAGGACGTCAACTGCACGAGCAGGCCAGAGCGGCCTGGACGTGGCGCGGGCGCCCGGTCAAGCTGGTTGACGGGACAGGGATCTCGATGCCCGATAC
>NZ_JBLKRU010000062.1:0-38232 GCF_047608185.1 Caballeronia eucalypticola
AATGGAACTGCACGCTGTGGACACTTAGGGTAGAGCGGTGAAAGCGTTTTCTTTGCTTCGTTTCTTTGTCGCTTTGGACAAAGAAATGACGCGCCGCCACGCGCAGTGGCTAATAGTGATAAAGAAATCAGCCAAGATATAACCCGCGAAGACCCTGGAAAGCAGCAACCCGGCATTGAACCAGATCGCTACCACAGAACCCGTGCACCCCGGCATTGACCCCGACCGTAACCCAAGAGCCCCGCCACCGCCCAACACCCCTCAACTGACAACCAGCATCCACCCCAAGCACGATCATTCATGGCGACATTTCCTACCCTCAACGCGTGGCTAGAACACCTGGAATCGGCGCATCCCGTCGGCATCGACATGGGCCTGGCGCGCATCAGCCAAGTCCGCGACGCGCTCCAACTAAAGTTCACGTGCCCGGTAATCACAGTCGGCGGAACGAACGGCAAGGGTTCAACCTGCGCGATCATCGAAACCATTTTGGTGCGCGCCGGGTATCGCGTGGGCTGTCATACGTCACCGCATCTGCTCGACTTCAATGAGCGCGCGCGAATCAATGGCGTCGATGCCACCGACGACGAGCTGATCGAACATTTCGAAGCCGTCGAACAGGCGCGCATGAGCCTGGCAGAACCAGTCTCGCTGACGTACTTCGAATTCACCACGCTGGCGATCATGCGGCTGTTCGCATCGCGGAACCTGGACGCAGTGATCCTCGAAGTAGGGCTGGGCGGCCGCCTCGACGCCGTCAATATCATCGATACCGATTGCGCGATCATCACCAGCATCGACATCGACCATACGGAATACCTCGGCGACACCCGCGAGAAAATCGGCTTCGAGAAAGCCGGCATTTTCCGCCCGGATACGCCCGCCATTTGTGGCGATCCCTCGCCGCCGCAGTCGCTGATCGACCACGCGAAGGCAATTGGCGCGGATTTGTGGCTCGTCGGCCGCGATTTTCGCTACGAAGCGCAGGGCGGTAACGAGCGCCAGCAATGGAGTTACATCGGCCGGACGCAACGGCGCTCGGCGCTCGCCTACCCGGCGTTGCGCGGCGCGAATCAGCTGATCAACACATCGGCGGCGCTGGCCGCCCTCGAAGCGCTCCGCGAGCGCATTCCGGTATCTGCGCAAGACATTCGCCTAGGACTGGCGAACGTTGAGTTACCGGGACGTTTCCAGGTTGTGCCGGGCAAGCCACAAGTGATCCTCGACGTCGCTCACAATCCCCACGCCGCCGCCGTTTTGGCTCAGAATCTCGGCAACATGGGATTTTTCCCCTACACGTACGCAATCTTCGGTGCGATGGGCGACAAGGACCTCGCCGGCGTCGTCGAGCATTTGAAGGGCGAGATCGATCACTGGAACGTGACGGCCCTGCCCACCCCGCGCGGCGCTCCTCCGGCCAAGCTGGAAAGCGTTTTACGCGATGCCGGCGTCAACGACAGCAGTGACAGCAGCGTTACACAATTCAACAATCCGGCCGACGCTTTTCAAGATGCGTTAAAGCGAGCGTCCGAAAATGATAGAATTTTGGTTTTCGGCAGTTTCCATACGGTGGCCGGCGTCATGGCTTACCGTAAATCGCAGCGTCATTGAACGGACGGCCGGCCAGCCTCTCGCAAAAGCCAACCATGTCCTTTTTCTCGTTCGGCAAGAAAGACGACGCGCCCTCAGGTCGCGACGCATACTCCGACTCCCCGCGCGGCTCGCGTCAGACCGTGCGTACCGAACGCCGGACGCGCCGCAGCGACCGTCCTGAAGCCGACGCAATGATGCTCGATCCCACCCTGCCCGAAAAGCAGCGCGCGCGGCGGCGTCTGGTCGGCGCGCTCGCGCTGGTCGCAGCAGCAGTGATCATCCTGCCCATGGTGCTGGATTCGCATCCGAAACCCGTCACCGACGACATCTCCATCGATATCCCCGCACGCCCGGCCGCGCCTCTGCCCAAGACGAGTCACAACGACGCGTCGGATGGCGGCGCAGTCGATTCGTCAGCGGATACGCAAGCAGGCGTAGCACCGGATGGCCCCGCCGCAGCGCCGGACAATGCGGCGGCAGTGGCGTCCAAGCCCGCCTCTGCGGTCAATTCGAATCGAGGCTCTACACCAGTACAGCCGCAAGCTCAGGCCAAGGCCGCGGCGGCTGCGCCCGAAGCCAAGCCGGTAACACCGCCGCCCGTCGCTACAGCGGCCGCGAAACCGCCAGCGGAAGCGCCTGCGGCCACCGCAGCTATCCCGAAACCGAACACACCGGCCTCGCCGGCGGGCAGCCGTTTCGTGGTCCAGATCGGTACCTTCGATGACGACACCGCAGCTCAAAACTGGGTGACCAAGTTGAAGGCGGCGGGAGTGCCCGCATATATCGAACATCGGAAACAGGCTGACGGCAGTAGCCGCACGCTGTTGCGTGCCGGACCGTTCGCTGACCGGACGGCTGCATCGGCGGCGCTGGTCAAGGTGCGGCAAGCAGGGCTGGGTGGCGGTAGCAGCAGCGGCAGCAATAACGCATCGGCGAACTAGCTGTAGATGTTTACGAGTTTCGACTACGCGGTGATGGCCGTGATCGGCCTGTCCGCGCTGCGCGGCATGTGGCGCGGCCTGCTGGCCGAAGTGTTCGGCCTGATTGGCTGGATTGCGGCACTGTTGATCGCGGGGCGGTTCGTCGGGCTGGTCGTGCCGTACATTCCGGCGCATTGGCCGGGCGGGGTGCTGACGCAGTGGCTGATTGCATTTCTGCTGATTGTCGCGGGCGTGCTGGTGGTATCGAGTGTGGCTGGCGCGTTGTTGACACGCGTGACCGAAGTGATCGGGCTGCGCGGTATCGACCGGTCGCTTGGACTGTTGTTCGGCCTCGTGAGAGGGGCCATTCTGGTAGTGATCCTGGTCGCCCTCGCGGGCTTGACCGAACTGCCGCAACACGATTTCTGGCGTAACGCGTTGTTCCGGCCCGCGGCCGAGCAAGGCGTGCGAGAACTGAAACCGCTGCTTCCCGATACGCTCGCCGCGTACGTGCGCACCACGCCGGACGGCCCGCAAGATCCGTCCACCACGCCTGCGCAATGACGTCCTGGCGCGCTACCCGAGAACTTTGCTACGGCTCGGCGCAACACCCTGCAGTCTGATCACCCCAACCGGGGCCGTCTGCATTCGTTGCACCGATACGCCTTTTGGACCCGTTTCGACTCTTTGAAGGACCATGCCATGTGCGGCATCGTAGGCGTAGTTTCCCAGACCCCCGTGAACCAGTTGATTTATGACAGCTTGCTGCTCTTGCAGCATCGCGGGCAGGACGCGGCTGGCATTGCAACGGCCAATGGCAATAACTTCCACATGCATAAAGCCAACGGCATGGTCCGCGACGTGTTCCGCACGCGCAACATGCGCAGCCTGCCGGGTAATGTCGGCATTGGCCAAGTGCGGTATCCGACGGCCGGATCAGCATCGAGCGAGGAAGAAGCCCAGCCGTTCTACGTGAACGCGCCGTTCGGCATCATCCTCGCCCACAACGGCAACCTGACGAACTGGCCGCAGTTGAAGGAAGAGATGTTCCGGATCGATCGCCGGCACATCAACACCGCGTCGGACACGGAAGTCCTGCTCAACGTCTTCGCGCACGAACTGCAGTTGTCCAGCTCCGGCCTGGAACTCGATCCGGCCGCGCTGTTCAAGGCGGTGAGCGGTGTGCATCGGCGAGTGAAGGGTTCTTATGCCATCGTCTCGCTGATCGCGGGTTATGGCCTTGTCGCTTTCCGCGACCCGTTCGGCATCCGTCCGCTCGTGCTCGGCAAGATGGAAACCGCGACGGGCGTGGAATGGATGGTGGCGTCGGAATCGGTGGCGGTTGAAGGTATCGGCTTCGAATTCGTGCGTGACGTGGAGCCGGGCGAAGCGATTTTCATCGATAACGACGGCAACCTGCACAACCAGCAATGTGCCGAGAACCCGAGCCTGAACCCCTGCATCTTCGAACTCGTCTATCTCGCGCGTCCCGATTCGTGCCTCGACGGCGTGCCGGTCTACAACGCGCGCCTGCGCATGGGCGATTACCTCGCCGAGAAGATCAAGCGCGTGCTGCCGGGTGTCGCTATTGACGTGGTCATGCCGATCCCCGATTCATCGCGTCCCGCCGCCATGCAAGTGGCCGCGAAACTGGGCGTGGAGTATCGCGAAGGATTCTTCAAGAATCGCTATGTTGGCCGCACGTTTATCATGCCCGGCCAGGCGGTGCGCAAGAAGTCGGTGCGCCAGAAGCTGAACGCGATGGCGATCGAGTTCAAGGGCAAGAATGTGTTGATCGTCGATGACTCCATCGTGCGCGGCACGACATCGCATGAAATCGTGCAGATGGCGCGCGATGCAGGCGCCGCCAAGGTGATCTTCGCGTCCGCTGCACCACCGGTGAAGTTCCCGAACGTGTATGGCATCGACATGCCCACACGCGGCGAACTGGTCGCCCATGGACGTTCGGACGAGGAAGTCGCGCGCATGATTGGCGCAGATCATCTGGTCTATCAGGACGTGGCCGACCTGAAGCAAGCCATTCGCGACATCAACCCGGCGCTGCGTGAATTCGATGCATCGTGCTTCGATGGCAACTACATCACCGGCGACATTGACTCGGCTTATCTGGATCGCCTGGAAACGTCGCGCTTGGCGCCGCAAGCCCAGTCGGATCGCGACGCCGCGAGTGAAGCCATGGAAGGCGGCGATGTATCGCGTTCGCAGTTGCACTTGCAGTTGTCGGTGGAGTGAACGGGGCAAGGAAACGCGTGATAGGATTGGGTTTGCGTCGATTTGAGATCAGCTTGCGGACGCGGGTTTTGATTAAAAGCTAGAGGTTTAGCTTCACTCGGAACCCGAAACAGCTAAAGCGAACCGGTGGCGAATCTGGACCACGCGCCGGCGACGCTACAGGCTTTTCCGCACCGAGCCCGCTCATGCTGACGCAGAAGCGGGCTTTTTTGCGTCCCGGTTTTTTGGCCGGGCTAACGAATAGTTGGACTAGATGGGAATGGAAAACACGAACATGGACGACAACCTCAACTTCGATACGCTCGCCGTGCGCGCCGGAACGCTGCGCAGTGAGTTCAACGAGCACTCGGAAGCGATTTTCCTGACATCGAGCTTTGTGTTCGAGAGCGCCGCGCACGCCGCGGAAAGCTTCAAGAATTCCGAAGAGGCTTACACGTACTCGCGCTTCACGAACCCGACGGTTGCGATGTTCCAGAACCGCCTGGCGGCGCTGGAAGGCGGCGAGGCGTGCATGGCGACGGCTTCAGGCATGGCCGCGATCATGTCGGTGGTGATGTGTTCGATGCAGCAAGGCGACCATCTGGTCAGTTCGAAGAGTTTGTTCGGATCGACGATCGGGATGTTCTCGCAGATCTTCACGAAGTTCGGGATCACGACCACGTTCGTCGATGCCACCAATCTGGACGAATGGCGAGCCGCCGTGCGTCCCGAGACGAAGATGTTTTTCCTCGAAACGCCGTCGAATCCGCTGACGGAGATTGCGGATATTGAAGCGATCGGGAAGATTTCGAAGGAAGTGGGCGCGTTGTTTGTCGTCGATAACTGTTTCTGTAGTCCGGCACTGCAGCAGCCGTTGAAGCTCGGCGCGGATGTCGTGATGCATTCGGCGACCAAATTCCTCGATGGTCAGGGACGCGTGTTGGGCGGCGCGCTGGTCGGGTCGAAGCAGTTCATCATGGAAAAGGTGTTTCCGTTCGTGCGCAGTGCAGGGCCGACGTTGTCCGCGTTTAACGCGTGGGTCTTGCTGAAAGGCATGGAAACGCTGTCGCTGCGGGTGGAGAAGCAATCGGCGAATGCGCTGGAAATCGCACGCTGGCTCGAGACGCATCCGGCAATCGAGCGCGTGTTTTATCCGGGGCTCGAGTCGCACCCGCAATACGCGATTGCCAGGAAGCAGCAGAAGGCAGGCGGCGCGATCGTGTCGTTCGAATTGAAGGGCGAGACGCGCGAAGAGCAGCGAGCGAACGCGTGGCGTGTGATCGATGCAACGAAAATCTGTTCGATCACCGGCAATCTCGGCGATACGCGCACGACGATTACGCATCCGTCGACTACAACCCACGGGCGGTTGACGCCTGAAGTGCGTGAAGCGGCGGGAATTCGGGAAGGGCTGATCCGGCTAGCGGTGGGGCTGGAAAATGCCGGGGATATTCGCGGGGACTTGGAGCGGGGATTGAACGGGTAATTCCAATCGCGCCGACGGTTCGTCCAAACACCGCCGGCGCGATCGAACGAGCCTTAAACGTCCAGCAATTCCACTTCGAATACCAGCGTCGCGTTCGGCGGGATCACGCCGCCGGCGCCGCGCACGCCATACCCCAATTGCGGCGGAATGGTCAGCTTGCGTTTGCCGCCGATTTTCATCCCCTGCACGCCTTCGTCCCAGCCCTTGATGACCATGCCGCCGCCGAGCACAAACGCGAACGGGTCATTACGGTCGTGGCTGGAGTCGAACTTCTGGCCGTCCGTGAGCCAGCCCGTGTAATGCACGCTCACCGACTTGCCGGCAACGGCTTCAGCGCCTTCGCCCACAGTCAAATCTTCATACTTGAGCCCTGAGTCGGTCGTCACGATCGCCATGTAACACTCCTTGTAAAAGCCGACACCGCCGGCTGGTTCTAAAGCCGGTATTGTAGGGCTTTCAGGCGGCATTGTTACACCCGGCGACGCGTGCACGAGGTTTGCTGCGAGTTTGCTGCACCCTTTGACAGTATCTCGTTAATGGGGAGGAGAAGCCGGTCAAGCCCCACGGGGAAAGCCCGGAAGCACTCCCCTATAATGGCCAGTCATCTCGATAACACCGGGCAAGATACTCGCATTCATCAACGCTCAAGGATTTCCTATCGTGACAACGTCTTTCTCCGGCACGGTCGACACGGGGCACGCTCCCCGTCCTGAAGCGCCGGTCGCGGGCACGGACGGCGTGCTCGTGCTGGATACCGCACAACGCTGCCTGTCCGCCGATACCGTTTTCGCCCATCTATTCGATCTCGACCCTCACGCATTCGAAGGCCGTGCACTCGCCGATACCGCCTTGCCCAAACCCCTGATCGCCGTGCTTGCTGAAGCAGCCGATGCCGCGTTCGCCGCCGGCAGCGTGCGTCGCGCGAGGGTATCGATTGACGAGGGCGAGGGCGGGCGGTCGAGATCGCGTTCGTTCGCCATCCTCGCGCTGCCGGGCAGTATCGGCCAGGCGGATACCGTGACGCTGATTGTTTCGCCGAGCGGCGCCGGGGCGTCATTAGAAACCAAGTCACCACAAGCCGATGCCGATGAGCACACCGCGCATTTACGTGCCGAAGCGGCGCTTTTCATGCGCGATCACGTGCTCGGCGTCGTGTCGCACGATTTGCGCGGTCCGCTGAACGCGATCCATAGCTGGGGTTACGTGCTCGAGCGCAAAGTCGATACCACCGATGCCGCCGCCCAACGCGCGCTAGGCGGGATTCGTTCCGGCGTGGAACAGCAGGTGAAGCTGATCGAGCAATTTATCGATACCACCCGGGCCGAGACCAAAACGCTGGCGCTTGATCGTTCGCCGCTTGCGCTGCGGCACCTGATGGACACAAGCGTTCAGCAAGCCCGCGCGAGTCTGGCGGACACGCGGCATGTCACGCTGCACGTTGTATCCGAGCTGGTGGAAGGGCAAATTAGCGCCGATACCGAACGTCTCACCCAGGCGCTCTGGCTGATGCTCGCGTTCGCCACCGAGGCGAGCGCCGCGGAATCGAAGGTCGTGCTGGACGGCTCGGTTGATGGCGGTGTTTTCAGCGCGATCGTCACATTCACGGAATCGCAGAAAGCGCTCCTCGATCCTGAGCTTCCCCATGTGCTCGAGGCGTTCGCCCGAAGTCAGGCGACGTTGCCGCGCGAAGCTGCGCGCATCGCGTGGGTGCTCGCACTGTGCAAACGTGTGGCTGAAGCGCACGGCGGGACCTTCGAACACGACGATCTCGCCGATGGCGCCTCCGTAGCGCTCAGGTTGCGCGTGCCGTTGAGCGGCACCTGATTTAACTTTCGGTCAGCTTGCACCTCTATACTGGCGTTTTCATTTTGCGGAGCAGGTTGCTTTGAATCAGGTTGTCGCGCTAATTGGTGCCTTGTTGCTCGTCGCGTTGAACGGGTTTTTCGTCGCGGCCGAGTTCGGGCTCGTCAAACTGCGTGCCACGCGCGTCCAGGCAATCGCACGGTCGAACGGTTTGCCGGGCCGTTTGCTGGCTAAGGTCCACGGCAAGCTCGACGCGTATTTGTCGGCGTGTCAGCTCGGCATCACGCTGGCGTCGCTCGGACTTGGCTGGCTGGGCGAACCGGCGTTTGCCGAATTGCTGCATCCATTGTTCGCGCTCGCGGGCATCGAATCGGTGAAGCTGATCGATGCCGTCTCGCTGTTCTTCGCGTTCTCCTGCATTTCCTTCCTGCACATTGTGGTCGGCGAGCTCGCGCCGAAATCGTGGGCGATCCGGCGCGCGGAACAGGTCGGCCTGTGGGTCGCCATGCCGCTCTACGGTTTCTACTGGGCCATGTATCCGTTCATCTGGGTGCTGAATTCGAGCGCGAATTTCGTGCTGCGATTGTTCGGCCTCGGCGCGGAGCATGGCGGCGACGCCCACTATTCCACCGATGAACTCAAGTTGATCCTGCGCGGCCGCCGCTTGAGCGGGGCATCGACGGCCGCCTTGCCGGATGCAATCGGGGCAGGGTCTGCCGGATCTGCCGGATCTGCCTATAACGCCGATGAATGGAACACCATTGCCCATTCGCTCGATTTCAGCCGCATGACGGTTTCAGACCTGATGCGCCCGAACCACGAGATGGTCGGCCTGCGCAACGACGTGCCCATGCGCGACAACATGCAAGTGATCGCGCGCCATCGTTTCAGCCGCTATCCCCTTTTCGCCGATGCCTCCGGCGAACACGTCCTCGGCATGATCCACCTGAAGGATTTGCTGCTTGCACGCGATGGCGCCGGGCGCGGCTTGCTGCAAGGCTTGACGCGGCAGGACGCGAAGCAGGATGAACTGGCCAAGCATGTGCGGCCGGTGCAGTACGTGGCGGGGAATCTATCGGCGCTGGAATTGTTCCGGCGCTTTCGCAAAGGCGCGCCGCACTTTGCGCTGGTCGGACGCAAGGGGCAAAAGCCGATCGGCTTCCTGACGCTCGACAACCTGCTGGGCGCGCTGGTTGGCCAGATTCACGATGAGTTCCGTCAAGGCGACGCGGACTGGTCGCGCATGGACGACGGCACGCTAATGGGCAAGGGCAGCTTGCCGGTGGTATCGCTTGAACGGGCGTTGGGGATTGATATCGACGAAGGGCAGGCGGAATCGGTCGGCGGACTCGTGATCAATGCGCTAGGCGATTTGCCGAGCGAAGGACAGCGGATCGGCTTCGATCGTTTCGATATTGTGGTGAAGAAGATGAACGGGCCGCGCATCGTGCTCGTGCGCGTGTATCCGCATGAAGAGGTGGCGCAGGAAGCGGAGTGATTTAGGACTCCGTTTGCCACGCCCTCAGCCACGTCAAGCCCGTGGCACGCCTTCTTCCATTAGTAACGCGACCGGCATCGAAGCCAGCGCATCGCGCATGAACAAGCGCTGCCCATCCGACTTCGGCGCGTTCGGGCTCAGCCAGTCGAACAACGCACGCGATGCCAGCGCTTCCGGCAAAACGACTGCCGTATCGCCCCAATGAGCGGCGTCTACCAGCGGCAGGCCGTCATTGCTTTCACTCAGCAGCGAGTCGGCCAGCCGCGTGGCGATGACCACCGCGTACGCGCTGCCCGCATGCCGTGCAAACGCAATCACGCTGTCCGCATGGGCACCTTCCACCTTCAGCGGAACATACGCGCCCTTCTCGAATAGCGAATGCGCGTGCGCGCGCAACGCCAGCGCGCGCCGAATGATCCCCAGTTTTACCCGGCCATCGCGCCAGTTCTTCAATTGCTCCGATGGTGCCCCTTGCGCCTCGCCTTCACTCAGCCACGCGCGGCGTTGCTCGAAGTCGACGGGCCGACGGTTATCAGGATCGACGAGACTGAAATCCCATAGTTCGGTGCCCTGATAAAGATCCGGTACCCCCGGCGATGTCAACCGCAACAACGTCTGCTGGAAACTATTGATCGCGCCAGTCCGCGCGACGCGGTCCACGAACGCCGGCAACTCGCCGAGGAAACCATCTCGACGTTGAGGAGCGAGGATATCGAAGAGAAAATCGCGGCATGCGTTCTCGTACGCTTCATCGGGCGCGAACCAGCTTGTGCGCAACTTGGCTTCGCGCAACGCCTTCAACTGCCAAGCGCTCACGCGTTCGGCGAGCTCTTTCACGCCATCCTGATCGTCAGGGGAGAGCGTCGGCGGCCAGCAGCCAACCAGCGTTTGATACAGCATGGCTTCGGCAGCAGCGCCCGGCGCCCAGTCGTGTTCATTGCCGTTCAGCACGCGCCGATGCGGCGTGTTCAACGTCGACCAGCTTCGCAACGTCGCGGCCCATTCATCGGGAATCTCGCTCAAACCCGCGATCCGCGCGCGGACGTCTTCGCCGCGTTTGTGATCGTGCGTCGCGGTGTTGAGCATCGCGTTCGGGAAGCGTTTGGCGCGTTCGAGATTGCCCGCGTGGAACGCGTCGACCGACAAGGAGAACTCGCCCGGATCGGCGCCTACTTCGTTGCGCGAAATCAGGCGGCCGTATCGATAACACGCGGTGTCTTCAATCGCCTTGGCCGCCACCGGCGACGTGAGTTGAGAGAACAGAGTCTGCGCGTTGCGTCGATGTGAACCGCTGGAGTTCGAGCCCGCGCTGTTTGCTTGCAGATTTTGATTAGGCAAGCTAACGGCTTGACGATCTCGGTCCCTATCGCGGTCGCGATCCCGGCCGCGATCAAGCAAGCGCTCGCGTTCACGTGGTTTCTCTTCGACGGCATCGTCGCCGCCCGGACCGCCGAGCCACTGCGCGATTTGATCGAGGATGACAAGATCAGCGGGCGACAGCGCGGCCTTGGCGCCTTCGTACGCTTGCGAGAAAAAGCGCTCGTCTTCTTCGCTGCGCAGACCACCGACGGGATAGATCCGGTACACGGGAAAGTGCACGACGAGCTCGCTCACCACCCGCCGCAACGAGGAATACGTGAAGTCGCGAGTGACCGGCGTATCGCGTGCGATCCGATGCAACGCGCGCGCAACGCGATCCAATTCAGCGGACAAGTTCTCGGCCAGGATCTTGCGCCGCGCCGCTTCCGCTTCGACGGCAAAATCCGCCGGACGTCCGGACAATTCGGCCCAGCTTTGTGCCAGTGGCTCGGCACCGCGCGGATCGTGCAGCAATGCACCGACGTCGTTCATGAAGTCGTAGCCGGTGGTGCCGTCGATACGCCAGTCGTCACGCACGGGTTCGCCGCGCGCGAGGATTTTTTCGACGACGAAATACGTGCGGTCCTGTTTCAAATTTTCCGGCCGATGTTCAGCCAGCTCTTCCAGCCGGCCACGCAAGCGCTGGCAATATTCACGCGGTTCGGCGAGGCCGTCGACGTGATCGATACGCACGCCGTCGATCACCCCATCGGCAAACAGCTTGAAAATCAACGCGTGCGATGCCTCGAAGACTTCAGGACGTTCGACGCGCATGCCGCCGAGCGTGCTGACGTCGAAGAAACGCCGCCAGTTCACTTCGTCGGCAGCAGTGCGCCACCAGGCGAGCCGGTAATGTTGCCGCTCCAGCAGCCGATGCAAACGGTCGCGGCCGATGGGGTTATCGCCGGAATGCGCTTGCACGGCGGAGCCGATAACCCGCTTGCCGTCGTCCGTTGCCGCGTACTCTTTCAACGCCGCCCGCGCTTCGTCGGCACGCGGCTGGTCGCCCGGTTGCGTGGACAGCCCCGTGAAGCGCTGCGCCATCTCGGGCGCGTGGTCCTGCAACACCGACGTGTAGTCGAGCGGACTCACCGGAAACGTGTGCGCGTAATACTCGATCTTGAAACGGCCCCAATCGGCGTCGTACACCAGCTTGATCTTGCCGCCCTGCAATTCCTCGCCATAGGCCGCGCCCAGGAACGGCGCGAGCACTTTGCCGCGCAGCGCGGGATCGGGCGAATGCCAGTCGATATCGAAATAGCGCGCATGCGCCGCGTGCCGTCCCCATTCGAGGATATCCATCCACCAGAGGTTTTCCGATCCGCCCACGCCCATGTGATTCGGCACCACGTCCACGATCACGCCCATCTCGTGCGCGCGCAGCTTTTCGACGAAGCGCCTCAAGGCCTCTTCACCACCGAGTTCCGGATTGACGCGGGTGTAGTCGACCGTGTCGTAGCCGTGCGTCGAGCCGCTGGTCGCGGTGGTGATCGGCGATAAATACGCGTGACTGATCCCGAGCGCGGCCATGTAATCGACTTGGCGCGCGGCGTCGTCGAAGGTGAAATCCTTGTGCAGCTGGAGCCGGAGCGTAGAGCGTGGAACGGTCATGGTGTCAGTCGGTGGGTGAAGCGTTATGCGTGGCCGCCTTCGTCTGGGCGGATTTTTTTCGGGCCTGATCGACAGCGAGCAGGCGGTCGACGAAGGAATCGTCGTCAAAGAGTTCGGATACGGGTACAGCCATCCGCCGGCGCCAGTTCGGATGCTCGTCGATGGAACCCGGCAGGTTCGGCATCTCGGCGAGCGCGAGCAAGTCTTCCAGCGGGTAGATCGCGAGCGGCGCGGGCGTGGACGCCACGAACGCGAGCGCTTCGTCTACGGGTGCCGTTTGCGGGGAGATATCGGCGGATACAGGGATATCGGGCGCGGCGACACCGGCTTCCTGAAAGGCAGACCACAGCAATTTACGATCCTCGCCACGTTCCGCCTGAGCCATTTCGACCGGATCCTGTCCGTCGGCACGCGCCGCGGTCTGGCCAATCTTCGAGCGCCACACAATGTCCTCGCCGATCCACCAGCCGGTCACCGTCGGCAGGTCATGCGTGGTGGTGGTCGCGGCCACGTCGTGGTCCCAGTCGGCCGGCGCCTTGAAACCCGGGCCCTTTTCAGCGCGTTCAAACCAGAGCACGCGGATGCCGAGCAGGCCGTGTTCATGCAGGCGTTCGCGGAAACCGGGCGGAACCGTGCCGAGATCCTCGCCGATCACGATGGCTTTATGCCGCCACGATTCGAGCGCGGTCAGGCGCAACAGGTCATCGAGCGGATACCGCAGGTACGCGCCGTTCTTTGCGCTTTCGCCGTCGGGCACGAGCCAAAGGCGCCGCAAGCCGAGAATGTGATCGATACGAATACCGCCCGCGAGCGTGAACGCGGCACGCAGCATATCGATAAACGCGGAGAAACCTTGTGTACGCATGGCACGCGGAGAGAACGTGGTGAGGCCCCACGATTGTCCCGCCTGGTTGAAGAGATCGGGCGGCGCGCCGACGGACACGCCTTGCAGCATTTCGTCGCGATACGACCACGCGTGGCTGCCCGCGCTGTCGCAGCCCACGGCCAGATCTGCGATCAGGCCGATCGCCATGCCCGAGTCGCGCGCGACGTGCTGCGCATGCGACAGGCCCTTGGCCGCGAGCCATTGTGCGAAGAGGAAAAAATCGACTTCGTCTTTGTTCGCGGCGGCGAATTCCGCGACGGCGTCGCTGCGCGGATCGCGCAGTTCACCGGCCCAGTTGCGCCAGTGGCCTTCGTTGGCCTCTTTCAATTGCGCGGCCTGGAGCGCTTCGAAGCGCGCGTGATCTTCCAGCGCGCGTCCGCCGCGTGTCACGAAGCGGGCGAATTCCTTGTGCAGCGTGTCGTTGGGTTGCGCGTTGAACTGCGCGAACAACGCGCGAAGCACGGCCAGTTTCGCCGTGACCACGCGCGGCCAGTCGATTAGCTGCAGTGCTTCGAGTTCGGCGAATTCATCGGCGACACCGGCTGTTTTTATCGCCGCTTGCGCTGCTTCCGCGCCGAGCACCGCTGCCGGGTCGATGTGCGCGATGTTCAGGAACAGTCGCGATGAAGGCGAGTACGGGCTGAATTTGTTCGGCTCTGCGCTGAACATGGCGTGCATCGGGCTGATAGCAATAGCGTGGCTGCCGCGCTGCGCGCTCTCCGACGCAAGCGTCGCGAGCGCGGAGTAGTCGCCGACACCACCGTCGCCTGCGCGCCGCAAACCGTACACCTGCGCGGCGACGCCCCACATCGGCGGCGTGGATTGCGGGGTGGCCTGTGAAGCGGGTTGGAGCGTGTGCCACGCGTCGTTGACGGTGTAGCAGCGCGCCGGCGCCACCGCGAGCGTCGTACGCTGCTCGTTGATCACGAGCGTGTGGTAGCCCGGCTCGGAGATCGGCGAGAGCAACGCGGTGGCGCCTTTCGGCGATGTAAATCGCCCATCTATAACCGCGCCGCTTTCCAGTTCGATCCGATACCGCGCGCCGGATTTAACGGCCGCCGTTGGCAGCGAGATACCGCGATCAACCTCCGCGGTCATCAACGGCGGCAACTTGCGGCCGGACAATTCCGCATCGAGCGTCGCGGTGCTTTGCTTGAGTTGCGTGGCGTTGCCGCAAGGCAAGCCGAGGCGTTCAAGCAGCACTTTCAGTGTTTCTTCCGGCACGCGCTGGATCTGCTTGTGCGCGTCCTGCCACTCGACCTCGAAACCGGCCTTGGTGGCGAGCGCCTCGATAGCGCTCGGCGTTTTATCCGGCGTAGCCGGGGTGTTGATGGTCGTGCTCACGAGGTTTTCCCCGAAGCTTTGACGCGACGTGCGTCGTGATTAAACGCGGCATCGGCGAAATCGCCCGTCAGCCACGCGATAAATGTCTCTGCACCCAGTTCGCCGCGATCTGCCGCGTCGCGCGCCCGAGCCGGTGTTTCGAAGACGACTTTGCCCGGCGGATGGCCGGTGAGTGAAACAGCTTCCTTGCCCAGGTTCAGCGCGATGGAATAGGTGCTGCCATCGCCGAGCCGCCAGTTCGCGAGCACCGCTTTCTCTCCGATCACCTTGGCGCCCAGCGCCTTCGCATTCTTCAGGTGCGGCATCAGCAGCTTCGTGCGCACGGCCAGCGCCGAGCGATAGAAATGCAGCCAGTCGTTGCGATCGGCGGGCTGCTTGCTTTCATCGGGCGAGGACATCGTGAACGTCTCGACAGCGTTCGGATCCGGAATCTGCGCGCGGCGCTTTTCGTCGGTGAAAGCGGAGAACTTCGCAAATTCCCGGCGACGTCCTTCGCGCACGGCATCGGCGAGTTCGTCGTGGTAGTCCGTGAAGAACAGGAATGGCTGCGTTGAACCGTACTGCTCTTCCATGAACAGCATCGGGATTTGCGGCGAGAGCAGCATCAGCCCGGTGGCCGCGTAGAGCGCGTCTTCGCTGCACAACGAGCGCAAGCGGTCGCCCATTGCACGGTTGCCGACCTGATCGTGGTTTTGCAGAAACATCACGAAAGCCGTGGGCGGCAAGTGAGCGCTCGGTTCGCCGCGCGCCTTGCCGTCATGGATCGGCGAGGGCTCGCCCTGATACACAAAACCCTCGCCCAGCACGCGCGCAAGCTTCTGGATCGGCTCGTCGCTGTACGCGCCGTAATAGCTCTCGTCCTCGCCGGTCAGCAGGACATGCAGCGTGTTGTGCGAGTCGTCGCTCCATTGCGCGTTGAAATGCGATTCGAGCAGGTTCGATGTGTTGTGCTCGTTCTCCAGCACCAGATGCACATGCCGCTGGGATTCCACCGACGAGCGCACGCGGTCCGACAATTCGCGCAACCACTCGTCGTCGTTGATGGCGTGGACGGCGTCGAGGCGCAGGCCATCGAAGCGATATTCCTTCAGCCAGTACAACGCGTTATCGAAGAAAAAATCGCGCACTTGCGGACGTTCGAAATCGATCGCCGGACCCCACGGCGTATTCACGCCTTCGCGAAAGAACGATTTGGCGTAGGCGCTCAGATAATTGCCGTCCGGGCCGAAGTGGTTGTAGACCACGTCGAGGAAGACCATCAGGCCGAGACCATGCGCGGTGTCGATGAGTGTCTTCAGTTCGTCAGTCGTGCCGTAGGCCGAATCGGGCGCGTAGGGCAGCACGCCGTCGTAGCCCCAGTTGCGGCTGCCGCTGAAGTCGTTCAGCGGCATCAGTTCGATGGCCGTTACGCCGAGGTGCGCGAATTCCTTCAGGCGGCGCGTCACGCCGGTATAACCGCCCATGGCGCCCACGTGCACTTCGTAGAGCACGGTTTCTTCCCACGGCCGGCCATGCCAGTTCGTGTTTTCCCATCGATACGCACGCGGGTCGATCACTTCGCTCGGACCATGGACGTCGTCCGGCTGGAAGCGCGAGACCGGATCGGGTACCGCCAGATCCGCATTGATCCGATACCGATACCGCGTGCCCGCGCCGCCTTCAGCGAGCGCTTCGAACCAGCCGTTGCCGGTGGCGGTCATGTCGGTGAGCGTGGCAGCCGCATCGTCGCCGTTGGGGTAGAGCTCCAGTTGCACAGCTTTCAGCGACGGCGCCCAGAAGCGATACCGCGTGTGGCCGGCATCGGTGAGATGCGCGCCGAAGGGCAGGCAATAGGCATGGTGACGCTTGTGCGGATCGATTGGGGTTTCGGACATGATGTGAGTGCCTTCAGTGCGCTTGGTCAGTTACTTGGCTTGGATGCCTGCCCGGCGTTTCGCGCCTGACGTCTTGGTGGCGCTTCAGGGCGTCTGCTTCAGGGCGTCTGGAGCCGTTCAATTTTCCTCCTTTGCGGGCGGTGCGTGCCCGGGCACGGGCGCCTTCCAGGGGTCCGCCGTCCGTCGCGGTCCGATTGTGCCCGGGTCCGGCGGCAACGCTGTCAAGAGTCGTGGCCCTTCGTGAGCGCCGGCCATCCAGACAGCTTGCCAGTCGGCGTCTCCGGTCGGCTGCGCGAGCAGTACGGCCACGCTGTGCGCCTGCACCTCCAGATCGCCGCCGATCAGCGGATATTGCAGTGCATCGGGCGCAGCGCTATCCATGAGCACGTTCCATTCCAAGTGCGGTGCGGGCGCGGCGAAGTTCAGCGTTTGCGACGATCCGTTCATCATGATCAGGATCACATCGATTTCCCCGTTCAGACCGGGCCCCGCGCGACGCAGCGTCAGCGCACGGCCTTCAGGATCCTGCCACGCGTCGATACTCAGCGCTGTGCCGCTTTCGTCAAACCAGCCGACGTCGTATAGACCCGGCAGCACCTCGCGATCGCCTTGGAGAAAGCGCATTTCCCGCAGCAGCGGGTAGTTTTTGCGCAGCGCGATCACGCGGGCGACGAAGTCCGTCATCGTGCGTCCGTCGGGCGATTCTGCTTGTGCCCAGTCGATCCATGAAATCTCATTGTCCTGGCAATACGCGTTGTTGTTGCCGTGTTGCGTGCGGCCGAATTCGTCGCCGCCGAGCAGCATGGGCGTGCCGAGCGAGAGCAGGTTCGTTGCGATCAGCGCACGTGCCACGCGGCCTCGGGTTTCGAGGATCTCGGGGTCATCGGTCGGGCCTTCCACGCCCCAGTTGGAACTGCAGTTTTCGTTGTGGCCGTCGTTGTTGCCTTCCTTGTTGGCTTCGTTGTGTTTCTGCTCGTAGGAGGTCACGTCGCGGATCGTGAAGCCGTCGTGCGAAGAGACAAAATTCACCGATGCCCAGGGCTTGCGCATGCGCCGGTTAAACAACTCGGCGGAGCCGGTGAGGCGCGCGGCGAGATCCGGTCTCACGCCCGCGTCGCCGCGCCAGAAACGGCGGATGCCGTCGCGGAATTTATCGTTCCATTCGGCGAATCCTGGTGGATGGTTGCCGACCTGATAACCGTCGGGGCCGATATCCCAGGGCTCGGAAATCATCTTGCGCGTGTTGAGGATCGGGTCTTGGCGGATGGCGTCGAAGAAACCGGAGCCGGGATCGAAGCCGTGGCCTTCGCGGCCTAGCGTCACGCCGAGATCGAAGCGGAAGCCATCGATGTTGAACGCCGTGGCCCAGTAGCGCAGCGAGTCCATGACCATTTGCAGGACGCGCGGGTGCGACAGGTTCACCGTATTGCCGCAGCCTGTTTCGTTGATATAACGGCGTTCATCGCCGGGGATCAGGCGGTAGTAGCTGGCGTTGTCGAGGCCGCGCCATGAGACGGTTGGGCCGAGCTCGTTGCCTTCACAGGTGTGGTTGTAGACCACGTCGAGAATCACTTCGATACCTGCTGCGTGGAGCCGGCGTACGGCGATGCGCATTTCGTTCAGGCGGTTGGTCGAGAGGTACGTTGGTTCGGGTGCGAAGAACGCGGCGGTGTTATAGCCCCAGTAATTCTTGAGACCGCGTTCGACGAGGAAGCGGTCGTTGAGGAATGCGTGGACGGGCAGGAATTCGACGGCGGTGATGCCGAGCTTTTGCAAGTGTTCGATGAACCACGGCGATGACAGCGCTGCGAACGATCCGCGTTCGTGCTGGCGGATGTCGTTGCGGAGCATGGATGTGCCGCGCACGTGTGTTTCGTAGATGACGGTTTCGCCCCAGGGCACGTTCGGGCGTGCGTCGCGGGACCAGTCGAAGGCATCGTCGGTCACGACGCACTTTGGGGTGGCGGGGGCTGAATCGCGCCGGTCCATTGAGAGGTCGAGGCGGTTTGAATGTACGCGGTATCCGAACAGGGCGTCGGACCAGCGCCATTGGCCGACGAGTTTTTTCGCGTAGGGGTCGAGGAGCAGTTTGTGCGGGTTGAATCGATGACCGTGTTGCGGCTGGTACGGGCCGTGCGCGCGGAAGCCGTAGACCGTGCCGGGGTGTGCGCCGGGGAGGTAGCCGTGCCAGATTTCATCGGTGCATTCGGGTAGCTCGAAGCGGGCTAGCTCTTTGCGGCCGGTGGTATCGAAGAGGCAGACTTCGATCTTGTGTGCGTTCGCTGAGAAAACTGCAAAGTTGACGCCTAAACCGTCCCAGTTCGCTCCGAGCGGATATGCCGCGCCCGGGAGTAACTTGTCGGGAAATGAATTAGCCATAGGGTTCCGTTCGCACTCGGGTTTTGGGTTTGGGTTTTGGGTTGGTGCTTAGTCTGAGTCGCGAGGTTCTTGCGTTAGCGTTCTGGGTCTATGCCGGGTTGCTGCTTTTTAAGGTCTTCGCGGGTTTTACGTTAGCTGTTTTCTTTATCACTATTAGCCACTGCGCGTGGCGGCGCGTCATTTCTTTGTCCAAAGCGACAAAGAAACGAAGCAAAGAAAACGCTTTCACCGCTCTACCCTAAGTGTCCACAGCGTGCAGTTCCATTTCATGGGTGCCCCAAAAGCACGGTGCTCGCCAGAGCTTAGGATGTGTGAAACCCTCTTTCTCCGAACACGGATACCCCACGCTTCGCCACCAGTGACTGAAGCTGCCCGAAGAGCACCCCGCGCTATCCGCCTAGAACCAACCACCAAGATCTGTACGCATGACGAACCACGTCGCCAATCCACCAAAAAATATAGCGTCAAAATGCCTCTGCCCGCACCCAATCAAACAAGCGCACAGGCCAGCAAACACACTACAAAAATCAACCTGAAGTAAGCGTTCGTCCACGAAGAAAGGTCGGCAGACCGTCCGCGCAAACCGTTCAACGCAAACCATTCAACACAATTCAGCAAACGCAATTCATCCGACGCAATTCATCCGACGCATGCCGCCTGACGAGCTCCAGCACACGCAAACTGCTGGCCAACTTGCTAAGAAATGAGGTCTTGAATACGCGTGAGGCTGTGCGGATTTTTTGGCAATGGTGCTTGCCCGAGAGCGTACGGGGCGAAGCGTTTTACTGTCAGGATTCGCGAGAAGGAGGGTTTCAAACATCCTAAGCTCTTGCGAGCACCGTGCTTTTGGGGCACCTATGAAATGGAACTGCACGCTGTGGACACTTAGGGTAGAGCGGTGAAAGCGTTTTCTTTGCTTCGTTTCTTTGTCGCTTTGGACAAAGAAATGACGTGCCGCCACGCACAGTGGCTAACAGTGATGAAGAAAACAGCCAACATCTAACTCGCGAAGACTTGGAGAGCAGCAACCCGGCATAGACGCAGAACCGCTAACTTCGGAACCTAGCAACCCGGCAAAGAACCCGACGCGCTGCCGCAAGACCCGCACCCCAAGCACCACCCATCCAACCAGTGCGAACGAAAGACCCCCTCCTACTACTCAGCCCTAAGCACAATCGTCGCCAACGGCGGTAAGGTCAACGCCGCTGACCACTCCCGCCCATGACTCGAAACATTCTCGGCGTGAATCACGCCCCCATTCCCCATATTCGAACCGCCATACACCGACGCATCCGAATTCACGATCTCACTCCACTTCCCGCCCTTCGGCAATCCCACCCGATACCCCTGCCGCGGCACCGGCGTCATATTCGATATCACCACGCACTCACGACCTTCACCATCGGTACGACGAAACGCAAAAACACTATTCGCCGCGTCATCGCCGATCAGCCAGTCAAACCCATGTGGATCGCTATCAAGCTTGTACAACGCGGGCTCCTCTCCATACACCCGGTTCAAATCGCGAACCAGCTTCTGCAAGCCGCCATGGAACGGATCATCAAGCAAATGCCAATGCGGCGACGTATCGTGATTGAACTCGCCAAACTGCCCAAACTCTCCACCCATGAACAACAGCTTCTTGCCCGGATGCGTCCACATGAAGCCCAGATACGCCCGCAGATTCGCAAACTTCTGCCAATGATCCCCCGGCATCTTCCCAATTAACGATCCCTTCCCATGAACCACCTCGTCATGTGACAGCGGCAACAAGAATCGCTCGGAATACGCATACACCATCCCGAACGTAAACATGTTGTGGTGATACTGCCGGTACACAGGATCCTCTTCCATGTAATGCAAGGTGTCATGCATCCAGCCCATGTTCCACTTGAAATCGAAACCCAGCCCGCCATCCTCAAGCGATGCCGTCACGCCCGGCCACGCAGTCGATTCCTCAGCAATCGTAATCGCCCCAGGAATCTGACGCACCTCGTGATTGAGACGCTTGAGGAATGCTATCGATTCCAGATTCTCGCGCCCGCCATACATGTTCGGCACCCACTCGCCCGCCTTGCGCGAATAGTCCCGATACAACATGGAAGCCACCGCGTCCACTCGCAATCCATCGACGTGATAACGCTTCAACCAGGCCAATCCCGACGCCACGAGAAACGCACTAACCTCGTTGCGGCCGAGGTTATAGATCATCGTATTCCAGTCCTGGTGATACCCCTCGCGCGGGTCCGCATGCTCGTAAAGCGGCGTGCCGTCGAACTCGATCAAACCATGGGCATCGTTGGGAAAATGCGCCGGCACCCAGTCGAGAATGATCCCCAGCTCCGCTTCATGCGCGCGGTTCACGAACTCGGCGAATTGCTCAGGCGTTCCGAATCTCGCCGATGGCGCAAATTGCCCCAACGGCTGATAACCCCACGAACCGCCAAACGGATGCTCCGCAATCGGCATGAACTCGAGGTGCGTGAACCCCATGCTCTTTGCATACGGAATCAGGCGCTCGGCAAGCTCGTGCCAGTTCATGCCGCGGTTGCCTTCCTCAGGCACGCGCAGCCACGATTCCGCATGGACTTCGTACACGGAAATCGGCGCATTCACGGTTTGCCTCGGGCCACGTGAGTTCATCCACTCACTGTCGGTCCAGGCGTATCCATCGATAGCGTCAGCATCGGCGACCACAGAAGCCGTCGCGGGTGGACGCTCGCTTTGCATCGCGCATGGATCGGCTTTCAGCGGCAGCGCGTGCCCCTCGCGCGAGATGATCTCGTACTTGTAGCGCGTGCCCGCACCAAGTCCCGGCACGAACAGTTCCCAGACGCCGGCGTTATGGCGCAGGCGCATGGGATGCCTGCGGCCGTCCCACGAGTTGAAGTCGCCCACCACCGACACGCGTCGTGCATTCGGCGCCCATACGGCAAAACGCACACCCGCCACTCCGCCATGAACGATCGGCCGCGAGCCGAGGCATTCCATCACCGCATACGGATCGCCCCAGGAAATGCGGTTCAACGGGTCTTCTTCTAAAACGGGGCCGAACGAATAGGTATCGGCGACTTCTTGTGGCGTGCCGTGCCAATCGATATTGAGCTTGTACGCCTGCATCTCATCGATAAACCCGATGAACAACCCCGCCGGATGAACCTGCGTGAGCGTGCCAAGCGGCTTGCCGCTGTCGCGCTCCAGCACTTGCACGCCGGTTGCGCCAGGCAGCAGCACGCGCACGACGGGGCCGGCATCGGTCTGATGAAGCCCGAGCTTCGAAAACGGATCGGGATGGCGAGCTTCGACGAGCGCGTCGATATCGAGCGGATGCAGACCTTCGGTCAACACCCTGTCGTCTGTGCGCTTATTCATTTTCGTTTCCATCTGATGTGTCCTTGAATGCGTCGGCGGGTCGCGAACCGGGAGCGGGCGGGGCGCCCGTATCACCCAGCAAGCGGCTCGCAAGCGACGCGAGGCCACGTAACGGCAAGCCGATCCAGGTCGGACGGTTCGCCGCTTCATAGCGGATTTCGTAGGCGGCCTTCTCGATCAGGAACAGATCGAGCAGGGCAGCGAAGGTGGTTTCGTCGCCGGCAACGGGTTGCGGTGAAGCGGCCACCGCCGCTTGATATTCGAGCAGGAACGCTTCCTCGCCATGACCGCGCAGGCGCTCGAACAACGCGCGCTTGCGATCGGCGGTGGCCTGCGGCGCGTTTCCGGTTGTCGTCGGCTGAGCAGCCGCGCTCGCATACGACAGGGAACGCAATAAGCCGGCCACATCGCGCAACGGACTCGATTTCTGGCGGCGTTCATCAAGCGGCCGCGCCGGTTCACCCTCGAAATCGATCAGGAACGCGTCGCCCTGCGCCATCAGCACCTGCCCAAGGTGGAAGTCACCGTGGATCCGGATGCGCAACGCATCGGCGCTTTCCGGCACGAGCTTTTGCACGGCGGCAAGCAGCAGGTCGCGACGATCGAGCAGGCTCTGCGCCATCGCACGGTCGTGCTCGTTCATCTCCAGGAGCTTGGCGGCGAGGATATCGAGCGCCGTCACGAGCAGCGTGTGCGTGCCGTCGTTCCAGGTACGAACATCCTTCTTCGATGCCTTTTCGGGCGTGAACGCGGAGTCGTCGGAGGGCTGAGCGAGCGCCACGTGCAGTTCGCCCAAACGTCGCCCGATGATTCCTATGACCGTCCGATAACCTTCGATGCCTTGCAGCTCCTTCTCGCGGTCCATCGAGTGGTCGTCGGTATCCACCGCCAGCGCAAGTTCATCGACGGTGCGGCGCAGGTAATCGAGCGCGTAGTTCCACGCATCGCCCTGGTTGTCGATAAAGCCTTGCAAGATGCACAGCGTATGCGGCACGCCTTCCGGATCGACACGCACCACTTCGCCGAACAGCGGTCCCGTATTCTGGTAACCGAGCTTCGTCAGGTGCCGGCTCATTTCGGCTTCCGGATGAATCCCGCCAACCAGGCGACGCACGAGTTTCAGCACGATCTGGTCGCCGATCACGAGCGAGCTGTTGCTCTGCTCTGCTGCCAGCCAGCGAATTTCCGGCGGTGGTTCGCCCGGCCTGAAATTGGCGGCGAGCGCGTCGAGCCGTTCGGTCGGAATAAAGCGAATCTCGCTCTTCTGCACCGTCGGAATGACCGCCCGCTGCAAGAGTTTCTTCAACACGCCGTAGGTGAAGTTCGGGACGGCGAAGGCGTCGGTGATATGACCGATATTACGAACCTGGCGAACACGCGCGAGGGCGAGCTGCATGTAAAGCGGCGAGGTCGTTTCCGTGCCCCATGCAATCGTGAGCGGCAGCACGTAGCGTTCGGTGTGATCGCCGAGGTCGGCTTCGATTTCGGTGAACGCAAAACCGGCTTCCGGAATGGTCGTCAACGCGGCGAGACGCACGCCAAGCAGCTTCTTGTCCTTCGATGCAAACCAGCGGCGCTTGCTCAAGTAGGACGGCAGCACTTCCGATTCAAGCAGGCGCACGTTTTCCGGCGTCGGTCCGGTCTGGCCGGCGCGGATCACCATGGTCACGAATTCAGGCAATTGCTCGGACGGCGCCTGGCTCCACGCCGGCCGCTGATTGCCCGGGCACAACTGGAACCACAGGAAACCGTACGGCGGGAAAGTCAGTAAATAGGTGAGCTGGCCGATGGGCGGGAACGGGGAATCCGCCGTCATTTCCAGCGGCACCGAACCGGCGTACTCGGACAGATCGAGTTCGACCGCCTGCGGAGCGCGTGACAAATTCGCGACGCACAAGATGGGCGGTTCGCCTTCGACCTCACGCAAATACGCGAGGATCTTGCGGTTGTTCGGGCGCAGGAAACGGATCGTGCCGCGGCCGAACGCCTGCTTCCCACGACGCACCGTCAGCATCTTGCGGGTCCAGTTAAGCAGTGAGTGTGGATCGCGGCTCTGCGATTCCACGTTCACCGCGTCATACCCGTAGAGCGAACCCATCACCGGCGGCAACACGAGTTGCTCCGGATCGGCGCGCGAGAATCCGCCGTTTCTATCCGATGACCACTGCATCGGCGTACGCACGCCATCGCGATCGCCCAAGTGGATGTTGTCGCCCATGCCGAGTTCGTCGCCGTAATAGATCACGGGCGTACCGGGCATGGACAGCAGCAGCGAATTGATCAGTTCAATCCGCCGGCGATCGCGTTCCATCAGCGGCGCGAGACGTCGGCGAATGCCGAGATTCAGACGCGCGCGGCGATCGCTGGCGTATGTGTTCCACAAATAGTCGCGCTCGGAATCCGTGACCATTTCCAGCGTGAGTTCATCGTGATTACGCAGGAAAATGGCCCACTGGTTAGTCGGCGCGAGATCCGGCGTTTGCCGCATGATGTCCGTGATCGGAAAGCGGTCCTCGCTCGCAATCGACATATAAATGCGCGGCATCAGCGGGAAGTGGAAAGCCATGTGGCATTCGTCTTCCTCGCCGAAATATTCCTTCACGTCTTCAGGCCATTGGTTTGCTTCGGCCAGCAACATGCGGTTCGGATATTCCGCATCAATCGTCGCGCGGATCTTCTTCAGGATCGCGTGCGTTTCCGGCAGGTTCTCGTTGTTCGTGCCTTCGCGTTCAACCAGGTACGGCACGGCGTCCAGCCGCAACCCGTCGATCCCCATGTCGAGCCAGAACCGCATCACTTGCAGCACTTCCTTCAGCACGGCGGGGTTATCGAAGTTCAGGTCGGGCTGGTGGTTAAAGAACCGGTGCCAGTAATACTGCCCCGCGACCGGATCATGCGTCCAGTTGGACGGCTCCGAATCGATAAAAATAATCCGCGTGTCTTCGTACTTCTTGTCGGTATCGGACCAGACGTAGTAGTTGCGATGATTCGAACCGGGCTTGGCCAGACGCGCGCGCTGAAACCACGGGTGTTGATCGGACGTGTGGTTGATGACGAGTTCGGTGATCACGCGAATGCCGCGCGCGTGCGCTTCCTGAATGAAGCGCTTCACGTCGGCGAGCGTGCCGTAGTCGGGATGCACGTTGCGGTAATCGGCGATGTCGTACCCATCGTCACGTCGTGGCGATGGGTAGAACGGCAGCAGCCAGATCGTATCCACGCCGAGTTCGGAGATGTAATCGAGCTTCGCGAGCAGGCCGGGGAAGTCGCCGATGCCGTCGTTGTTTGCATCGAAGAAAGACTTGATGTGGATCTGATAAATGATCGCGTCTTTGTACCAGAGCGGATCGTTGCTGAGAGTCGAGTTCTTGTTACGCTTCACGTGTCGCTCCTTGAGCCGCGACGAGTCTTTCGTCCCGGCTGTATGAGTTGTTCTGTGCCACGTCGGCGAGTGCCGTCGTGATGATGACTGTCAGGTGACGCTCGTGTGAGCGTCAGAGGGCCGTCGGCGCCCGCGGCAGACCCCACGTCGGCGCGATTCTCCAGATCGCGAACGGCCGCGTGTTCGGGTCAAGGCGAATATGCTGCCGTCTGCCACGCCATTCAAAACGTTCGCCCGTCATCTGGTCCTCCACGGCCAGCGCGTCCCATTCCTGCACGCCCCAATTATTCAGCGTCTGCCACGGCAACTCCACGTCCGCGCCTTGTTCGTTGAAGGGATCGAGATTGATCGCGACCAGCACGATGTTGTCGCGTGCCGCGTTCGCCTTCTCGAAGAACAGGATGTTGTCGTTGTGAGCGGGAAGGAAGTTGACGTCGAGATGCGAATGCAGCGCCGGATTCGCCTTCCTGATCCGGTTGAGCGCGGTAATTTCCCCAACGATATTCCCCGGCCGGTTCCAGTCCCAGGCGCGGATTTGGTACTTCTCCGAATCGAGATATTCCTCGCTGTTCGGCAGCGCGGCGGCTTCGCAAAGTTCGAATCCGCTATACACGCCCCACAGCCCTGACAACGTGGCGGCAAGCGCCGCGCGAATCACAAAGCCCGCGCGACCCGAACGCTGCAGGAAACGCGGGTTGATGTCAGGCGTGTTGACGAAGAAGTTCGGGCGGAAAAATTCCTTCGCGTCCGTCTGCGTCAGGTCATGCATGTAGTCCAGGAAATCCTGCTTCGACTCGCGCCACGTAAAGTACGTGTACGACTGCGAGAAACCCAGCTTGGCGAGACGGTTCATCACGCGTGGACGCGTGAACGCTTCAGCGAGGAACATGACATCGGGATGACGCGAGCGAACATCGCCAATCACCCATTCCCAGAAAGGCATGGGCTTCGTGTGCGGATTGTCGACGCGGAAAATCTTCACGCCGGCCGCGATCCAGAACAGGAATACATCGCGCAAGGCGAGCCACAATTCCGGCTTCGCATCTTGCGCGTAGAAGTCAGGATTAACGATGTCCTGATACTTCTTCGGCGGATTTTCCGCGTAACGCAGCGTGCCGTCCGGGCGCCACGCGAACCACGTGGGATGCTCTTTCAGCCAAGGATGATCCGGCGAACACTGCACGGCGAAATCAAGTGCGATCTCAAGACCATGCGCACGCGCCGCGTCCAGCATCTGCTTGAAGTCGTCGAGATTGCCGAGTTCAGGATGCAACGCGTCGTGGCCGCCTTCCTTGCCGCCGATGGCGTAAGGGCTGCCCACATCGCCGGGTTGAGCCGTGAGCGTGTTGTTCTTGCCCTTGCGGTTCGCGACGCCAATGGGGTTGATCGGCGGGAAATACAGCACGTCGAAACCCATCTCGCGAATGCGCGGCATCTTGCCGATTACATCGACGAACGTGCCGTGGCGATTTTCATCGTCGCTCATGGAGCGCGGGAAGATTTCGTACCAGCTTGCAAAGCGCGCGGCGGCGCGTTCTGCATCGATGCGATACGTCACCGGATCGCGTGACAGGAACGGCCGATGCCGCGCCGCCTCGATCGCCTGCGCCGTTTCCGGCGCGAGCGCCAGTGCGAGCCGCGTCTCGGCATCCGCTTTGGCGAACTGCTTGACGATCCCTTCGAGCGGTTCCGTTTGCGCGCCTTCCGTGGTCTTCACCTCGGCCAGGATCAGCGCGAACAAATGCCGTACTTCTTCCAGTTCCAGCTCAACCGTCTGCGCAGCCTTCAGCTTCTTCTGCATGTGATCGATCAGCGAAGCGAAATCGTCGCGCCACGCGATCACCGTAAATTCGTGACGGCCGACGCGATCGAGTGGAATGTGCGTGGTCCACAAGTCATTGCCGAGCGGCAGGACCGGGACCATGGGCGCTTCATGCCAGTCGGTTTCATCGGCGGCGCGCCATTGCACGGCTGCCGCGATCTTGTCGTGGCCTTCACCGAAAATGGCAGCCGTGATTTCCACCGCTTCGCCCACGATGCGCTTTGCCGGAAAGCGGCCATGATCGACCGATGGCGTCACGCTTTCGATCGCCACCCGCGGCGCCACCAACGCTTCGTTCACGGATTTCTTGTCGGCCGACTTGGCGCCGCGCTTGACCTGCGGTAGCGCGAGCAGGATGGGCGGCTCGGCCGCGCCGCGCAGCACACGCACTTCGCCAGGTTGCAACAAGAATGGCTCGAGCGGCAGCGGTGTTTCCGTCGTGTCTTCGTCGATCGGGCGGAACCGTGTGAAGTTGCCCGGTGCGCCGTCCAGCAGATGCCGGGTATCGACATAAACCGGCGTCGTGAGGTCAGGGTTCAGCACGATCAGCGCCGCCTCGGCCGCGATTCGCAGATCCGGGCTGCTGCCTCGCAGGATGGCCGCGTAAGGGGTGCCGGCGCCGGTCAGTGCGCGCAGCTCGCCGATGCTCGCCAGAGCCGCGGAGTTGCGTTGCAGCGCGTTGGCGTGGGCCACTTCCGCCGATACATTAAAGCGCGCGCCTTCCTTCGCGCGGCGGAATTCTTCCGCGCTGCCATGGTTGTACGTAAGCGGCTGCGTCACGCCGTATTCGAAGCCCATCGGGACGAGCAGGCCTGTGCCGATGCCCGCCGCCGTGTACAACGCGCGCCGATACGCGCGCTCGACCAGCGACGAGTCGCTGGTGTCGGGCAAGTCGTGTAGCAGGCGCGTGCCGTAGGGCTCTTCCGGAAACGCGATGGGCGGCGCAATACGGAATAGCGCGGCGTGTTCATCGAAGAGCCAGTTGCTCTGGAAATCCCACCATCGCGACGATGAAAACACCGAGTCGAAACCGGCATCGGCAAGACCTGCGAGATCGTGACGGCTGATGCCGACCGTCCACGCAAGCCACTTCGTTTGCGGATGACGTTCGCGAACGGCTGCACCGAGCCTGCGCCATACGTGCGCCGGAACCTTGTGCGGCGCCTCGAAACGAAAACCGCCAATGCCGGCATCGGCGAGCAGCATCAACTCGCGCGCCCACCATTCTGTCAGCGCCTGGGCCGCTTCGCCATCGCCGAAATTCGCATGCGCCGCGCTTTCTTCATGCGGCGCGTGGCGCGGGTCGAGCCGGGCTTCAGCCGCTTCGAACGGATGGAACCAGTGGCGGTTATCGCGGAACAGGCCGCCTTCGGCGCTGACCTGGTCGAGCGTGATATCCACCAGCAAGGTCAGGCCATGCTTGTTCGCCTGGTCTGCAAGCAGGCGCAAACCTTCGCTCGCAGGCGCGTCGGAGTCAAATACGGGGTGGAGTTTGTGATGATCCGACACGGCCTGTCGATGGCCGTTGCTGCCCGGCTGGAAGGGCGGGCCGATCAAGACGTGATCGAAGCCCAGCGCGGCGGCATGTTCGAATTGTGCGGACCAGTCAGGCAATGGTCCGACGAGAAGCGGGTCGATGAAATAAATTCTTGGCGCGTACGCTTGAAGCATGTGATGGTGTTCCATCGGTCGTCTTTTCCAGTTCGTCCTGCTATGGCGTGGATGCGGGAAAACGCGATCGCGCTCAACCAGGCAATAAACCAACCGCAAGAACGGCTACGGCAGACGAGCCTCAGACAGTCTTCAAAGCACCAATTCCGGGGTGACGAATGCGGTGCGTATCTTTACCGGGCGATACGCCGTTCGGTGCGGCGCCAGGGTCGCTTGAAGGACACAGCACGTAGCGTGCCGCGCCCTCGCGTTTCCTGGTGTATGTCGGAGCCTGAAGGTAGCCAATGATTCGCGCCCAGCATGCGGGTTCAGGTCAGACGACATTCGCCCTGGCGCGCACTGTAAATTGCAATGCAATCCAGTGCGCGCCAGGCGGCCAACCGTGTAACCGTACCATCGAAAAGGGTAGTGTGGAACGTCAGGCGCTGCGTGCGACGAGTTGCACCTGTTCCGCTTTGCGGCGATCTGCTTCGACCGTGGCCGGAACGGCCCGAACCTCGGCCGGTACGCGACGCGCGCGCAACGGTGCTTTGGCCGGACGTGCGTCGGTGAGACCCGCGTATAGCTGGACGTATTTCGCTACCGCCTGATCCCATCCGTAATCACGTGCCATCGCGTTGCGTTGAAGCGTGCGCCATTGTTGCGGACGCATGAAAGCGTCGATCGCGCGCGCGGTGGCGGCGATCAAGTCCTCAGCACCCTCGCCGTCGAAGAGGAATCCGGTCGCCGGGCGCGAGGACGTTGCGCCCTCGAAGCCGCTAAGGGGCGATGCCTGAAAGCCTGTTTGAAGTCCGACGGTGTCCGTTGCTTCCGCCGTATCCACGATCGTATCCGCCAGCCCGCCCACACGCGATGCCACCGGCAAGGTGCCGTATCGCATGGCGTAGATTTGCGTGAGGCCGCACGGCTCGAAGCGGCTGCCATGCAGCAGGATATCGGCGCCGGCATGCAGCATGTGCGCGCGGCGCTCGTCGTAACCTATATAGACGCCCACCCGATCCGGCCAGGTTTGCGCCAGCCGCTGGAACGCGGCTTCCAAATGGGCCTCGCCTTTGCCAAGCACCGCAATCTGCAAACGCGGATAGTGTTCCAGTAGTGCGGGAATCGCTTCCACGGCGACATCGGCCATTTTCTGCGATGTCATCCGGCTACCCAGCGCAATGACCGGCGCGAACGGGTCGACGGGAAGGCCGAACATTTGTTGGAGCTCGCGCTTGCAGGCGTGCTTGCCGCGCATATCGTCGAAACAATAATGACGGGCAATTTGCGGATCGGTCTTCGGATCCCAGGTATTCAAGTCGATCCCGTTGATGATCCCCGACAACTTGCCGGCGCAGCTTTGCAGCACGCCTTCCATCAGGTGGCCAAAGCGCGGCGTGAGGATTTCTCGCGCATACGTTTCGCTGACGGTAGCAACATGGTCGGCGTGCACAATGCCGGCTTTCATCAGACTCAATGCACCATAAAATTCGATGCTTTTCGGTTCGGTCAACGCGGGCACGAGCCACTTGGCGGACACGCCGAGTGTTGCACCAAGCGAGAGCGAATAGTTGCCCTGGAACGCCAGATTATGGATCGTGAAAACGCTTTTTGCGTGCACGCCCGCTTGCTTCATCAAGAGCGGCGTGAGGCCTGAATGCCAGTCATGCGCGTGCACGATGTCCGGCTTCTTGAAACCCCGAACGCCTTGAGCAATCTTCACCGCTGCGGCCGACAACGAGGCGAAACGAATCGCATTGTCTTCGTAGTCGCGTCCTTTCGCGTCCTGATAGAGGCCTTCGCGTGCGTACAAATGATCCATGCGCAGCAGGATCACGGGCACGCCGGTGTCCGGCATGCGGCCGCGATACAGCGCGCCATCTCCGCCGGGAAGCCCCGTCACTGAAGCAACCTTCTGCAATCCCTCGACCATCTGCAGCGCGTTCGGATAAGCCGGGAGCAGGATAGCGGCATCGACTCCGGCCTCTCGCAATGCAACGGCGTACGCGCTGACCATGTCACCCAATCCGCCGGTTTTGGCTAGCGGTACAGCCTCGGAAGCGACAAGCAAGACGTTCAAGGACAAGGTTGACTCCTGGCGTTTGATGGATGAAAAGCGATGGGATGCGCTCGGGCAGAAAATCTGCGGCGCATGCGTCCGGTGCTTTTATCGGAGGGGAGAGGGGAAGCCAGAGAGCTAGAGCAAGGCGTGTGCCATGTTTGCGGAAATCTGCCAAAACCGCGGGAAAGCGATAGGCACTGATTGGCGCTACGGCCGGCATTCAGCAGACTTAAGGAGCCGTGTAAAAAAGCACGCGTTGCAAGCGGCGTTTTTACACGGGTTGTTCGGGAATCGATATACGAAAGACGAGCGTGTCGGTGCGCTTACTCGCTTAGCGGGTCATCTGCCAGCGCAGCCGGGATTGTCAGCCATCCCAACTAATTATTCGTTACGGCAATTACGCCCGACTTTCATCAAGCATGACGGCAATATTTGCTTTATGACTTGGTCGCGGCTAAAGCAAACTCGCTGCCGTGTTGACGCATAGACCGATCACTGCGGCATTAAAGAAGAATGACAGGACGGATTGCGCGAGTGCCGCTCGTCGGACTTCATTGGAACAGAGCACGACATCTGAAGTCTGCGACGCCACCGCGATCGTGAATGAGAAATAGAGGAAGTCCCAATAGTCCGGCTTCAGTTGCGCATCGGGGAATCTGAGCGATGGCTCGTCGCCTGTCGACTGATAGTAATGGCGCGCGTAGTGAAGGGTGAAGATGGTTGGAATGAGGAACCATGCGCCCAGCATCGTGAAAGCGGTCAGCAGATAGTGGAGCAGTTGACCACGCACGCCGAGGTTCTTGGCTGCGGCCAGTTCAAACACAATCGCGATAAGACTCGCTATGGCAGCCAGGCTGATGATGAGCAATACCATGCCTGCGTTCTCGTCCTCGCGCGCGGCGAGCTTCTGCACTTTATCCTGACGTGCAAGCGCCATCTGAATCCATATAAGCGCGAGATACAGCCATACGGTACTGTCCCATCCAATGAGGCTGCGTACGATCAGTGGGAGGTCATGTGGAACCAAAAGCGCCACGATCACACCAATCACGAGTGCAATGACCGCGCGCGGACGATAGCGAACTACCTGGGGAACAAAATTCATTTTTTATAGCGGCCTGGTAATAACAGGTGACAGTGGTGGCAGTTTTTATAGCGCTAAGCTCGCGCGGGACCGTATGGTGCTATCCATCGGTGCTTCCTGTACTTCGACTACTTTAAGTGCCGCGATTATTGCCCGTGCAGCTTTCAATTACCAACGGCCCAAGGGCTGGTTATTAATCGGTTCATCGTGCATGCTTCGGCCGCCGCAAGGCGCGCCTCAAGAAACTATTCGGGGATATCGACAGGTGCGCCTGACACGTGCACTCGTTCATCGCCCCTCTGGACAACGCGGTTTGGACCTCATCACATGACACAACTCGACCACCCCATGGCGCGTGCACAGTCTGCCACTCGCAGGCGTTTTGTTCTTGGCGCGTGCGCGTCGGCAGTGGCGCTCGCGTTCACGTCCGCGGGTTTCGGTTTTCCCGCATTCTTCACTCAGGCTTTCGCCGATACCCCGCCTGCGGGTCTCGATGGTTTCCTGCTGCTTTCACGCAAACTGACTGGCCGCACGACCTTCGATCATGCGCTGGCGCAACGCGTGTATGACGCGCTGTCGAAGTCGGACAGCGAGTTCGTCGGCAACGTCAGCGCGTTGAATGTCTGGCTCGCGGCGCATGGCGGCGTGCCCTCGGATACGGTGACGCAGGCGCTCAAGTCGGATACGCCCAAGCTTGCCGGCACGGTCACCGCGATCATGCGGGCGTGGTATCTCGGTCTCGTCGGCGATGCGCCGCGCGTGAGCGTGGTCGCTTACGAACGCGCGCTGATGTTCGATCCCGTCAACGACGTGCTGACCATTCCGTCGTACTGCCGTGACGCGCCGTTCTACTGGACGCAGAAGCCTCCCGGCGCGGCTTGAAAGTACGCCTGGAGAAAGTCACGCATCAAGAAAAGCATCAAGCCGGCACGCTACCTGACAGTCAGGTGACAGCACGCATGTCAGCCTATTTGTCGGCGCGGCCGAAGCAAATAAAAACCACCCCTCACAGGACAAGAACAAATGGCAAATTCGAATTCGGCCGATGTCGTGGTCGTCGGATCAGGGGTTGCGGGTGGACTCGTCGCGCATCAGCTCGCGAGCGCGGGCGCCTCCGTGATTCTGCTCGAAGCCGGGCCGCGCATTCCGCGCTGGCAGATCGTCGAGAATTTCCGTAACTCACCGGCGAAGGCCGATTTCGCTACACCGTATCCGTCGACGCCTTACGCACCGCATCCCGAGTATTCGCCCGAGAACAACTACCTGATCCAGAAAGGCGAGTATCCATACGCGTCGCAATACTTGCGGCTCGTAGGCGGGACGACCTGGCACTGGGCTGCTGCTGCATGGCGCTTGCTGCCTGCCGATTTCAAGTTGAGGACGCTTTATGGCGTAGGTCGTGACTGGCCGATCCCGTATGAGACGCTTGAGCCTTGGTACTTCGCCGCCGAAGTGCAACTTGGCGTGTCCGGTCCGGGCAATAATGTTGATCTCGGCTCGCCGCGTTCCAAACCGTATCCCATGGACATGCTGCCGCTGTCCTACATGGATCAGCGTTTCGCCAATGTCCTCAACGCGCAGTCTTTTCACGTCGTGCCGGAACCGGTCGCGCGCAACAGCCGCCCCTACGATGCCCGCCCGACTTGCTGCGGCAATAACAACTGCATGCCGATCTGCCCGATCGCCGCCATGTACAACGGCATCACGCATGCGGAGAAAGCCGAACGTGCAGGCGCGAAGCTGATCGCGCAAGCAGTCGTCTACCAGATTGAAAGCGACGATAAAGGCCTGATCACCGCGGTCCATTACAAAGACCCGAACGGCAACAGCGCGCGTGTCACAGGGAAGCTCTTCGTGCTCGCAGCTAACGGTATTGAAACGCCGAAGCTGATGCTCCAGTCCGTGTCCGACAGATTCAAGAATGGCATTGGCAATAGTTCGGACCAGGTCGGGCGCAACCTGATGGATCACCCGGGAACCGGCGTGACCTTCCTCGCCAACGAGCCGGTGTGGCCGGGACGCGGGCCAATGGAAATGACCTCCGTGGTGAACTTCCGTGACGGTGCGTTCCGTTCGGAATACTCGGCGAAGAAGCTGCATTTATCGAATGGCGTGCCCACCATGTCGGTCACGGCGGACCTGATCGCAAAGGGCTTGACCGGGGCGGAACTGGATCGGCAGATCCGCGACCGCGCGGCGCGCACGATGAGCATCAACAGCTTCCACGAGCATCTGGCCGAGCCGCAGAACCGCGTGATTCCATCGTCGGATCACAAGGATTCGCTCGGCATCCCGCAACCCGAGATCTACTACTCGATCAACGATTACGTGAAGAAAAGCGCAGCCGACACGCGCACGCATTACGCGCGGATTGCGGAGTTGTTCGGCGGCACGGAGATCACCTTCGACGATAAATTCGCTCCGAACAATCACATCATGGGGACGACCATCATGGGCGCGGACCCGAAGGATTCCGTCGTCGATCCCGAGTGCCGCACGCATGACCACGCGAACCTTTTTGTGGCCGGCAGTGCGGTGATGCCGACGGCGGCATCGGTGAATTGCACGCTGACTTTGTCGGCGTTGTCGCTGCGTCTTGCCGACAAGCTGAAGAAAGAACTTTGATTGCGCGCCGACGGAGCCCCACGATGAAGAACCCCAAACCTCGCGACGCGAAAATCTTTAACAAGCGTTTGGGCGGCACGCTCGCTGCCCTTGCGCTCGCCATCATGGGCATGAGTTTTCACACGCTGATTCAATCGGCGCACGCGCAGACTGCCGCGCCCGAGCCCATGGTCGTGCAGCGCGACACGCTGGCCGGCGCGACGCTGATCAAGCGCGGTGAATACCTCGCGCGCGCGGGCGACTGCGTGGCGTGTCATACCGCTGACAAAGGCCGTCCATTTGCGGGCGGTTTGCCGATCAACACGCCGTTCGGGACCATCTATACGCCGAATATCACGAGCGATCCGGATACCGGCATTGGCCGCTGGAGCGACGCCGATTTCCTTCGTGCGATGCATGACGGGATCGGCAAGGGCGGTGAGCGCTTTTACCCGGCCTTCCCTTACGCCGAATACACGAAGGTCACCGACTCGGACGTCCTCGCGATCCGTGCCTATCTGAATACGCTGACGCCGATCCACTACACGCCGCCGCGCAATGAGCTGTCGTTTCCGTTCAACCAGCGCTGGCTGATGGTGTTCTGGAACATGTTCAACTTCAAGGAAGGCCGCTTCGTGCCGGACCCGCAGCAAAGTGCAGAATGGAACCGCGGCGCTTATCTGGTTGGCGGACTTGCGCATTGCGAGGAATGCCATACGCCTCGCAACGTGATGCAGGGTTTGAAAACGAGCGAGCGCTTCAGCGGCGCCGAACTATCCGGCTGGCACGCGTTCAACATCACGCCTGATAAGACAGCGGGCGTTGGCGGATGGACCGACGACGATCTGACGCAGTATCTCTCGACCGGCGTGGCACATGGCCGGGCGAACGCGGCGGGCGCGATGGCGGACGTCGTGCAGAACAGTACGCAGTACATGACGCCTGAGGACTTGCGCTCGATCGTGGTGTACCTGCGCTCGGTGCCGGCGAAAAGTGGCGGCGATATCCACCCGCGCAATTCCTTCGGCCAGCCGACCAACGCGGACGTCACCGCGATGCGCGGCACGACGATCAGCGGCGTGAACGGTGCGCAATTGTTTATCGCCAACTGTGCGACGTGTCATAGCTGGACCGGCGAGGGCAGGGGCGGCAACGCGCCGGGAGCGTACCCGTCGCTGATTCATAACAGCGTGGTGGGGGCGTCGGCCGCGAATAACCTGACGATGGTCATGCTGCACGGCGTGGACCGTCAGACAAAAGACGCATCCGCCTTTATGCCAGCGTTCGCCAATGAACTTAGCGATGAACAGATTGCAGCGATCAGCAATTACGTGACCAAGACATTTGGCAATCCGCAGTCGACGACATCCGCCGATCAGGTCGCCAAACTCCGTTCAACCCCGCAATAACTACGTTGACTTCTCGGCTTAGCGCGGCAATTATTGCTGCGCTAAGCCTGGCGTATTGCACATTGGTAGTGGTCGTTCCAGAATGTGGGTGTGTAATTTGTTGCAATGCGAGTTGGCGCGTATAACTGTGCGTTTTGTAAGATTAAGATTGTTGCCATGACTGCTTCTACTCATCCTGTCGTTTGCTGGCATCCGGCGAACAAAGTTGGCCGTGACCTTGTGGTTGGCGATTTGCACGGCTGCGTCGACGCGCTGCGTTATCTGCTTAGCGAGATTGCTTTCGATGGTTCGCGTGATCGCCTGTTTTCCGTGGGTGATCTGGTCGATCGCGGCAGCGATTCGCTGGCAGCAATCGACCTGCTCGATAAGCCCTGGTTCTACCCTGTACTTGGCAATCACGAAGATGCGTTGTGCGCGGTTGCTGCGGGCACAATGCCGCGCCACATGTGGTATTCGATTGGCGGCGCGTGGGCGGCGAATTTGTCCGATGAACAACTGGACGCAATTGCCGAGAAGTTGGCGAGTGTTCCGTTGGTACGAATTGTCGGCGATGGTCCGACGCGGTTCAACGTGCTGCACGCCGAGTTTTTTGGCAGCGATGCCGATCTGGAGGTCGCGTATTTCCCTGACGAGGTTCGCCAGCAGATGTTGTGGGGAAGGTCGCTTGCGCTGGGGACGGGGAAGGCTGCGTGGCAGCGGGGGTTATCGCCGACCTATTGCGGACACACGCCCATGAAGGCGATCAAGCGGATCGGGTCGCAGATTTTTATCGATACCGGGGCTTATTCCGACGATGGGCGGCTCACCATTGTTGAGGCGGGTACTGATCAGCGTTGGTCAGTCAAACAGGGTTGGGCGAGTGCGGAAGGGGCCAGGGAGTTGGCATTACCGTAGGGGTTTCGTTCGCACTTGGGGTTTGGTTGGTCGGGGGCGGTCTTGGGGTTGTGCTAGGTTCCGGCGTTAGCAGGTCGGGGTCAATGCCGGGTTGCTGCTTTCCAGGCCTTCGCGCGTTTAGTGTTAGCTGTTTTCTTTATCACTATTAGCCACTGCGCGTGGCAGCGCGTCATTTCTTTGTCCAAAGCGACAAAGAAACGAAGCAAAGAAAACGCTTTCACCGCTCTACCCTATGTGTCCACAGCGTGCAGTTCCATTTCATGGGTGCCCCAAAAGCACGGTGCTCGCAAGAGCGAAGGATGTGTGAACCCCTCTTTCTCCGAACACGGATACCCCACGCTGCGCCACCAGTGATTGAACCTGCCCAAGGGACACCCCGCGCTATCCGCGTGAACCATCCACCAAATTAGTACGCATGACGAATCACACCGCCAACCCACCAAGAAACCATGCCGCTAAATCCGTGAGGCCGTAGCCAACGAAAATAACGTGCAGGCTAAGCAGGCGCCTACGAACAAGTGACGCAATCAATCTGCTTGCGGCCTCAACTTAGTCCACGAAAGTTGCAGTCAGACCAGGTAGCCGACCTACTGGAACTCGGGAGCAGGCTGTTTCCACGAACATGGCGGCGCAAACCGGGCGGCTAACCCGCGAACAACGGTAGCGGTAGATACGCGTGAGGCCGCGCGGGTCCGTGGAACACGGGTGCTTGCCCGAGAGCGTACGGGGCGAAGCGTTTTACTGTCAGGATTCGCGAGAAGGAGGGTTTCACACATTCTAAGCTCTTGCGAGCACCGTGCTTTTGGGGCACCTATGAAATGGAACTGCACGCTGTGGACACTTAGAGGGCAGTTCAAAAAGGCTGCTCAGTTCGGCTGAAGATGTTCCAGCAGACGAGTGAGCAGGCTAGTTTGAGGAATGCTTCGTGAATGTCAGATCGGCGCTCGAAGCGAATGCGAAGACGCCGG
>NZ_JBLKRU010000063.1:0-37787 GCF_047608185.1 Caballeronia eucalypticola
AAGCGCAACACCAAAGCGTATAAGGTGTTGTAATGCATAAAGCAAATCAGTACGAGCAGTTGCAAGCTGAGGAACGTTTGGAGATTGCGAGCCTACGTCAACGGGGTTCTAGTATTCGGGCCATGGCCCGAATACTCGGGCGCTCGGCCTCTACCCTTAGCCGCGAACTCAGGCGCAATAGTTCTGTGCTTGGTTATGTCCCAGCAGCGGCGCACGCACTCAGTTCGGCCCGACGATCCAACAGTGCGGTCGCGCCCAAACTCGGGCCTCACAGCGCTTGCTGGAGGGTCGTCCTCACGCTGCTGGAGTGGCGTTGGTCGCCTCAGCAAATCTCTGGAGTCCTCAAGCGTATGTTCCCAAACGATCCGACTTTGCAGGTCTCGCACGAAACGATTTACACCACTATCTACGCCCACCCAGGCGGCGAACTACGGCGTCAACTCATTGCTTGTTTGCGTCGTGCTCATCGCGCCCGTATGTCGCGGACACGGGGTAGTGATCGCCGCTGGCAAATTCCAAATATGGTCAGCATTCACGTGCGCCCACCTGAAATAGAGGATCGCGTGATGCCCGGGCACTGGGAGGGCGACTTCATTAAAGGCGAAGGCAATCGCTCTTCAGTGGGCGTGTTGGTGGAGAGAACCAGCCGTCTAGTGCTGCTGGCTAAGATGGACGATGCCACAGCCGAATCTGCACTGGCTGGCTTCTCCGCCAAGCTCAACTCGATCCCCGAGCACTTGCGTCACAGCTTCACTTACGACCAGGGGCGTGAACTCTCACGGCATCAAGAACTTGCCGCTCAAACAGGCGTGAATGTCTATTTTTGCGATCCACACAGCCCGTGGCAGCGAGGAACTTGTGAAAATACCAACGGCCTGTTGCGCGAGTACTTGCCCAAAGGCACCGACCTTTCCGTCCATAGTCAGGCCGACCTCGACGTCATTGCAGACAGCTTGAACAACCGCCCTCGTGCTACGCATGCGTTTCATTCACCCTTCGAGGTATTTGCCGCGACACTAAAAGCAGCGGATCTCGCAACGTCATCTAAACATTAGACCAGTTGTTGCACTTCGACTTGAGACCGCCAAGCTTCAGGTACAGACTCCACAGGCGCGACCGCTGTAGCAGCCATCAATGTCTTGACGCCATCGGCAAGTGACCGCCAGAGCACGGTGCGTGTCGGGATCCGGCATAAATTCTGAGGCGCCGCCGCTCCAGACACCGCGGGCCATCCGCACTGACGGTCGAGCCGCAGGCCAACGTCGGGCGCTACGATCGCCTGAGGGCCCGGGAGGACATGGCCTTCACGAGACGGGAGGGTGAACTCGGGGGAACGATTCAGTTGCTTCTGGTCGCTGAAGATCGCCTCGTGGTGGCAATGCCCTGAGAGCACGCTATGGCCTGCAGTTCCGCGCGCGGTTCGCATCGCTCGCGGAAGAGGACTTTGTGATGTTCTCGCGTCAGGTGAGCACCGTTTATTTCGATAGTCTGGTGGCTTCTTGCCGGTCCAATGGCTTTTCTCCGCGATGCCGAAACCGGTTTGGCTCCTTAACGGCGAAAGTTCACACCCCGCGAACTGGAGGTACTGCCGGTTTGAGCTGAGGCACGGTTCAGCACCTCGGCCTTGCTGCCCTTCCGAAGTTGAGCCAAGAAGCCTACTTTAGAGCTGCACACGCCTGGACGATGCGGCGGCAGCCTTCCCGAATCGCATCTTCGGAGGTCGCAAAAGACAACCTCAGGTATGGTGCGACTCCGTATGCGGTACCGTCGAGCGTCGCGACTCCGGCTTCCTCGGAGAAGTAGCGAACGACGTCAAGGTCAGTCTGAAGTACTGAACCCGCCGGTGTTTTCTTTCCCAACAGACCCGCGACCGAGAGGAACAGATAGAACGCTCCACGCGGAGGCTGTACAGCCATCCCTCTCGCTTCGCCGAGCAGTTCCGCCATCAGTTGTCCGCGCGCTTCAAAGATTTTCCCAGCGTGGCGGGGTGCATCCTGGCTCCCGGAGAACGCCGCAACCGCGGCAGCCTGACTGACAGAGCTAGGACACGTAGTGGTCTGAGTAATCAGCTTGGTAATCGCCTTGACAAGGGGGGCGGGACCCGCGCCAAAACCGATGCGAAATCCTGTCATGCAGTAACCCTTCGACGCGCCGTTGACCACCAAACAGCGGTCCTTGATGCCACGGATCGCTTGCACCGGTGATATGTGTTGGGCGCCACCGTACACGAAATGCTCGTAGATCTCGTCGGACATCAACCATACGTGCGGGTGCCGCTCGAGTACTTCGCCGATTGCCACGAATTCTTCGGCTGTGTACACCGCACCTGTAGGGTTATTGGGGGAATTCAGGATGAGCCACTTTGTGCGCGGTGTGATTGCTGCCTCCAGCGCCTGAGGAGAAAGTTTGAAGCCGTCGCGTTCCTCTCCTGTGACGATGACCGGAACCCCCTCATTCACCATCACGATGTCGGGGTACGAAACCCAAAAAGGTGCGTGGATGACGACTTCATCCCCACGGTTCAGCGTAACGGCCAAAGCATGAAAGATAATGTGCTTTCCACCGGTGCCTACCACGACATTCTCGGCCGAGTAGTCCAACCCGTTATCGCGGGCAAGCTTCTCGGCAATCGCATTACGCAGCTGCGGGGTACCGCTCGAACTTGTGTATTTGGTATCGCCATCGCGCAATGCCGTTACAGCTGCTTCGATGACGTGGGACGGTGTGCCAAGGTCAGGCTCACCAATGGTGAAGTCGACGATATCTCGACCTTCCGCCCGCAGCTTATCAACAAGTGCTTTGGCCGCAATGCTGGGCGATGGTTTGATTCGATTGATGCGGTCGGAAAGAAAGTCCATTTTGAAGTCTGTTTGGTTGCGATGAGAGTCAGTCACCGGGATTTACGGCTGCGTGCAGCGCCTAGCCATTGCTGTTCGGGTTGCCCCGCCGCTAGTTCCGCTGCGCGCTCTTCTGATACACAGATATGGTTGCAGCAACTCCGAGCGCCGAACGCAATTGCGCTGCGGGTGTGGGCATTGGCTCGCTTGACGGCCGACAACGTCGCTCCGTCTCCAGCTCTTAGCCCATACCGGCCACCTGATAGAGCAACGATAGACGCAAAAATAACTGAGAAAAAGCGATTTTTTCTTATCTTATTGCATCGCTTTTATTCATAAATTGCAAAGTGATGCCTACATTCAAGCAGTTGGGGCCGCTCTTCTGAAGAGTCGAGCTCGGTCCCTACGAAGCAGCAGCGAGCAAGTTGAATGCAAGCCAGCCAGCTATTTCGAAAGGAAAGGCTCCGGTCCAAAACTCTTGGATGTGCGTGCCAAACCTGGTACCCCAAGGTATGCCCATTCCGCTCGCGGAAATCTCTCAGTTTCTGTTGCTCGCCCAAGCTAACGCCTCCGGACTGGGATGGTGTACGGGCGCTTTCTGCAAGACCAAGGCGTTCACATTCGTAAAGTGCTTTCCAGCAGCAACCTGATTGCGCAGCTTGGCCTGACCGTCCCTCGCCCCGGTATAATCTCACTCCCCTCCGCGTGCATGCAACAACTCGTTGCAAAGGAAATACCGGGAGTAGTACAGACGAATCTGCCCTTGATCGATTACCGTTCCGGCCGACGCAAACTTCATGCGCTCGTGGGCTTTCTCACGCGGGTTGGCGTGGACGATGAGCTCGCCCAACATAGAGTCGTCGTAATGTTCGATATGGCCAAACTGGAAAGTGTCCGGCGAAACAAGAATTGAAGGACGAGTTGCCAAGGGCACGGCGCCCCCTACGCGAGCGTTACGTCCGTTCCCCATGTCGGGAAGTGACAAAGGCCTGCGACACAAGTTTGTGCACAAGCCCAGACTGGAGGATTCAACGGGAGCGCTACGCGACCACGTTTCGAGGCTGACCGCTTACGAACGCTTCGATGTTGTCCACGAGTTGGTCCGTCAATGATTGCACGGCTTCGTCGCTCGCCCACGCAACATGAGGCGTCAGGATAAAGTTCGGGGCGTCACGGAGTTCCATGAAAGGATGGTCTTCTGGGGGAGGCTCTTGAACCGTTACGTCGAAACCCGCCCCGGAGATTTTGCCCTCTCGCAACGCGAGCACGAGCGCACGCTCATCGACCAGACCACCACGCGCAGTGTTAATGATTAGCGGCTTTCTTTGCATGAGGTCAAATTCTGGTGCGGCAATCATATTGCGAGTCGCCGGGACAAGCGGGCAATGCAACGTGATGATGTCGCTGTGTCGCAGGACGTCTTCGAATTGCGTGTAGAGCGGCCCCATGTCGCTTCGGCCTTTGTGGGCAGCGAACAGTACGTTAAGCCCCAAAGCGCCCGCCATGGCGTTGACCGCTCTCCCCAGCACGCCATCCCCGATGATACCGATGGTGGACCCCTTCAAATCCCGGATTGGGTAGTCAAAGAAGCAGAACTGACCCGACTCCTGCCACCTGCCGCTCCTGACTGCGTTCGCGTACGCGACGAGGCTTCGCCGCAATGCAAATATCAAGGCAAACGTATGCTCCGGTACAGTATTCTCTGCGTAGTTCCTGATGTTGCTCACCAGAATATTTCGTGCGGAAGAAACTGCCAGGTCAACAACATCCGTGCCCGTTGCCGCTATTGCGATCATCCGCAGCTTCTTGGCGCCGGCGATCGCCTCGGCACTGAGCTTTGCCTTATTCGTGATGACAATATCTGCATGAGCAATACGGCTAGCAATCTCTTGGGGAGATGTTCGATCGAACACTTCAATTGAATGATCGAACTGGAATGACCTCAGCGTTGTTTGAGGCGAAATAGTCTCTCTATCTAGAAAGACAACGTGAAGTTTTTTTTGACCCATAAATGCCTGCGAAGAGTGCTTTTTTACAAGAAGCTCGTGTTTCCGAAACCTTTGAGCACGCGAACATTTTCCGCAACAGTACTACACGCCTGCGCAACCCAGCGAACGCAAGCGCAGGTCAATCCAACGGGTATCAAGCCGTCCTTCCGAGATTTCAGTAATCGTCGTTTTTTCCGCGAGATGCTTTGCGCTCGCCGCCTCGTAGACCTCCTCCGCCAGATGGAACGGCACACAAAGAAGGCCGTCGGCATCGCCGATGACCAGGTCGCCGGGTTCAATGCACATGCCGCCAATGGCGACTGTCACGTTGATTTCGCCCGGACCATCCTTATAGGGTCCCCGGTGCGTGACGCCTGCGGCGAAAATCGGCAGACTGCCCTTGCGCAGAGTGTCACTATCGCGGATAGCACCATTGATGACGATGCCAGCCACGCCCTTCTTTGCAGCGTATGCCGTCATCAGTTCGCCGATAATCGCGTTGGTCAGGTCACCTCCGGCATCAACGACAATGACGTCTCCCCGCATTGCGCACTCCAGCGCTTTATGAACCATCAGATTATCGCCGGGACGACACTTCACTGTGAGAGCGGGCCCTGCCATCGCGGTTCCGTCGTGCATTGGACGCAGCGAAGCGCCGGCCGCCGTAAGTCGCGACATTACGTCGCTAACGTTAGCCACAGGTATCGACCTGAATTGCTCTGTCAGTTCCGGACTCACACAGCGTTGCCGGCTCTTGATTTGAAAACCAATCATCTCTCATCCTCAAACTTCAGTTTTTAGGCCGGTCCAAATGATGTTCCGGTTTCTGACTACGAGCGCAAATTCGCCCGGTCCCATCGTCATTTCCTGAGTCATCGCGACTTGGATCGAAAGGAGGGGTTCCCATTTAGAAAGGGAGGCACCGTGCACACTAAAGAGGAGCCTTGCCACATGCCAAGACCGGACCTTCTCAATCTCAGTCAATAGATTTATTTAATACGGGTAAGTATGTGTTATCCAGGAAAACAACCTACGCTCGCCAACTTGAGAGAGCTGTCAAAGTAGAGCCGCTTCCGCCCCGAAGTCAGAATCAACGTGGTGAAACTTTTCTTTGACCACGCGCATCAGCGCATCGCTGAACAGTCGCCTGTCGGCGTCCTCCACTGCGTACCCTCTGTGTTGGTTGTTCGCGAGCCGCCCTCACGAATGCGCAGAGTCACGATAAGCTTCAATAGGTCGGACGGAAAGCGATTTTTTTCGATGAATTTCCATCGCTTTAATTCGCCTTCGAAAGTTAACTCATCAATGCTGGTCGAGGTGAGACGTTGAAGCGTACCGGCGCAGGCAAGACGTCTAACAGTTAACGAGTAGGTCACGGACCTATGACAACCAGAATGAATGCAGTTTCGAGTCGGCCAGTGCGTGGCGGAACGTTACTTCCTTTTCTCGCAGGTGTTGGATGTGAGAAATATCCACGGCAGGTATCCAATACCGAGCAGCTTCGGCCAGTGAGCCTTGACGCTGCCCCGCTATCGCATGAGAACGCTGTTAAAGGGCGTGCAATGCGGGTGTGCAACGCTTGATAAAAAGCGATGGAAATACATATAAAAATATCGCTTTTTAACAATTTTTTTGCATGAAAGAATGATTTCCAGAGAGCCAGTCTTCTATAAGAGAAAACCCTAGGAAGCGCTGCGCTGACTTGATTCATACACTTTCGGAGATATCCAGATGAACCGTCTCATGACATGTACGGGCGTGGCCGTGGTCCTTACCGTGACTGGCGCAGGAGTAGCAAATGCCGACCAGCTTGCTGACATCAAGGCCCGCGGCACGCTTATTTGCGGCATTGTTAGCAACGCAGCACCTTTTGGCTTCCAAGACCCCAAGACTCGCGAAATAGTCGGATATGACGTTGATTTTTGCGAAGGCGTGGCCAAGGAGTTAGGCGTAAAACCTGAGCTGAAAGCGATATCGCTCGAAGCGCGGATTCCCGAGCTTACGCAGGGGCGTGTGGATGTTCTCACCGCAACCCTTACATATAACCCGCAGCGCGCACAACAAATTGCCTTCTCGGACACCTACTTTGTCAGCAACGAAGTAATCGCTACATCGGCTGGAGCCGCAAAGACGCTCAATGACCTGGCAGGTAAGCGCATAAGTACCGTCAAAGGTTCGAGCGATATTGCAGACGTGCAAAGCGCGCTGCCGACCGCACAGGTTGTGGCTTATGACGACGCGCCTGCTGCGTTCATGGCGCTGGCCCAGAAGAAGGTCGACGGGTACGCCATGTCGGAGACCATCATGCACCGATTCATCGACAGGCTTGGCGAGAATGCGAACACCATTACCATCCTGTCCCCGCCGGTTGCACGCGAATACTGGGGACTCGGAATGAAGAAGGACGAACCTAAGCTTGCCGAAGCCGTCAACAATGCGCTCCTAAAGATGGAGGCCTCCGGGAAGACGCAGCAGATCTTCGATAAATGGCTCGGCGCCGCGTCACCCTACAAGATGAAGCGGGACTTCGTCACCGGAACCATTCCTCGCTGACCAATTGGCTGACGTGTATCGACGCAAGGAGTGAAGCATGTTGGAGCATCTCGATTTCGGCGCGATATTTGCCGGACCCTTTGCACATCTGTTGCTGTCCGGGGCGATTACCGCCTTCGAGTTGACAGCGGCAAGCTGGTTGCTTGCCATCGGACTAGGAACCGTGTTGGCGATTCTTCGCGCCTCAGGGGCCGTGGCGGACAAAGTGGTTGCTGCATTCGTCTCCTATCACCAAAACGTCCCAATGCTTGTACAGATTTTGCTCTGGTACTTCGGGGTGCCGACACTTCTTCCTGCTGCAGCTCAGTCTTGGGCTAACGCCCACAACGGCGAGTTGATTTATGCGTCGATTGCGATCGGTCTGTGTATGTCAGCGTTCTTTTCGGAAGACATCCGTAGTGGCCTGCGGTCCGTTCACCACGGCCAGCAGGAGGCGTCAAGGTCGTTGGGCCTGAGCTTCCTCGCGACTCTGCGCTTTGTGACTCTCCCTCAGGCTATCAGGAACGCGCTGCCGTCGTTTGTGAATCACACTGTCATGATGTTCAAGGACACAAGCTTGGCGATGACCATTGGCGCGGCTGAGATGACTTATGTCGTGCGTGAAATAGAAAACGAGACGTTCAGGACCTTTGAAGCCTACGCTGTTGCGACGGCCTTCTATCTCGCTGTGTCACTCAGCCTGATGGGATTGGGAGCCTTGGTTGGGAAGCGTATCCAGAACCAAGCGAGGTAAGACATGTTCGAAATCCTTCAAGACAATTGGTTGCTTCTTCTCGTAGGTCAATACCCTAACGGCCCGCTCGGAGGGCTTACTCTAACGCTCATCCTTTCTGTGATGGGACTTGCATTGTCGTTTCCGATAAGTATTGGAATCGCGCTGTGCAGGACCTCGCCAATAAAGTTCTTGTACCGAGTTTCAACCGCCCTGGTGTACGTCGTGCGTGGCGTCCCCCTCGTAATGTTCGTCTTCTGGGGATACTTTCTCGTACCCATCCTGGTCGGACACAGCGTGACGGCCTTCACGACACTTATATGCACGTTGGTCATCTATGAGTCGGCCTATCTTTCCGAGGTTGTTCGTGCCGGCATTCAGGCACTTCCGAACGGGCAGATCGAAGCTTCGCGCGCGCTGGGACTGGGGTATTGGAAAATGAATTTCTGGATTATCTTGCCTCAGGCGCTTTACAACATGGTGCCGAGCATCATAAGTCAGTTCGTCTCAATCATCAAAGAGACATCTATCGGCTACGTTATCAGCGTACAAGAACTCACGTTTGCGGCAAACCAGGTCAATAACCACTTGTTGACGCGCCCATTCCCTGTGTTTCTTATCTTGGCAATCATCTATTTTGTTGTGTGCTTCGTGCTCACACAGTGCGCAAAGCAACTGGAACGCAACGTCACGCGCAAGCGTTCGCCGAAGGTCACGTGGCAAAGGAGCATTGAAAATGATTCGATTCTCGAAAGTTAATAAATGGTACGGCGAATATCACGCCCTCACGGACGTTACCGCGGAAGTGAAGAACGGCGAAGTTGTGGTCGTTTGCGGCCCCTCTGGCTCGGGAAAATCTACGCTAATTCGTACAGTCAATCGGCTGGAAGAAATCAAATCAGGCAGCATCCATGTGAATGGCCAGGATATTCATGCTCCCGGCGTACACATCAACGAATTCCGCAGTAAAGTTGGCTTCGTCTTTCAGTCGTTTAATCTCTTTCCTCATCTGTCGGTAACCGATAACGTCTGCCTCGCGCCAATTCGGGTGTCGGGAAAGCACAAAGTCGAAGCCAGAGAGCAAGCTATCGCGTTGCTCGATCGCGTTGGCTTGGCGCACAAAGCAGCAGCGTACCCGCAACAGTTGTCTGGCGGACAGCAGCAACGAGTCGCGATCGCGCGAGCGCTCGCGATGAACCCGCCAGTGATGCTTTTTGATGAGCCGACCAGCGCGTTGGACCCGGAAATGGTCGGCGAAGTCTTGAATGTTATGAAATCGCTTGCCCGAGACGGGATGACCATGGTTTGCGTGACGCACGAAATGGGATTCGCACGTGAAGTGAGCGATCGCGTCTGGTTCATGGACAAGGGGGCTATCCTCGAAGAGAATTCCCCAGAGGAGTTCTTTAGTGCTCCACAGCATGCAAGGTCGAAGGCGTTTTTATCAGACCTTAGGTCACACTAGCGTCGGAAACGATAAATACGCTCGCGAACACCGTGTCGTTAAAGACACTGACCGCATGTTCGGCGTCTTTCCGCGGTTGAAAGAGCGGGCGTTCTAGCATGCGGGCACGTTGTCGGGCGGTGAGCAGCAGATGCTGGCGATGGCGCGTGCGCTGTAATCGCGGGCGAAGTTGCTGCTGTTCGACGAACCGTCGATGGGTCTCTCGTCAATCATGGTCGAGAAGATCTTTGAGGTGGTGCGCGAGATTTCGGGCGAAGGGCCGACGGTGCTGCTGGTTGAGCAAGACGCGCGGCTGGCGTTGCAGGTGGCCAATCGAGGGTAAGTAATGGATTCGGGTCTGGTCACCATGTCGGGCGACGCGAAGACCATGCTGGATGACCCGAAGGTTCGGGCTACTTATTTGGGCAAAATAGGCTCGCGCTCATTTAGCTTCAGTTGTCGGCAATAGATCAATCGTTTCACGTATCCCAATTCTTCAATAACTGCGAAGAGCCTTAAGCAACCCATCTTACGATGCAGCCCCACAACAAACTGACATTCCCCAGCGGAGTCGACATATGGCCCTGTGGCGATCTGGGGGACACCCTCGATAGCCGGATCAACTAAAGGCTCAGCCACCCGCACCGACTCTGGCCCACAGTAGTAAGCTTCTATGGGGCATTGAAAGTCAAGCCCTCGGTGATCTGTTTTCCGTATGTCAGTTATCTCCTTTAAGGGTGCTGCAGGTTGTCCACGGCCGACCAGCGGGGTCGCCTGTCACAACCACGACGCTGGCCCGGCGGTGGACAACTTGCACGAGAAAGGGTGTCTGATTGATATTCGGAATCCTTCTTATAAAACCAAACGTCAACACGACTTAGGTCGGAGTGTTTGATGTCCGGGCAACCGCCCCCGGACTAACTTCTATCCGTGCCGGCGCCAGGCCGGTCACCTCATACCACATGCGCACAGCGCTGGAACCACTCCGTTACCGACGCGCCCCATCTAGAACTACGATTACCCGCCGGGCAACCCTACTACTGTCCGGGCGCGCTGACCTTCAAGCCCAGTCGTCGATCGATATTCGCCGCTCAGCTCGCAACCGTGTTGCCGCCGGGTGGCTTGAGTGTTGCCCCGCGCGGAATCTCACCCTGTTCCAGATAGCGCCACAAGGCGATCGACAGACGGCGCGCAAGCGCCACTATGCCGATGCGTCGCATGCGCTTGCCGCCTCCCGCGAAGCGCTCGTTGAACCACTGGCTCAGCTGGCTGCCCGGCTGGAAGCGCAGCCAGCTCCACGCGAGTTCGACCATCAGCCATCGCGCCCGTTTGTTGCCGGCCTTGATGATACCCTGCTCGACTTCACTGGTGCCGCTCGAGTAAGGCGTGGGCGCCAGGCCCAGGCAGCCGGCGACTTCCCGGCGGTTGTGAAACTGCCGCCAGCCGAACAGTTCCTTGATCAGGGTCCACGCACTTCCGGTACCGATATCCGCAAGCCGCGACAGCACCGCGATCGCGGGTTGCGCACCGCTGCGGACCTGATGGTCCTGCAGCGTCTCAAGCGTCCTGATCTGTCCGGCGACAAGCGACAGCCGCTCGAACTCGCGTTCAATCTCGGCGCGTAAACCTGGCAACAGCTGCCCGGCCTGCTGAGCCCACCAGCGCGCCCATGCGCGCCCACCGATGCGTTCGACCCGCAAATTGTGCAACACCAGCAGCGAACGGATCCGGTTGCTGTGGGCGGTGCGCTCCTGCCGCAGACGCCCGAGTTCCCGATGCACGCGCCGCTCATCTTCCTGCTCGGGTGTCGGGATGCGTGCGATCGCCCACACCCGCCGCTCACCTCCGTAGTAGCGCATCAGCATTGACAGCAGCTTGTCGCTGTCGAGCCGATCCGTCTTCGCGCGGCGCGCCCGCCGGTTCACTTCGATACTGGCCGGATCCACCACGAGGTTCGCAATCCCTTGTCCACTCAGCCAGCGGTGCAACCAGAAGCCGTCCCGGCCGGCCTCATAGCAACTGCGAACCAGGGAATCAACGGCCAGGTGGCAGCGCGCCTTGGCCTTGGCGATCGCCATCAGGACCGCTGTCGTGTCGCCGGCCGCCACCGTACACCGGCTCGGCGCGCGCACCCCATCACCCAGTGACAGCTTCCAGCTCCTATCACCTAATTCGAAGGCGACATACAGCCGCCCGACGATCGTTGTATCGTTTCTACTCCGTCATCGTTATGCTCAGATAATTCCGCGTTCACGCCAGGCGCTGCGCGTAGCAGCGTCAATACCAATTCTTTCCAAAACCTCGTCGGTATGTTGACCTAGAACAGGGGCTCGGCTCTCCACCGTGCCGGGCGTAGCGCTAAGCTTTGGCACGATACCGGGGAGTTGAACAGGAGTTCCATCAGGTAGCTCCGACTCAAGAATCATGTCTCTCGCTCGGTAATGCGGATCAACAGCGATATCTGCAGCGTCGTAAATTTTGCCCGACGGGATGCCCGCTTCATTCAGTGCTAACAGGACTTGGTCCAGGTTTCTTATAGCTGTCCACTGACCAATAGCAGCATCGAGTCTTTCGACGTTTTTTACACGACCATCGTTTTGCGCGAGATCAGGATCCGTTCCGAGGTCTGGGCGGTCTATAAGCTGCATCAGTCGACGAAAAATACTATCGCCGTTACCTGCGATAAGTGCATATTTCCCATCTGCACACTTGTAAGCGTTGGTCGGAGCAATGCCTGGGAGGCTACTGCCCGCTGCTTGCCGGATAGCACCGAATGCTGAGTATTCCGGTAGCAAGCTTTCCATCATGTTGAACACTGACTCGTAGAGAGCGACATCGATCATTTGCCCGTCGCCGCCGTTCTGGTCTCTGTGCCTGAGCGCAAGTAGAATTCCAATCACGCCATGGAGCGCCGACAAGGAGTCGCCAATCGAGACGCCTACGCGCACGGGCGTTCGACCTGGTTCGCCGCTCAAATGCCGCAACCCGCCCATCGCTTCCGCAACAACGCCAAATCCCGGCCTATCGCGATAAGGACCGGTTTGGCCGTATCCCGAAACCCGCAACATGATTAACCGAGGGTTTAATTCGTGCAGTTCCTCCCAACCGAGGCCCCATTTTTCGAGCGTACCCGGACGGAAGTTTTCAATAAGAACGTCTGTCTCGCCAACGATGCGTCGGACGACGTCCGCGCCCTCTGGCGATCGAAGGTCCAGCGTGACAGAGTTCTTGTTACGCGACTGCGCCGCCCACCAGACGGAGGTTCCGTCGTGAAGAAGTCGCCATTTCCTTAGAGGGTCACCTACAACTGGTGGCTCAATCTTAATTACATGGGCGCCAAATTCGGCAAGTATCTTGCTCGCAAAAGGGCCCGCGATAAGCTGACCCATTTCGAGAACTCGCACGCCGTCGAGGGGCTTTGCCATTACATCTTCTCCGGTGGAACGAATGGTGTGGTTATTCTGGGACGAGGGAGCGTCGGTGGGAATCGATCGTTTTTCCATTACCCTTTCCAATCGGGAAAGCTGCATCACGGTGGGACTGTCGTGGGTTTGAGAGGAACCTAAACGGAGCACGCGAGCGGTGTAAGCGAACTGACTACAACTGAGCGGTGTCGTGTCGGCGACCAAGGATCCGTTGCTTCGGGATCGGTTAAGCAATCCAGATCCAGCACGGCAAGTCGTCGATCAGAATCGAACGCGTTCCAGATGAGACCGTGCTTCACCACAATCTTCAGCGGGTTCCACAATGATCGGTTTGCCGGCGGGCGCTCGCATCTGGATATCGCCCGGCGGCTGACGAACGTTTAACCGTTCAACCTCAACATTGTTTGATTTTCCAAACAGGAAAGGGTGCTTGAGGAATTGTTGATGCTATTTCCGCTAACGCGTTCCGTACGCGATGTTTTCATTGGGCCAAACCGTTCCACATGCGGTCTGCGCGCACTCCCGTGCTCTCTATCGCAGCCTCTCGAGCGCGCCCCACAGCCTTACGGGGCTTCACTGCTTTGAGATTTACAGCGCAAGGCTTATAGCGCACAACGCAATGCGGAGCCCTGGGTGAGCCACGAGCACGGAGGCGCTGCGTACAAGGGAAAGAACAAATTGTCTAATTGCTAGCATTTGACACCGAGACATTGCCCACCTACATTTCGAAGAGGAGTTGCTTTGCAGCTATCCCCCGAGTCGCGCTCAATATTGAGCAGTAACGAACCCGGAGATAACTTTTGCCACATGCTCGCACCGACGTACAGCTCGGTTCTCAAGGAGCATGACGAGATGGCATGCAGAAAGGTATTGCCAGAGCGCGCCCGCAAGTCGGAAACGGATTGACGTGCGCGCTCTTCCTTTGCGTTTATTTCCATTATTGGAGAATTGCACGATGAAAATTGTCAGTGTCGACCACTTTGTACTCACCGTGCGCGATGTAGGCCGAACTATCAAGTTTTACCAAGAAGTTCTTGGCATGAAACATTTCATCTTTGATGAAGGCTGCCATGCGCTGCATTTCGGGACACAAAAGATTAATTTGCATCCATACCGCAACGAATATGAACCTCACGCGGATATAACGTTGCCGGGTTCCGCGGACTTTTGCTTCATCAGTGACACAAGGATGGAAGACATCGTTGAAGCCCTGGCGCGCAGCGGCGTCGAGATCGAAGATGGCCCTTGCTTACAACAAGGTGCCCGCGGAAAAATGCAGTCCGTGTACTTCAGGGACCCGGATGGAAACCTCGTCGAAGTCGCGGTGTACGAATAAATTAAAGCAAACATCGGAAGCGAAAAGATGCCGGCAAGTAAACCGCAAAAGGTCGTGAAGTCTAAGCCGAGCGCGAATATCGAGGTTGTTCGACGCAGTCTGGACCTCCAGGCTGCTGACAAGCTGAGAGAAGCCATTATGTCCGGCGAATTTGAGCCAGGCGAACGTCTTACCGAGGAATTTCTCGCTGCTTCAACGGGACTTAGTCGTGGAACTTTGCGGTTAACGCTTCGACAACTTATGCATGAAGGCCTTGTCACGCAAGAACCGTCAAGGGATATGCTGTACCGTCGCTCAGTGCGAGCGACGCTGCGGAACTCTACACGCTCAGGAATACATTGGAAAGCTTTGCCGCTCGACTTTTGGCGGAATCAATTACCACGACAGCGGCACTTGCACTAGACAAGGCGTTCAACGATGTCGTCCGTGCAGTCAAAGGCGGCGACAAACGCCGAGCCGTTGCAGCGGACTTTGAACTACATATGCTCATTGCGCGTCTCACCGGGCATTCCAGGCTGGAGACACACTATGGACTAATAGCCCATCAGATACGGCTTTATCAGAAAATGGTGAGTCATTTTTTAACCTTGGATAACTACGTTGCCGATCATTCGCCGCTGATCGATGCTATCAAAGATGGACGATCCCTCGACGCAGAAAGGATTGCGTCGGACCACAACACAAAGGACGGGAAGAAGCTGGTGGACGCGTTATTGAAGCAGGAGGCGACTACCAGAAAAACAGGCTAAACGACGCGGGTCGAGACCCGCCTCGATCACGTACTTGGACGACTAATAATCATAAGTATTTCTACCGTTACTTTGGCTAACGAAATGAGACATTTTTTTTGGCTACTGTTTGCTGTGATTGCTTCGACATGCTATCAGGCGGCGCTGAGGGCGCATTTGGAACTGGGTGTCCGCTCGCATAAGCGTGTGTTGGTTTTGTGTTGCTGAGATTGCTACCGGTATAGAAGTAGCGAAAGGATCGGCTGCATCTCACCGCCACATGCAGCCACTTAATAAGACGTGATCAGTCTTCACCGCCGGAATCTTTCATGGTCAATCCTACTCACTTCGACTTGCATTCGTTGCGGGTCTTTTTGCTTGTCGCGGAATACGGAAGTCTGACGAAAGCAGCTGAACACGGGCAGCTGACCCTATCGGCGATCAGCAAGCGCATCGCTGAACTTGAGAGCGTGACGGATTGCGCCTTGCTGATCCGGCGGTCCAGAGGCGTGGAGTTAACGGCCGCAGGACGCGGTCTGCTGGATCATGCCAGCAAGGTGCTCGATCAGGTCAATAGTATGGCAAGCGAGATAAGCGATTACGCTATCGGCGTGCGTGGCCACGTGCGCATCTGGGCCAATACGTCTGCTATCGTTCAATTCCTGCCTGCTGACCTCGCGCGATTCTTAGATGAGAACCAAGGCATTAAGGTCAGTCTTGAAGAGCGCCTAAGCGGCGAGATTGTAGAAGCGGTGAGATCCGGAAAAGCCGATCTCGGCGTGTTTGCTGATAACGTCCCGGCTCTCGGAATCGAGCGGCGCCTTTATCGGAAGGATGAGCTTGTCTTGCTGGTGCCTCGAATGCACAAGTTTGCGGGCCGGGAATCTATCCAATTTGCTGAGACCCTTGACGAGGAGTATGTGGGCCTGAATGCGGGGAGTTCCCTGTTAGCACGCATGACCGACGCGGCTTTCGCCGCGGAGCGGCCCCTCAAGTTGCGGATTCAGGTTACCAGCTTCGACGGAATTTGCCGAATGATCGAAGCTGGATTGGGGATCGGAATTCTGCCTCGCGCTGCAGTGCGGCAAGAATTGGTAGCGGCCGGCCTTCGACTAGTCGGTTTGTCTGACCCTTGGTCCTCGCGAACTCTGTGGGTCGGGGCAAGTAACTCTACTTTACTGGCTCCAGAAGCGGCGCGACTGTTCGCGTTTATATCGCGACCGCCGGGCGATTAATCCCTTGAAAAACCCCAGCGCGCACGAGCATATATAGGAATCAGCAAAGCTTGCCCGCGCTTCATGGTGAGATAAAGTCAAATGTGGTGTTTGGAAAGTTCGGTCTGATCAGGCGGCAAGCGGTTGCTGAGCCGGTGTGCTGTCGGTCACCGGTAGTCCGTCTTTGAAAGGAACGCCTTCGAGCAGTGAGGCGACTTTTTCGGGCGCACGAATGCGCCGCCACGATTTTTCCGCCGACTCAATCAGCTTGAATGCGAGGCCAAGGAAGGTCGGACGCGAAACGCAATTGCGCGTGCGAGTTGTTCGATGCCGAACTGTGGCGAAGATCGACTCAATGGGATTGGTTGTTCGCAAGTGCTGCCAGTGTTCGGCAGGAAAGTCATAGAAGGCAAGCAACTCATCGCTGTCGTTTGTGAGTTTCTCCGTCGCTTTCGGATACCGGGCCGCATAAGCGTCAATAAAGCGGTTGAAGGCCACGAGTGCTTCTTCGCGTGTGGCGGCTTGCCAGATCTCCTGCAGGCCAGCTTTGGCCCGACCATGCTGCGATTTGGGCAAAGCGTTGAGTACATTTCCAGTCTTGTGAAACCAGCAGCGCTGGCGTCGAGTTTTTGGGAACACTTCGGCCAATGCTGCCCACAGCCCCATTGCTCCATCGCCGGCCGCGAGCAGTGGACCGCTTTGTAGGCCTCGTGCCTTCAGATCCAGCAAGAGCTCGCACCAGGCATCCTTCGACTCGCGGAAACCATCGCCGATCGCCACGCGCTCTTTCGTTCCGTCCGGCTTCACGCCGATGATGACCAACAAGCACTGGCCGTCCGAATCGTCGCTGCGCAGCCCCGTGTGGATGCCATCGGCCCACCAATAGACCCAGCGGGAGTTTGATAGATCACGCTGATTCCACAGGGCGTGCTCGTCGGCCCACTGAGCCTTCAGACGGCTGACCACGTTGGGCGAAAGACCTTTGGCCTCTTCGCCCAGCAGCACGCTCAGCGCCTCGCCCATGTCGCCGGTCGAGACGCCACGTAGATACAGCCAGGGCAACGCCGCCGACACGCGGGGTGACTTCCGAACATAGGGCGGCACGATGTTCGAATTGAACTTCACGCCCGAACCCGAGCGATCGCGAACCTTCGGCACCTTCACTGTAATTGGGCCAATCGCCGTGACAACCTCGCGCTCAGGAAGGTAGCCATTGCGAATCACGGCCCGCCTCCCGTCGAGCGTCTTCACGTTATCGTAGCGTTCGAGCAATGTCGTCAACTCCACCTCAATAGCTTGCTGGATGATCCGCCGCGCGCCTTGCTGAATCAAATCGTCAAGGCCGCTGGGCCGTGCTTCCGATTTACCCGCGCTCGTTTCTTCTGTAACCTTCTTCAGCGGTGTGGATCCCGGTTTGGCTGGTTGTTACTCTAGACAAGCAACATTCTCAGCTAAACCGCCACCGCCTTCAAATTCCTGCCTCACCCGAACACCACTTTCGACCATAACTCCTTCATGGTTCGTTAACCGAGTACGAATGGGTTCGGTGTTTCAACCGACGTGCTAATCCATACACTTTTGGTCTGCAAGTATTCGTAGATTGCGTCGATACCGTTCTCATGACCGAGGCCTGAATTTTTATGGCCGCCGAAGGGACTCATATAGCTGAGAGTCCGATACATGTTGATCCACACGTTCCCTGCTTCCAACCGTTCTGACATTACCAAGCTGCGGCGCATACTTGACGTCCAAACCCCTGCAGCCAGTCCATATGGGCTGTCGTTAGCGATACGGATCGCGTCCTCTTCATCGTCAAAAGGTATGCAGGCCAATACGGGCCCAAAAACCTCTTCTCGCGCAATACGCATGTCATTTGTGACATTCGTAAAGATTGTTGGTTCGACAAACATGCCGTTGCCGCATTCCGGGCGTTTAGATGCGCCTCCGCCCATTACGCACCGGGCACCTTCCTGCTTTGCGATATCTATATATTCAAGAATTTTTTTGAATTGGGGCTCGGTCGCTACTGGACCGACTTGGGTATTAGCGTCCATCGGATTGCCAAGCTTTGCTTGGCTTGAGAAGGCCACCACCCGTTGCACAAAGTCATCATAAATGTTCCGCTGTACAAGCAATCGGGAACCAGCCACACATGTTTGACCCGTCGCGGCGTAGATTCCGGACACAACGCCCTTAACAGCGTTGTCAAGGTTGGCGTCGTCGAAGACGATGTTTGGGGATTTTCCACCAAGCTCCAATGTTACGCGCTTAAGGCCCCGCGCAGCAGTTTCGTAAATCCGGCGTCCTCCACTCTCACTTCCAGTAAATGCTACTTTTCTTACCGTCTTATTCCTTACGAGAGCCTCACCGATCTCGTTCCCGAAGCCCGTGACAACGTTGACGACCCCTGGCGGAAATCCGGCTTCTTCAAAGAGCTTAACAAACTCGAGTGTCGAGGCCGATGCGTATTCAGACGGTTTAATGACAAATGTGTTCCCGGCGGCGAGCCCGGGGGCGAGCTTGTTCGCAAGCAACAGAAGCGGCGAATTCCACGCGGTAATTGCGACGCAGACACCAAGGGGTTCATGGCGGGTAAAATTAAACGTGTCCTTTTTGTCGATGGGAATGACGGCTCCCTCGATCTTGTCTGCCAAGCCACCAAAGTAGTAGAAATACTGCGGGATGTAACGCAGTTGGCCGAGCATTTCTGCGAGCAATTTGCCATTGTCGGTCACTTCAATACGCGCTAAACGTTCCGCATCGCGCGCAATCAAGTCTCCAAGCTTTCGGAGCAAACTGCCTCGAGCGCTTGCAGTTAATCCCCGCCACGCTGGCGTTCTAAACGCCTTGTCAGCTGCCGCTACTGCAATGGCACCATCCTCTGCGTTGCCCCGCGGCAACGTGGCCCATACGGCACCTGTGAACGGATTGGTGGTCTCGAACCGCGCGCCTTCAACTGAGTCCACCCAGGCGCCATTGATGTACATTTTGTAGTCAGTCATGCCTCTAATTCCCAAAGATAAAAATCTATAGTGCCGGCTGATCGGTTATAAAAATCACCAACGCCCACTTAAAAGTGCCTGCTACCATCGATTCGAGCGTGTGCTAATGGTCATCGATTAACGCCGTTGCACTCATGTTCTCTGCTCATGAAATAGCCTCTCCGTTTTCGGCTTCGGTCAGCGGACGCACCCGAAAGACAATCGCCACAACCGCTACCAGATTTGAGATAGCAGTGAGGGAGCCGATCTCAAGTGGATCAGAGACACCGGTGCTTCGGATAAGGGCCGGCACCCAAAATGCCAACGCATAAATGTCCATACGCAACAAAAATAGGAGGCAGAAAGTTTCCAGACGTTTCGATCGCGCACAAACCCGCGGATCGAGTGGTGTTCCGAGGCCGACGCTCGATCGCGTTCGAGTGCGCATAGCATTCCGGTCTTCTCTTCGGGAGTTAAAATCGCTGCCGGATCTCCGAAGCGTCATATCGATCGCAAATGTACCGCCTTAACTCGAAAGCTCCTGCCTGCGAAGGGGACCTGTGGTGAGTGAAGCAATCATGAGTGCATCAATGCGCTCCGACAATTTACCGCACCGTAAGTGCCATTTCCCAGCACCCACTTTGCGTGAATTCCAACGTATTGAGAATCAAAGGATTTTCAATGACCCTTTCCGTGTGAGAAAGCGCGCGAAGCTGGGAGACGATGGGTCGTTCGTTGCGCGCTAATTTATCGCCATGAACGTGGCCATTCAAATGGCCACGTTCATCAAAGTGGTAGATCAAAGCAGATCGGTGATTTCCGCTGTAACCTCGTTGATCACGGCGCGGACGCGTTCGACCAGAATATCGATTTCCGCTTTCGTGATGCAAAGCGCGGGTGCCAGTGCGATGACGCCTTCTGGATAGGCGCGGAACAGGATCTTGTGACGTTCCGCAGCCTTGAGGATACGCTCGGCGACTTTGAGGTTAAGGTCGATCTGCTGCTTGGTTGTCTTGTCGGCAACCAATTCAACAGCTGCCAGAAGGCCCCTGCCCCTGACATCACCCACCAAGGGGAGGTCATGCAGTTCGTTGAGCTTCTCCAGGAAATAAGGCCCGACATCTTGTCCGTTAGCGAGAACGCCTTCTTCTTCGAAAATGCGCAAGACCTCCAGGCCAACGGCCGCCGAAACCGAGTGACCCGCATAGGTGTGGCCGTGGCCGACGGGCGTTCCGTTTGGCGTCGCTTCAGAGATGCGGCGGAAAACCTTGTCCGATACAAAGACCGCTCCCATCGGCGAGTAGCCGGACGTCAGCCCCTTCGCCACGGTCATGAAGTCTGGATCGACATCTTCCGCAGAGCTTGCGAACAGTGGACCGGTGCGACCGAAGCCCGTGATGACTTCGTCGACGATGAACAGAATGCCCAACTCACGGCAGGCCTCTCGAATGGCTTTCAGAAAACCGACGGGCGGCACATGCACGCCGCCGGAGGCCTGGATGGGTTCGCAGATGAACGCTGCAACCTTGTCGGCGCCCAGTTCAGCGACCTTGTCGCGGAGAGCCTGGACGGTCGTTTCAATGACCGCCGCGCTATCGTGCCCGTTGGGGTGGCGGTAGGGAGATGGCGTCGGAATATGATGTTGAAGCGGTGTAGGGACGTCGAAGTTCTTGTGGAAAAGGGCCATGGCGGTCAGGCCCGACGATGTTGTCGAGACGCCGTGATAACCGCGGTCCAGGGCGATAAAATGCTTCTTTTCAGTAAGGCCCAAAGCGTTGTTATGGTAGTGGACGAACCTCACTGCAGTATCGACGGCATCGGAACCGCCGCCGGGCACAAAATAGATATGCGTGCAATCTCCGGGCGCGCGTTCTGCAAGTGCTGCTGCAAGCCGCGCCCCCGGTTCCATCGTCTGGCCGAAATAGGCTGGCGCATAGGGCAGCTTACGCATCTGCGCGGCGGCAACGTCAGCAACCGAGTCATGACCATAACCGATGTTCACGCACCACAGGCCGGCAAAGGCGTCAAAAAGATCGCTGCCGTCAGCGGTTTTGAACCAGACGCCTTTTGCGCTTTCAAGTGTACGCGACGCACCCTTTTGCTCATGCTCGCCCCAGTTTGAAAGTGGATGGATCCAGTTTTTGTCCATCTCGGCGATAGAATTCGCTTGTGTCATCTGCAGTTCCTTTAGAGATACGCCGGCGGGTCTGGCGGTGCAGATCGCCTGGAATTTTAGGGACGCTGCGCATGCCCGACACGTCATCGTGAGATCATTCAATGCCACGTCAGCATCTCACTAAAGTGTAAACACTTTAGTGAGTGTGTCAACATAATAAATTCAGTGAAAACAAAAATCACAAACTGATTGCGTCTACTGGTCCCGCGCGTAAACTGTCTAGGAGGCAACGCGTAACGTAGACGGTCAAAGTGAAAAAATGAGTGAAATCAGTATTGACGAACGTTCTCCAGTCGTGGACCCGGTGACGATCGCAGCGGAAGCGTTGCGGGAAAAGATTTCAACAGGAGTTCTGGCACCTGGAGATCGCATATTCGAAGCGCAAATGGCACGAGAGCTGTCGATTAATCGTCCCCATGTCAGGGAAGCCGCCCGTCAGCTCGAACGAGAGAGACTTCTGGTCTCGAAGCCCAACTTGGGGTTTCTCGTCAGAGAGATGACAGTCGGAGAATTTATCGATCTAATTGACGTTCGCGTCGCGGTTGAGCGTCATGCTGTCAGGGCTGTGGTGAAACGCACGGATGTCGAGGCAATAGTGGATAGCTTGCTCGACATTACCAGCGAGATTGAGGACTGTGTTCTACGACAGGATTTAGAGGGCGAAGCGGAGGCAGATCTGCGTTTCCATAAGCTTATCGTCAATTCTGCTCGTAACAATCTCCTTATTGATATCTATGATGGACTAGCAGTCGAGTTGCGCATTTCAATGCGTTTGATGGGCGCTGCGGCTCGCGACTGGGCAAATTTGCCCCAACAACATCGAGATCTTGCCGAGGCAATCAGAACCACCGATGTGTCGGTTGCGGAAGCCGCTGTCGAGCATCATATTTCGACAAACTGGGACGAGGCGATCGCAAGCCTAATGGCACGCAATGAGATTCCTCTATCGGTCATGATGGGCAAAGGAAAATAGAAGAACGCAGTTGAACAAAATCAAGCGCGGAATATTGTGGCGCCGTAAATTCTTGATACGTTACCTATGCGGCTCATTTTTAGCGATGCTAAATTCAAGCCAAAAATTCAACAGGCTCTCGTTGAGCAGTTCGTCGCGCATGCGTCGTTTTGCATCGGTTTGCCCGGCGCGAAGTAGCGCCACTCGACCTTGTGATCTTTTGATCTGGCAAGGATGGCATTCGATGTGAGTTCGGTGCCGTAGCACAGTGGGAATCGTGCCCTGCCGTGGCCGACGGTGCGCGAAGCGCAGCGCGTCGTCCTGGTGGTCATGGTCGGCCCTCGGGTCTCTAAAGTGAAGTTGTTGAAGCCACACTTTGTGATCGGTGACAACGCAGGGAGGGATTGCAACGACTTCACTTCGCTGCGCATCGTTGCATAGACAGAGAAGCTTCCAATGCTGTGCCAAAAGACAATACCTGTTCGTCGGCAAAACGCCGGCCGATGACCTGAAGCCCCACCGGTAAACCGTTAGACGCAAGTCCGGCAGGCAGCGACAGGGCAGGAAGCTGGGGCACCATGTTGAAGGGGCAGGTCATGTCAAGGCCTGCAAAACGACCGTCCGCAAGTGTCGTCATATAGTCGTCATCGCATTCGGTCAGGGTCGCTGCGGTGATCGCGCAGGTCGGGCACAGCAGCGCATCGTAGGTTTCGAAAATCTTTGCCATGTCCCGCCACATCGAGGTGCGGAGCAGTTCCACTCGTTTGTAGTCCGTCGCATTGGCAACAAGTCCACGCTTGATAATCGCGACGACTGCGGGATCCATGTGGTGTTCATGCTGCTTCAGCCGGTCACCAAAAAAAGAAGACATGAACACGCACCAGACGTCGAACCATTGGTCGTTGACGGCCCTGGTCCAATGCATAGGCACTTCTTCGACGGTGGCACCCAGGCTGCGAATTTTCTCGATCGCCTCGCGGATGACGACGTCGACTTCCGGCTGGATATGGTAGTAACCGAGATCCATGGAGAAGGCGAAACGTTTGCCTTCCAGACTTCCCTTGCGCGCGGTCTCTGCGGAAAAATTCAAGGGTAGCGACATGATGTCTTCGTCGCTCGGGCCGCTCGCCGTATCCATGAAGGCGATGGCATCACCCACGGTGCGAGCCAGTGGCCCGAAATGCGAGAGGTTGTCAAAGACGCTTGGCAGGATCGTCATCGGGATGCGTCCCAGGCTTGGCTTCAGCCCGACCACACCGCAGAAAGCTGCAGGAATGCGCACGGAGCCTCCCATGTCGCTGCCCTCGGCAAAGGGAACGACACCCGTAGCGACGGCAACGCCCGAACCGCCGGAAGAGCCGCCGGGGGTCTTCTCCATATCCCACGGATTGCGGGTCGCCCCCCATCGCGGGCTATTCGTGAAGCTTGACCAGGCGAATTCCGGTGTCGTCGTCTTGCCGATGAGAATGGCGCCGGCCTCCTCAAGCCGCCGGATGCAGAGGGCAGTTTCTTCCGGCACCCATTCGCCCGACGTCCAGGAACCAAGCGTGGTCCGGTCTCCCTTCGTCGGCGTCAGATCCTTCGCCGCGAAAGGCACGCCCTGAAGCGAACCGCCGATCTTGCCTTCAGCGATTGTCCGGTCCGCGTTGCGCGCTGAAACCATTGCCTCCTCATCGCGGATCACCGTGAATGCATTGCATGCCGCGTTCACGGTTTTTGCCCTGCGGATCGATTCCGATACGACTGTCTCGGCGGTGAACTGTCCCGCGCGGATCCCGCTTGCGATTTCGGTTGCCGGCAGGTCGAGGGGATGAAGCGCTGAAGGGGTTTGCAGTGGCTTGTTCATGGGTGTGTTTCCGTTATTTAGGGCTTGTTGCATTTCAGCGGCAAAGCGTGCTTGCTGCGAGGGCCGGTCCATGTCTGCTTTTGGGATGCCAGGAAAGGTCTGTTTTTCGATGAGTTCCGCTGTGAAACCGAACACTAACCTCTTGCTTAGGCCTACTCAAAGCTGAGCATCTCAAGCCAGGCGGCGCTGTTTCGCCTGTTTCTGGCGTGAGGCAGGGCCAGACCGGGCCTCATTGTGACGATTTATTCCCCGAAATCCATCTCCGGAGGGACCGTCTGGAAGAAGCGTGTGAGATAGGCAAGGTAAGCAACGCCGACCGCCAGCCAGACGACACCAAGGATCTTGGCGTTGGTGTCGAGGTTCCAGAGCAGGAAGAGATCGCAGACCGCCGCGACTGTTGGGATGACGAGGCCGATCAAAGCGCCCAGAGGCTTAACCTCTGCATGGCCCTTGAAATACAAAGCGATCACTGAAAGATTGACGGCCGCGAAGGCCAGGAATGCGCCGAAGTTGATGAAGGAGGTGGATGTCGTGACGTCCATGGTCAGAGCCAGCAGGCCGACGAGGCCGACGAGAGAGAGGTTGAGCACCGGCGTATGCCACTTCGGATGCAGTCTGCCAAAGAAGGATGGTGGCAGCACCTTGTCGCGTCCCATGGCGTAGAGCAGACGGCCGACGCTTGCCTGCGCGGCCAGACCGCCCGTGAACTGCGCAACGACGAGCGTGGCGAGGAAGATCGTGACGAACAGATCGCCGCCAATCGCCTTTGCGATTTCTGTAGCCGCAGCATCGGCGGAAACGAATTCGAAACCCGGATGGGCAAGCTGCGCGAAATAGGCCGAGGGAATGAAGACCAGGCCGCCGACAAGTGCTGTGATTATGATCGCCCTTGGCATCGTGCGCTCGGCGTCCTTGGTTTCTTCGGTCAGCGTCGATATTGCGTCAAAACCGAGAAACGAATAAGCGGCAATGCCGGCGCCGGCGACGGAAGCCGAGAACGGCACGTGCGCCGAGAAGAACGGCTTGACGGAGGCAAGGCCGCCGGGGCCGTTCAGTGCAATGACATATCGCGCAGCCAGAAAGATGAAGGCTGCGACAACCACAAGCTGCACCAGCATCAGGATGAAATTAATGTAGTTGGCAAAGGCGATGCCGATGACGTTGACGGCGGTGGTCAACCCAATAAAGCTGATGATCCAGACCCAGGCCGGAATTGTTGGGAAGGCGGATGTCAGATAGGCGGCGCCGATCAGCCAGGCCACCATCGGCAGGAAGAAATAATCGAGCAGGACCGCCCAGCCGACGAGGAATCCGAAGCTGGGATTGATCGATCTGCGAGCATAGGTATAGGCCGATCCGGCAAACGGATAGACGCGCGCCATGACGCCATAGCTGATGGCTGTCAGAAGGATCGCCCCGGTGGCCACGAGATAGGCCATTCCCGTCGTCCCCTGGCTTGCCGTGGCCAGCGCACCGAAGGTGCCGAAGGCGATCATCGGTGTCATATAAGCCAGGCCGAAGAGCACGACGGACCAAAGCCCGAGCGTACGGTCAAGTTTTACAGTGTTGTTCATGTTCCGTCTCCGTGAATAGTTGTTTGATCCTCTCGGAAACTGCGCAAGTGCAGGTTATTCAGCTATTCCCGCGCAGGTTTCCTTCCCGCCGTTTTTATCGATCGGTTTGCACGGCAAAGCCAGTTTTGGCCGTCTCGGCCGCACGCACCTTAAACGGAAAGGCGGCTGCGAGCGCAGCAGCACCCATTGATTGCGTGAACCTACGGCGGCTGGCATTAGTCGACATGCTGACAACTCCGGATCGTGCTGCGTCAAAGGAATGGCGAAGCTGACGCGAGCCCGCACACCTGTTATTCGGCGATGCCCGTTCGCCCGATGAGCATCAGTCTAAGGCAAACATTAAAAGTGTCAACACTTCTAAAAGAATGTTGTCACTTTATTATTCTTGGAATTTAAGCACATCGCGAATCGATCTCAATGCCCGATCGGAATGGAAGCTTTGGGGGGACCCAACACTGGACTCGGCGACTGCTCGCGATGGGTCGCGAAGTAATGTTGATGTCGGGGGCGAATTCTGAGTGGGCACAAAGTCGAGGGCATTGCGGTATTACAAGGCTCGACTGGCGAAACCGCGCGCTCGGCCGCACTGCGGCTGGCGCAACGAGATAAGGTCAAGGCACCGTTGGTCCCATGTATTCCGATAACGCGCCCGGGGGCCTTAGCGTCGCGCAACGCTACAACTTGGTGTTCGCGCCCGATCAAGGCAGAATGTGGTTATATCAGCGGGGCTACAGATCCGTCGTATTGCTGCTTTCCGATATCGACTATAGACATGACGTAGAACATCTGGTGCGCGCGGAATGGGACGAACCAGGATCGAAAGTGAAACTCGCAAGTGTCATTTGCTATCCCTATGGGCAGACGGAACTACAGGGTGAACTGACAAAGGCGCTCGCAGCCCAAACCAGATTTCACCTGGAGCGAGGACTGGTCTGTTCCAGATGAAATCTCACTGATTAAAATCTCGCACGATCTGAAATACATCGGTGGCCTCACCATCTCGTGTTCAACCGATCGAAGCATCATCAGTCAGGTACCTCCCGTTTTGGTCGCTTGGTTGAGTGGCCTGCGCAGCAGAGGCGCGTGGCCAGCTCCCAGACCACGGCGAGTCGACTATTTACGATTTCAATCTTCCGTGAGTTGGCTGGTCGGCTGCATGGAATCCGTTGGTGCGACTACACGTGTTTCGGTAACCTTATTTCTTGGTGGATCGGCGACGTTGTTAGGCATTCGTACAAATTCGATGGGTGGTTCACGCGGATAGCGCGGGGTGTACCTTGGGCAGGTTCAATCACTGGTGGCGAAGCGTGGGGTATCCGTGTTCGGGGAAAGAGGGGTTCACATCCGTGGCTCTGGCAGCACCGTGCTTTTGGAGCACCTATGAATAAAAACTGCACGCTGTGGACACTTAGGGTAGAGCGGTGAAAGCGTTTTCTTTGCTTCGTTTCTTTGTCGCTTTCGACGCAAATCGCATGCATTGAGTTTTGGTAATTCATCCCGGCCGACTGCAACGCATCTGCGTAGGCGATCACCATGCCGCCGGCTCATTGAGCCGCAAAAAATCCTCGTTCACGCACATCTGAACCGTCGCCGACCAGCAGGCGGGCCATTAGTTTTGATATTTCGCCCGGGGTAAAAAACTGACCACTGCGGTCATTGCCGAGATCCACTGCCATGTAGATGGGACCGAGCACATCGCCCACGGATCCAGTCGCCGGGCGGTCTCAAGTCGAAGTGCAACAGCTAGGTTAATGTTTAGATGACGTTGCTAGATCCGCTGCTTGTAGCGTCGCGGCGAATACCTCGAAGGGCGAATGAAACGCGTGTGTGGCACGAGGTCGGTTGTTCAAGCTGTCGGCAATGATGTCGAGGTCCGCCTGACTATGGACGGAAAGGTCGGTGCCTTTGGGCAAGTACTCGCGCAACAGGCCATTGGTATTTTCACAAGTTCCGCGCTGCCACGGGCTATGTGGATCGCAAAAATAGACGTTCACGCCAGTTTGAGCGGCAAGTTCTTGATGTCGTGAGAGCTCACGCCCCTGGTCGTAAGTGAAGCTTTGACGCAAGTGTTCGGGAATCGAGTTGAGCTTGGCCGAGAAGCCGGCCAGTGCAGATTCGGCTGTGGCATCGTTCATCTTGGCGAGCAGTACCAGACGGCTTGTTCTCTCCACCAACACGCCAACTGAGGAGCGATTGCCTTCGCCTTTGATGAAGTCGCCCTCCCAGTGCCCGGGCATCACGCGATCCTCGATTTCAGGTGGGCGCACATGAATGCTGACCATATTGGGAATTTGCCAGCGACGATCATTGCCCCGTGTGCGCGACATGCGGGCGCGATGAGCACGACGCAAACAAGCAATAAGTTGACGCCGTAATTCTCCGCCTGGGTGGGCGTAGATGGTTGTGTAAATCGTTTCGTGCGAGATCTGCAAAGTCGGATCGGTGGGAAACATACGCTTGAGGACTCCAGAGATTTGCTGAGGCGACCAACGCCACTCCAGCAGCGTAAGGACGACCCTCCAGCAGGCGCTGTGAGGCCCGAGTTTGGGCGTGACGGCAGTGTCAGCTCGTCGCGCCGAACTGAGCGCGTGCGCCGCCGCTGGGACATAACCGAGCACAGAGCTATTGCGCCTCAGTTCACGGCTGAGCGTAGAGGCCGAGCGCCCGAGTATTCGGGCCATGGCCCGAATACTCAATCCCCGTTGACGCAGGCTCGCAATCTCCAGACGTTCCTCGGCTTGCAACTGCTCGTACTGATTCGCTTTGTGCATTACAACACCTTATACGCTTCGGTGTTGCGCTTCAATTTTGAGCCCGCCCCGTTTCATCCTCAAAGCTCATGACCAGTTCGGCCAGCATCTTGGGAAAGGTCTGTACCTCTTCCAGGGTGTATTTTGCGACGATCTCAAGATAGCGGCGCTCGCGTGCTTCAAATTGCGTCTTGTCGATCGCGTTACTGATCGACACCGCAGACAGTTCCACGAAATCAGAAAACACGTCGAGCGTATGATGCCGACGACTCATTTGCTGAATCAGTTTGACCAGCTCTTTCGGATGGTTGCCGGTCGTCGTTGCGTGTTTTTGTTGTGTGGACTTATTCGACATCTGGTTTGTTATCCTAATTATGATTAAGAAAGCTTTAAGCCGCTTCGACGCGCAGGTTCCACCACTGATGTCCGTCATGTTCCATGTGAATGCGTGAACCATTCATCTCCACGATTCGCACATCGCCCTTCGTTACTGCTCTTTGGTGAGCCTCGGGGGGTGCGAGGGGAACGCCCGCGGTGTCGGTGGTGTGGCTGGTGTGGGGGGATGGTGTGCTCATGGTTTCGTCCTTTTTCTGTCGTTCTGTTGCATCTGCTCTTCGGAGCCGCCTCGGCGCATGGGTTGCACGGGCCGGGCGAGGTGCCAGGGCAAGACCGGAAGCCGCATGCGGAGCACAGCCGCAGGCGAGTACCGAACGGGTGACAGGCGTGGCGAAGCGAACCCTTGCGCCGCGTTCGGCTCGTGCTATGCGACGGATAAGAGGCGGCTTTGAAGGGCTGTTGCAACGCGGTTAGAACGACGGACAAAGGATGGAGCGCAACAGCCGTGTTTCCCACGCCAGCCACGCCACAGCGCGGGAGCCCTAGCGGCTCCTGCGCTTTTTCTCGGCGCGTGAGCGCCGCTGTTCAGTGACTTGCTCGGGGTGAAAAGAGGTGTTCGATACTGTATGTATATACAGTGGTTCGCTGTGTCAGCCCTTCCCCGCAACGTCGAAGATATTCATCCCGCGCTTTGGCGCGGTTCTCAGCTCGCCCGTGCCTTTGGACGCACGATGGACACGGGATATGCGGCGCTCTCGGCGCAGCTGCCAGGTGGCGGCTGGCCGGTCGGCACGCTGATCGAGCTTCTGGTGTCGCACCCCGGCATCGGTGAAATGCGCCTGCTGCGCCCCGCGCTCGCCACGGCATCAACGGGATCGATCGCACTCGTGCAACCGCCTCAGGTGCCCTACGCCCACGCGTACGCGTATTTCGGCATCGACCTGGCCAGGCCGTTGTGGATCCGCACCGCCACGCCGACGCCTTGTGGTCGACTGAGCAGATCCTGAGAGCAGGCAGCTGCAGCGCGCTCATTCTCTGGCAGAACCACATTGGCGCCGAGTCGTTGCGGCGGCTGCTGCTTGCCGCGCAGTCGTCGGAGACGCTGTTTTTCGTCATGCGGCCCTTAGAGACCATTTCAAAAAGACCCCGAGGGGGCTGTAACCTTGCCCATCTGAACAACAGGAACCAAGGGGATGGGCACGCCGATCATTGATGACGAGCTGTGGGCATTAATCGAACCTTTGCTGCCGCCGCCAAAGCCGCGACGCAAGAAATATCCAGGCCGCCGCCCGGTTCCGGACCGGGCTGCACTGAACGGCATCCTGTTCGTGTTCAAGACCGGGATACGCTGGTGCGACCTGTCAATCAAGTTGGGATTTGGTTCGGGCCCGACCTGCTGGTGGCGCTTGCGCGACTGGCAAAAGGCCGGCGTGTGGGACCGGCTGCACCAGTTGCTGCTCACGAAGTTACGCGATGCCGGCAAGCTCGATTTCTCACGAGCAGCGGTCGATTCATCGTCGGTGCGAGCCGTTGGGGCGGGCGAAAAACTGGCCCGAACCCCACGGATCGCTCGCGACCCGGTTCCAAACATCACATCCTCGTCGATGCGAATGGCGTCCCATCAGTGCCATCCTGACCGGCGCGAACCGCAACGACGTCACCCAATTGCTGCCGCTCGTCGATGCCATTGCGCCGATTCGCGGCGCACATGGCCGGCCGCTCCAAAAGCCCAAAGTCATTTACGCCGATCGCGGCTACGACTCCGAACCACATCGCCGGAAACTTCGCAAACGCGGCATTAAGCCGGTGATCGCGAAGCGCCGTACCGAGCACGGCAGTGGTCTCGGTAAATATCGCTGGGTGGTCGAGCGCACTCACGCATGGCTCCACAACTTTCGTCGTCTTCGCATTCGCTTCGAGCGTCGCGCCGACATTCACGAAGCATTCCTCAAACTCGGTTGCTCCCTCGTCTGCTGGAACAGCTTTAAGCGTACGGAGCAGTCTTTTTGAAACGGTCTCTTACAACATTTGCCAATACGGCCATTGGCGCATGCAATGGCATTGAACAATCGCGCTACGGTAAAGCGCCGACCGGCCTGCTGAACAGCATGATCGGCCAGGCAGCCAAAATCCGGATCATCATCGCGAGTGGGTATCCGGGATGGCTGGGCACGCCGGCTTCGACCTTTTTTGTTGAGCGTTTGGATTGCGTACAAATCCGCATTTGCACCGGTGGCGCATCCGCTCCGAAAGGGGCGCGGAACGCCGACACCCAAGGCCGCTCATCCGTCGGGTCTTCGAGGAGCCGGTCAGCCTCATCGCCTGGAGTCGGTCTGCGCCTCGCGTGCACGCGATGCGATCGCGGCGGAACACCATGAACTCCCTGCCGTCGTTCACCCTGGACGCTCGCCCGGAATCGGCGGATGCAGCAAGACGTCGAGCTGCCGCCTGACAGTCGTCGCAGTAGCACGCATTGACCATAATGGGCCGACCCCAGGCACTAAGCTCGACCGCGCCACATTGGCAATGCGCAACGAGCGCTGGATATTTTGTGTCCAAACGCTTCCTCCGCGGAGGTTCGACTATTTCACGCACAGATTTAAAAGCGATGCAGTCGGCAAGAGAAGCCAAAGCCGCAAGTCGCGTGGCGACGAAAGACCAAAATTAGCCGATCAAGGAAGTTGGCTCCTACATCAGCCCTCCAACGGCGCTTGAGCAAACCGACAATGAGCGCGGGTCTGATTCCTTATTTGTAAGTCCGAAGCTGGCGGAAGACTAACGTCTTTTCGCTTGGCACGCCTGCCGTCGGCAACAATTCAAAGATTGCTGAACCTCGCGCACGACCTGCACAGACGAAGCGGCGCGCTCACCTAAGGTCTTACGCTCCCGCGGCATCGCCCTGCGTAGTCTGTGCTCCGTGCTCACGGGACCTGCGCTCGATAGCAAAGCTCGGAAAACCCTCGTTTCTCTCCATGAGCCGGCCAAGACGCTTCTTTGCCTCGCTCAGCCGATGGACCGGCGTAGACGCCAACTGCTTATCGTGAAGATTCAGAATCACTTCCATGTGAAGGGCGTCGGCCTCAGCGATTTTCCACTGATCCGTGTCTTGCGCCTCGATGAGGCATGCCTTGAGGCTGAGTTCGGCGGCGATAAAATCTTCCTCCCGCTCGGTCAATTCCTTGCTGTCACATAAATAGAACGCCCAGTACAAGGTCTTCAGCAGTTCGCTCGCCAGATCGAGGTTGCCCTGCCCCGTCTTGAATACGGCAAGCGCCATGTGGTTTTTCAGCGAGATAGACCGCGCGAGGGATGCCGCCATTGGCAACAAGTCCGTTCGGCTAAGGGGCGCCCCTCCTTTTGCGGCTTTTCGTTTCTTCGGCTTTTGTGTCATGGTCTGGCTTTTGCCGTTAGTCCTGGTCGCCGGCATAATACTGCGCGGCAGCGTCGAGCATCCGGGCGCGCTCAGCGTGCACATAAATGGACGTCGTCTGCAGCGATGCGTGCCCGAGGATTCGCTGCACTACGTCAATAGGCATCTCGCGCGCCACAGCACGGGTGCCGAATGTGTGCCGGAATGCGTGCGCCGAAGTCTGCACAAGCTTCGCGTGCGCGTCGTGAGACAGCACGCCTTCGCGCAACAGCTCGCTCGCGATACGCTGGATCGCACTTCGAGCGAGATGCGCGAGCGCATCCGGTGAGTACGGCGCGTGAGTTGCCTCCGCCAGATCGTCCCCGTGCTTGGCAATTGACGCGTCGGTGCCGTTGATCACAATCGGCACAATCAGCGGGCCGCACGCGTCCGGCGCATCAAAATCCCGCCCCCCATCTTGCCAATGCGCGCGCAACGCGGCAATGGCCGGCCCGCTCACCGGCACAGTGCGCTCCTTCTGGCGCTTGCCGATGACCATCAGCGCCCAGACCGCAACCGGTACGGCGTCGACCATGCCCTCTTCACTTCTCGCTTGGCCGTCCTTCAAGTTGAGATCGTTTGAGGTTACCCTTCCCGCCTTCCTCGTGCTGCGCTTCGGCTTGATCTGCGCGAGACCCAAGTCTTCCCGGCGCGCGTGGGTCGCTTCATCCCGGCGCAAACCCGAATCGCCCATGAGTAAAATGGCCGCGCGCGCGATTCGCCATTGGCGCGCCTCGTCCGGTTTCGGCTTGAAACCGCCGAGATCCTCTCCCGCACATCGGGCGTCGAGCTCTGCGCGCACTGTCGCCCAAAGCTCATGGGGCAAGGCCCGTTCGACCTGCACCTGCGCTTCGCGCGACACGGTCACGGGATCGGTCACTGCGTGCCACGGGTTGCCAGCCAGATAGCGCACTGATGTCAGCCAGGCGAACGCCGCGCGAATGGTTCTGACAGCATAAGCCTGACTTTCCGGGGCGAGTCCGTTAGTCGCAAATGGGCGCCAACGCCCGCTCGCTCGCGAGCGCTTCGGTCCGACAAAGGTCTCAATTGGCGCTTTGAGGAAATCCTTGTACGCTTCGCAATCTTCCACCGTCATCGACGAGAGCGCCACGCCCCGAACGATCACAAGCCACAAGACAAGACGTTCGAGCTCGCGCGTGTACGCGCGCAGCGTGGGCGGCCGGTCGCGATAGCGATTCAGATAAGCGTGCACGGCGGCCAGGTCGTGCTCGGCGCGAATAAACGCAAAGTCCCGGCCGCGATTCGTGCCGTGCTCGCCCGAGAGCGCCGTCGGAATCGCGAGCCGCTCGAACGGCGCCAGGCGCGGCGCCTCCACCGGGCCACCGATCACGATCACGTTGCCGAGCCCCGCGACCGGCACCAGCGGCTCGGTATCGACATCGGCCTCGACGCGCTTGCCCAGGTCGGGTTCGTAGCGGCGCAACCACGCGACGATCACCCGGGCGCGGTGCGCACCGATGCGCGGGATCGAGCGCCACCAGCTGCCGCCGCGTGCGTTGCACACGTCGATCAGCGCACCGAGCGAGTCGATCCCCTCCCCCGTCAGACGCCGGGCAATCAGCGGGCGAAACCACAGGCCCACGCCGTGATCGAGCGACGGCGTTGCCGCCGCCAGACGCGAGGCCTGCTCGACCATGCGCAAGGTGACCGCCGTCAGCTTCGCGCTGCCGTGCTGCTTGATGGAGGCCTTCAGGTGCGTCGCGAGCACGGCGGAGCCATGACGCAGGGCGAGCTGCACCAGGTCTTCGAGCATCGTACCCAGAAACCGCGTCATCGCCTCGGCGCTAGCGGCGTGAGGTAAATGGCGGGGTTCATCCGGATCGTAGTAGCGACGCGCGATCACGCCCGGCTCGATGCGTTGCACGTGCCGAAAACTGCCAAAAACGCGACTTAAAGCAGATGATTAGGTCGAAACCGTGGTTCGATCCGATATACCACCGATTTTATCCATTAAACGCTTGTCTGCTAATAACAATTAGCAGACCATATCATTCGGTCGTGAACCAAGTTCGGGTGTGACGGTAACGCAATTTAAACCACGATAACAACTAGCCGCTGCGGAGCAAACGTCAGTCAATCAACACATGTAGATCGACCCGCGACGCCACTGCACGCACCACCTTGTGATTGCCATGACCCGCGTTCACCGCGGTTTCAACCGATACTAGACCAGCGCGCAGCAGCGCGTCGACGTCCCGCTTCACGGCGCTGCGATCACGGTGCAGCCGCGTTGCAATGCCGGTAATGGAGGCGGGTTCAGCCTTGATTGCCTGGAACAGTCCAATGCGAGCTGCGGTGAGCAGCCGCGCCAGGTCGGCCGGATCTTCAAAGGTGACGATGTGCGCTTCCGGAATCGGCGCTCCGCGATCGGCTTGTTGCGCGATGCGCCGACCCCGCGCGAAAAACTCCGCCTCGCTCCCGGTCCCGGTTTCAATTACTGTGTTCTTCATGTTTCCCTCCGTAACGCGGTCCAGTCGCGCGCGAACCGCTCTTCAATGTCATCAAAGTTGACGAATTCGACGGGCTCCACCTGGCCGAAGTAATGCCGGTGGTGAAACCCATGCGCATTGTCATAACCCACCACCCGCCCATTGTCGCCCTGGTGCACGTCATGATTGATGTACGCGAGGTTGTAGCGCGTCACCCTGCCAGATTTATCAACCCACACTTCCCGTCGCAGTTCGCCGTTCCCTCGACGCTTTGCGATGGTGTGGCGGTCATCGTAAATTTTTTTATCAGCCATGACCAATAATATCATGCCTGAGTAAGGACGTGGACGGCAGCCCTGGTAGGCTCCAGTCGCGAGCTTCTCTGTGCTGATCGTCGATCTCGCACGGCACAACATCGGCTATTGTCCGGGTCGCCTTAAAACGGTTCGTCGCTTCCAGCGCGGTCACAGGGGCGGATCGGCGGGCGGTCGCGGCGCGCCATTGAGCAGAACGCCATCGGCCCAAAAATCGCCACATCTGATAACTGGAGCAAGCAGGCTTGAAAAGCGATAGTCTTCAACCCGGATGTGATTCAATAAAGCGGGCTTGAGGCGGAAATTGTTCAAACACGGTTACGGCTCATACTAGTCGTCGCCCTGGCAACAATGTACCGGGTCGAGAGAGGTCTGCTGTAACCAACGAAAGGGCGACAAGCACGAAAAAGTCCACCAGAGGCAGACCACGCATTCGTAACCGGGTTCAGCAACCACCGCACGCATGAGCGCGCGAGCAGGTCGCGAACGCGGTTCACGTTTCCCGCGTTTGTTTACCGAGCGCGTTGACTACGAGGCCTCATCGGGCCCGAATATTACGGCCGAGAAAAATCAAAGCTTTTTCGTGCGCGGAGATTTGCGCACCGGCGCACTGCTTGTGCGCACGCCGGCGGTCTGCTTTGTCTTCGGCACCTTCTGCTTTGCGGTGGCATTCGCCAGTGATAGCGCCAGCTGGTCTCGCTGCTCACGCACCTGCGCTGCTTCATCGATATAACGCGCGTTCGCGGTGCGCAGCGCATTCAGATTACCCTCCAGAACACCGAGCTGCTGACGCAGATCCCCGAGTTGCCCCTGCAGCTTCTGCACCTCCTGTTGATGCCGGCTCACACCCTGCTCCGCTTTACGGCTAGCGGCGTCAAGTCCCTTCTGCAACCGTGCGGCCGCTTGCCGCTCGCGGTCGATTTCCAGCAGCGCCCGGGTTTCGGTGGCTTTAAGCCGCTCCTGCGCTAGGGCGCCGTCGGCGCGCAGCTTGTCCAGTTCATAGGCGAAGTCACGCCGAGCGGTTTCGAGCGCCAGTTGCAACTGCTGTTCGCCCCGTTGCGCGAGGCCTAGCTGATCCTGGAGCGCCGATGCCGTGGCCACGGCGACGGCCAGTGCCTGGTCCAGTTCTGCGTTGCGAGTCTGCGCGCCGTCCAGCGCGGCCGCACTGCCCGTCAGTTCCTGCCGCAACTGGTCCCGTTCGGCCTCGGCCTGAACCTGCCGAGCCCGTGCGTCCGCGACCGAGCGTTGCGCCTCGAGCTGCGCGGCGGCCAGTTCTCCTTGCGCCACGTCGACCGCCCGCGTCCAGAGCGCCGCGGCCAGCTCGCCCGTCGCGGACTGCAGCTCCGCCGGGAGATCCGGATGCTCGATGCGCACCCGGCTCTTTTCACGCAGGGTGGCCCAAAAGCGCGCCAGCGCCTCGGCCGGCGCGTTCATGCTGCCCTTTTTCACCAGTTGATAGAGCCGGTTCGCGGTCGGCGCGATGCCGTGCCTAAAAAACAGCAGCACGCAGACCTCGCGATACAGCTCCTGCGTGCGTGGGAACTGCCCGCGCAGTAGCTCTATTTCCGCGTGCAGCTGAGCCTCCAGGGCAAGTGAGGCATCCATGGTGGGCTCTTCCGGTAAGTTTGGATATAAATAATATAACGTATAACGTTAATTAACTTGAAACAAAACCTAGAATTTAGACATTATGACGATAATGTCGAGTAAAATAACGTATTGTTTGAATTGGCCACGCCTACCTCGCCATGCCATTTTCTGAGCCCCTCCGTGTGTCCGACGGCGCCCTTTTGTCGCTTAAGCCGCTCGAGCAGTTGTCTCTGCCGTCCGAGCTCGACGGTAGCCTCGGCACAAACCGCGCGCTCGGCAACCGTCCTCAAATTGCGGCGCAAAATGACGTCGACGCCATCAAGGGGTGGCTCGCGCGCTTCGTCGACACAGGAGCGACCTTCGACACCTACCGTAAGGAGTCCGAACGCCTTCTGCTGTGGTCGACCACAGAACTGAGGAGACCCGTTTCCTCGCTCACGCACGAAGACCTGCTCCTCTATCGGCGCTTTCTGGCCGACCCGCAACCGGCGCAGCGCTGGGTGATGGCCGGTCGCAAAGCGGCCCGCGCAGACCCATCCTGGCGCCCGTTCGCGGGGCCACTCTCACCTACGAGCGAACGACAGGCGATTGTGATTCTGAATACGTTCTTCGCCTGATTGGTGAACGCCGGCTACCTGGCCGGCAATCCGCTGTCTCTGTGGCGCCAACGCACGCGCAAGGCCAAGCCACGGGTAACGCGATTCCTGGAGGACGATCTCTGGCAGGCCGTCAAGGCCTCGATCGACGCGATGCCGCGTGACACTGCCCGCGAGCAGGAGCACCACGCGCGGGTGCGCTGGCTGATTTCGCTCTTGTATCTGATGGGTCTGCGCATTTCGGAAGTCGTGAGCAATCCGATGGGGGGCTTTTTTAGGCGGCGGGACCGCAACGGCCAGGACCGATGGTGGCTGTCGATCACCGGCAAGGGCGACAAGGAACGTTTGCTTCCAGCAACGACGGAACTAATGACAGAATTCGCACGGTATCGCCGACACTACGATCTCGCGGCCCTCCCCTACAGCGGCGAAACGACACCGCTGCTGTTGCCGATAGGCGGCGCCCACCGGATGCTGACCCGCGGTGCTGTGCATCTGATCATCAAGCAGGTATTCGACAATGCCATCGGGCACTTGCAGTCCACGGGCGAAGCGCACGAACGCGCCGCAGAACGG
>NZ_JBLKRU010000064.1:0-37446 GCF_047608185.1 Caballeronia eucalypticola
GGCGGTCTCAAGTCGAAGTGCAACAACTGGTCTAATGTTTAGATGACGTTGCGAGATCCGCTGCTTTTAGTGTCGCGGCAAATACCTCGAAGGGTGAATGAAACGCATGCGTAGCACGAGGGCGGTTGTTCAAGCTGTCTGCAATGACGTCGAGGTCGGCCTGACTATGGACGGAAAGGTCGGTGCCTTTGGGCAAGTACTCGCGCAACAGGCCGTTGGTATTTTCACAAGTTCCTCGCTGCCACGGGCTGTGTGGATCGCAAAAATAGACATTCACGCCTGTTTGAGCGGCAAGTTCTTGATGCCGTGAGAGTTCACGCCCCTGGTCGTAAGTGAAGCTGTGACGCAAGTGCTCGGGGATCGAGTTGAGCTTGGCGGAGAAGCCAGCCAGTGCAGATTCGGCTGTGGCATCGTCCATCTTAGCCAGCAGCACTAGACGGCTGGTTCTCTCCACCAACACGCCCACTGAAGAGCGATTGCCTTCGCCTTTAATGAAGTCGCCCTCCCAGTGCCCGGGCATCACGCGATCCTCTATTTCAGGTGGGCGCACGTGAATGCTGACCATATTTGGAATTTGCCAGCGGCGATCACTACCCCGTGTCCGCGACATACGGGCGCGATGAGCACGACGCAAACAAGCAATGAGTTGACGCCGTAGTTCGCCGCCTGGGTGGGCGTAGATAGTGGTGTAAATCGTTTCGTGCGAGACCTGCAAAGTCGGATCGTTTGGGAACATACGCTTGAGGACTCCAGAGATTTGCTGAGGCGACCAACGCCACTCCAGCAGCGTGAGGACGACCCTCCAGCAAGCGCTGTGAGGCCCGAGTTTGGGCGCGACCGCACTGTTGGATCGTCGGGCCGAACTGAGTGCGTGCGCCGCTGCTGGGACATAACCAAGCACAGAACTATTGCGCCTGAGTTCGCGGCTAAGGGTAGAGGCCGAGCGCCCGAGTATTCGGGCCATGGCCCGAATACTAGAACCCCGTTGACGTAGGCTCGCAATCTCCAAACGTTCCTCAGCTTGCAACTGCTCGTACTGATTTGCTTTATGCATTACAACACCTTATACGCTTTGGTGTTGCGCTTCAATTTTGAGCCCGCCCAGCAATGTGGCTCCGGACCGTGAATCTTTTCATACATCCGAGGACTTTTCGCTCTATCACACGCGACCGACGACCGAGCGAGCAGGAACGGCTCGAACCCTGGATGTCCATGGAACGAACGTCCTTGAATATCGCGCCGCATATCGCCTCTCACCGTAGCGATCGAGCAAAATAATCTGCTGATGCAGCCAAGGATATGGCAAAAAAAGAATAAAGAATTTTGTTCGATCTACGGCAATATATTTCTAACGGCACCAAGAATATTTGGTACCGTCCATATATGTATGAGGTAAAAACGAAATTTACGGCGACAGCTGTATGCCGATGAAGTAACGAAACTGCGATTTACTAGACGCGCCTCAGAACGAAGCTAATACTTATTGGAGCGGTCATGGGTAGTGGCTTTAAAAACGAGTTTGGAGTGGATTTCCTTACCTTATAAGAAAATAAGTTCGTAAAACTAAGTATTTTCACTGGCTACATCTCGTTTTTTATTAATATAGGATCTGTTTGGCCAGTTTCGTTGAGGTTGCGCATCTTCCAGCACTGTTGTGCTGCTTACTCTAATTGGTATTTTTACCCGCTCCCTGTTCCCGATCACATCTCAACCATCTACCATAGCGACGTCTGTCGCAACGGTCCTTTTCGCAAGGAGTGCAGAATGGATGTACGGCAACTTAACATTTACGACCTGATAGATAGTCGTCGAGTCGGGAAAGCACAGTACTTTATTGTCGCATTCTGTGCGTTAGTAATGCTGTTTGATGGCTTTGACATTCAAGTCATGAGTTTCGTTGTGCCCGTTCTTGCAAAGGAATGGCATTTGCCTAAGGCTGTCATAGGATCAATTTTTTCAGCGGTCTTCTTTGGTTTGCTAATTGGTAACTTTGGCATCCCCTTCCTCATTCAGCGTTTCGGTACGAAAAAGATGGCATTTGTAGCCACTGGGTTTTTCGGGTTTTTTACCTTACTAACTGTCTTTGTTACGAATGTGCCACAGCTGATCGGGTTGCGGGTTTTGGCGGGTATAGGCTTGGGCGCCCTTACACCATGCGCGGTCGGTCTTGTATCGGAGTTCAGCCCCAAAAGGACGCGCGCCACTTTTGTTACGCTGGTGTACTTGGGCTATGCGCTCGGATTTATTACCGCGGGATTTTGGTGCGACGCGTTGATACCAAGGTTCGGGTGGCAAGGGCCTTTGTGGCTGGGCGGTCTTGCAGCACTCGGCTTAAGTATCTTGATCCTTCCTTTGCTGCCGGAGTCAGCTGCTTTTTTGTCAAAGCGAAACCGTCAGACAGATTTGGTCCGCGCAACTCAACGGCTCTTTCCGTCTTTTGTATTGCAAGAGGGCGCTGAACTAATAACCCGTGAAGAGAAAGCTGTCGACGCTAGCGTAAAGGGACTTTTTTCACGGAGTCTCTGTCTAGGGACATTCTTGCTGTGGGTTGTTTTTGCTTGTACCTTGGCGGCGTTCTACTTTCTCTCTAACTGGCTTCCGACGGTTCTCGCTACCGTCTCTTTTCCAACCGGCCTCGTGGTCTGGGCAACCGCGATGGTGGTTATAGGCGGGGTGTTTTCAAGTCTCGTGCTGGCGCCTCTGATGGATCGAACGAGTCCTTACAAGATTTTGTCGACGCTTTACGTACTCGGCGCTATTTCTATGTACGCAATTTCGATCGCCATAAACTCCTCTCATTTAGTTTTACTTACGACGATATTCTTATGCGGATTTTGCATAAGCGGGGGTGCCACCCTGAACATTGCGCTTTGCTCACTCTATTACCCCCCAGCGTTGCGTGCGCCGGGTGTCGCCTGGGCGTACGGTTTTGGACGTCTTGGCGCTGCGGGTGGGACGTACCTTGCAGGCGTCCTCTATGCGCACGATTGGACGCCCGACGCCATGTTTCGAGTTGCCTCGATTCCGGTACTAGTGGTGGCAGTGTGTATTGCAGCGATGGGAGCTTGCTATTCCCTCAATAAGAAAGTTACCCAGAGCACTATTTCAGCATGACTCTGTTGACCAGGTCCGAACTTGCTGGATCTGGTAGTGAGCGTTGGGATCAGACCGAATGTGGAATGTTGCTGCCTAGATATAAATAGGTATGACTTTCCGCACTAGCGAGTCTTGGCCTCACACGTTTAGCTGTCAGGCTTTGACGTGATTTGAGCTGATTTGACGCTGGCCACGCGCTTGTTCAGTGACCAAGCTGGCCTCGGCGTTCGACTCCTGTTCGTTTGGGTATCTGGGCGCCAAACCTGATTTAGTCGCGTGTTTCGCTAAATGCATCGCAGCCAGCGGTCTATGAAGTAGCGCAAAGTTCAGGTATTTGCTATGCAGAATCGAATGGGTTAATTCGTTGGCATTGGAGCGCATCAAGAGAGACGCAATTGGCGCTTATTTGAAGACTGTTCAACTGCATCAAAGAACTCTAAAACCTGATGCAACGGAAACAATCGGTTAACCCAACCTGCCCATGAACTGCAACGTCTTATCACCGCGGTTGACGTAAATTTAATTAGGTGTTTTTTGTAATGCATCGACCTCGCGATTTGGAGAATTTGTGAAAACTAGCAATGTAATTCTTGTAGTCGGTTCACTTATGGGACTTGCGAGCTCTGGAGCTCACAGCCAAAGTAGCGTCACACTGTATGGTGTGATCGACGAAGCAGTCCAATATCAGACAAATATTCGCGATGGCAAATTAGTTAATCTAGATTCTCTTTCTGGGATATCTGGTAGTCGCTGGGGAATTACCGGAAAGGAAGATCTGGGAGTCGGCCTCAAGGCAATTTTCACCTTGGAATCCGGGATTAACATCAACAACGGCCAATTTGCACAAGGGGGTACTGCATTTGGTAGGCAAGCGTTCGTAGGAATTAGCAGCGACAGGTTTGGTACTGTCTCCGCGGGCCGTCAGTACGACATGGTGTATTATTTTCCTGAATTTTTAACGGCATCAGCAATCGTTGGTGCAATCCCTGGGGCACATCCTGGAGATTTTGATAACACCAGCAACGAAGTGCGATTTAATAACTCTTTGCGTTATATGAGCGCCGACTTCCATGGTCTATCTTTCGGTGCGGAGTATAGTTTCGGAGGGGTGCCCGGCAATTTCACATCCACTTCGGGCTACTCGATCGGGGCGGGATACAAACAGGGACCGCTTCAAGCGGGAGTTGCATTAGATTACTTCAAACATCCTACAGCGAGTCCTGGGACCGGATGGTTCACTGCGAACGCAAGCGGCTTCAGCTTGTTAGCTAACTCACTAAACTCGGCATATCAGGTCGCCCAAGCCTATCAAGATGCGGTCGTCGCTGCGACGTACACGATTGGCAATGCAACGGTAAGCGCATCCTACTCGAATGTTCAATATGCGAATCTTGGTCAGACATTTCTAAATGGTACCGCTATTTTCAACAACTATGACATTGGAGTGAGCTATCGCTTCACTCCCGCCCTATCAGCTGGCGTGATGTATGATTATATGAATGCTCGAGCAGTAACAACAGCGCAGGGACGGTCCGTTGGTAATCAACATTACAATCAAGTGGCGTTCCTATTGGACTATGTATTGTCGAAGCGTACCGATGTGTACTTTTCAGGAGGATGGCAACGAGCGTCTGGCACATCGTCAACTGGGCAGGCCGCTGTCGCTGATATCGGTGGATCCGGAGACTCATCAAATAACCACCAAATGCTTTACCGGTTGGCGATCCGGCACAGATTCTAAAGTTTCTTCTTTCTGACGGGGTGAGCGAAAACAATGCCCAGGCTCTTCGTTGTCGGGATGGCCGTGGTGCAGATAACGGTTGTGAAAATGGTCTCGGCCAGACCTTGATCATGCAGTCTGGCCGCATCTAGTTCGGTTGCGTCTTCTAATAGCGGGAAGATGCTTCACATCTGGCTTGCGTACCTAACGAGGGGCGCTATGCAGTCCGTGGTATCGACGGTCAAAGTAGATGAGGCCTCCGATCGTTTCACCATCGTCTATTTTGACTTCCTGCACTTCACAAAAGATAACACTGTGGGTGCCATGGCTGACAGTGTCAATTATCTTGCAATCAAACGCTACCAAAGCATCCTCAAGCACGGGGGAACCCGTTTTCAGCCTGCTCCACACCGTTCCGGCGAAACGCTCCTCCATACTGACGCCTGCACCAAATCTACGAGATAGCGCCTCATGGGAAAAGCTCAGTGTGTTCACACAGAGTACGCCGTTTTCGACCAGGGCGTTGTGCGCCGAAGACTGCTGGTTGATGCAAACGAGCAGTGTGGGTGGCGCGTCGGTGACACTACATACAGCTGAAGCTGCAATACCGACCTTCCCAGAAACACCGTCGCTGGTGATCACGTGAACCGCTGCGCCGAGCCGGGCCATTGCAGATCGGTAGTTAAGTTGTGCTTGGCTAAGCATGTTGGTGTCCTTTACATTACGGATTTTTTCGGGGTACTCCCGCCACCACGCGACACGAAAGCCCGCTAAACCCGATAAAATCTGTCCAACCGATGTGCATCGTAAAATCAGTTATACCGATTATCGTGTAAAGCTCGCAAATCCTTCTCGTGTACGTCAAGGTGGGTGCCAATGTGCCCCCGAGACATGAAACTGTTTTGGTCCTGATTGGCCTTTCCAACAACGCGATCATGCGCGTCGATGGCCAACGTGAGGTCGAGGAGCATTCATTTATTCCAGCAGATGACGATGAATAACTGTAAGCCCCCGGACGGTGTATGCACAGTCTAAAATTGGTCAAGATCTATCTAAAACAGGACAACCCATGCAACCGAATCCGCCACTCGTTGCGGTTGATTGCGATAGCTTTCCCATCAGTGCAGTAGTGCGCGAGGGCGACGCGGTGGACTTTGAGGCGCACATGCACGCATGCGGACAACTTGTTTTTGCACAGCACGGGCCCATGCTGCTGGAGACAAGAAACGGCATTGTGCGGATGGGACCCGACAGGGCTGCGTGGCTACCTGCTGGAGAGCCACATGCGGTCTTTCTAGACCGCCGATTCCGATATCACAGCCTTTACATTGATAGCAATTTTTGCTCGCGCGGGACTTGCGGGGTATTTATTCTTAGCTCGCTGCTTCGCGAGCTCATAATTGATGTTTCGCTGTGGCCCGAGAGTGATTTGACCGCTGACGAGAAAATGCGCCGTGCACACGTGATCGTAGACGAAATTGTGCGAGCCCCGCGAACGGGTTCATCTCTTCGTATTCCAGACGACAAGAAGCTCGGCATCATTTGTAGGGCGATCGAACGAGACACCTCTATCGGGAAGTCGTTCGAAGACTGGGCGGTGGAGGTTGGCGTCAGCACCAAAACGCTCCAACGGCTATTCTTGGCGCAAACTGGCATGGCGTTCCAGCAGTGGCGCAATCACGCAAGGATGACAAGGGCTCTCGAGCTGCAAATGTCTGGCATGCGGGAACTCGACGTTGCACTGGCAGTGGGATATGCAACCGAAGGATCATACGCGCAAGCTTTTAAGAAGTTCTACGGGCATCCTCCAAGCTTCTTAAAACGCCGTGCTAAGGGTTAGTATTCCAAGGTCTGACTGCGATCAACTGTTGATAAGGCATTTCCCTTCGTTTTCGTCATTGAAAACATGAACGTATTAAGAATAAAGGCGGGCCTATGTTGCGCTAAGCAACTATGCTGTCTATGGCACACGGACAGCCTGGATGATCTTGGCATCAATGAGCGCTGCCTCAGTGAACGGAATGGCCTGGCCGGCGTCTACGATATCGGGCTGCCTGTATGTCGCGGATACTTCGTTCAACGGGCCGACGGATCGCGTTGCCCACAACGGGATTGCACAGGTGGGCGGGAGAGTTCCGGCTGGACGTATTAGCCCACTTCTCAAACGCCTCGACGATAGGTCAAACATCACGCGTCGACATTGTCATTCCACGCATGCCTGTTGTCACTTAGATTCTTAGTCTGCAAGAGTGTCCGTTTTGTCGCCAGTGTTAGACCACTCTTTCGGCAGGAGGGTTGACTCTGTTTGACTACGCGCAAGTGCAGCGAAATAACGACCCGGTGGATGTCCGAGCGCCTTTTTGAACATGGTAATAAATGCGGTGACCGACTCATAACCAAGATCGGAGGATACGCGCTGCACTGAAGCGCCACCCGCAAGCTCGCGTATGGCCACGAGTAAATGCAGTTGCTGTCGCCAGCGGCCAAAAGTCAGCCCCGTTTCCTTCACGACGAGTCGTGCCAACGAGCGCTCACTCATCGCCAGACGTTTCGCCCACTGCACGATCGTGCTTCGATCTCCCGGACTGGCGTTGAGCGTGTCTGCCATTTTGCGGATTTTCGGGTGATCACTTATGGGCAAATAAAGGCGCTCCACCGGCATCAACGCCAATTCATCCAACAAAAAATGAGCAAGCCGGTCGATATGCCCGCCCCGGTCATAGTCAAGCGGAGCGTCTGCCAGATGCAAAATTATCTCTCGCACCATTGGTGATATGGACAGCGTGCAGCAGTCGTTGGGGAGGTGGGCAATGCTTGGCTCTGCGAACAGGTAGCAAAGGCGGGCGTTTGGTGTAGCTCGGTTGCTATGCGGCATGTCGCCAGGAATCCATACGCCGCACTGAGGCGGTACGATCCAAAAGGCGCCTTCCACCTGGCAAGTAACGGCCCCGTGAAGTGCCAACACCAGTTGCCCCTTTCGATGCTGATGTATCGGGATTTCAGCAACATGATCATCCAGGTGCATGCGAAGAGCCACAGCCGGCTGGTCGATATCGTCAAGGTCGTCAAAGTCTTGAAGGGCGAGGTTGCGATCCATTTTGGCATCCTTTAGCGATAGGTTGTCACTGTAGCAAAATTCAAGCGCGAAGAGAGTCGGCATAGTACGCAAATGCAAACTCTGAACGCTGAAGAAATCTCAACTGCGAAAACATTACGGTCCTATTCGAGATGCTGGAACTTCTGCGATCGATTCAATTGGTCGTCACTGCCCAACGCGGTTAACTCCGACTTAGAGGCCGATCGGTTTCTCGTACCTAATGAGTGTTGGAGCCATATTTACCGTTGCCAGCATTCGCGTTCGAGAAGTGACGACCGGTGTCCCGTGCACAGCACTTGACCTAAGGCCAAAGCGGCAGATTTCGTCAATCAATGGGCAGCTGCGGACACTGGGCTACACGGTTGAAGACGCTAGGATGCGGTATCTGAAGCGTCATGCGCGAGAGTCGGATCATCGCGCAGGTTACCTAAATGTTCAAACACATTGGATGAGAAACACGATGAGTTATTCCGCGCCCATTAAAGACATGATGTTCGTATTGCTAGAGTTGGCCGATCTCGAGAACATCGCGACCTTCCCGGGGTTTGAGGACGCGAACCTTGCCACCGCGCTGGCCGTTCTCGAGGAATCGGCGAAATTGTGCTGCGATGTGATAGCGCCGCTGAATATCGAGGGGGACAGAAATCCGAGCAGTTGGAAAGACGGCGCGGTCACCGCAACGGGAGGCTTCAAGGAGGCGTTTCGCCAGTTCGCCGAAGGCGGCTGGCAAGGCGTGCAACATCCTGTTGATTACGATGGCCAGGGCCTGCCCAAGCTTATCGCCACGCCGTGCGCCGAAATGCTCAATGCGTCGAACTTGTCGTTTGCGCTGTGTCCGCTGCTGACCGACGGGGCGATTGAAGCGCTGCTTACCGCGGGCAGCGAAGTGCAGAAACAAACCTATGTGCCTAAGCTGATCTCCGGTGAATGGACCGGTACGATGAACCTTACTGAGCCGCAAGCCGGCTCCGATCTCGCGGTAGTGCGCACGCGCGCCGAACCGCAGGGCGACGGATTGTTCAAGCTGTACGGGACCAAAATCTTTATCACCTGGGGCGAGCACGATATGGCGACAAATATCGTCCATCTCGTGCTGGCGCGCACGCCGAATGCGCCTGAGGGCGTGAGGGGCATTTCTCTTTTTATCGTGCCTAAGTTTCTCATCAACGAAGATGGCTCGCTAGGCGAGCGCAACGACGTGCATTGCTTGTCGATCGAGCACAAACTCGGCATTAAGGCGAGTCCGACCGCGGTGCTTCAGTTCGGTGATCATGGCGGTGCGATTGGTCACCTGATCGGACAGGAAAATCGCGGCCTCGAATATATGTTCATCATGATGAACGCCGCGCGGTTTGCGGTCGGTACACAAGGCGTCGCCATGTCAGATCGAGCCTATCAACGGGCGGTCGCTTATGCGAAAGACCGTGTGCAAAGTCGACCGGGAGACGGCTCAGTGAACCAGCCGGTCGCAATCATTCAACATCCGGACGTTCGTCGTATGCTCGCAACTATGCGTGGGCTTACCGAAGCGTCGCGCGCGCTGGCATATGTCGCCGCAAGCCATTGTGATATCGCACGCCGCCACCCCGACCAGGAGAAGCGGGCAGAGCATCAGGCTATTTACGAGTATCTCGTGCCGATCGTGAAGGGCTGGGGCACCGAAATGTCGATCGACGTCACAAGCCTCGGTTTGCAAGTCCACGGTGGCATGGGTTTTATAGAAGAAACAGGCGCTGCACAGTACTATCGCGACGCCCGCATTTTACCGATTTACGAAGGCACGACTGCGATTCAGGCAAATGACCTGGTCGGCCGCAAAACCGTGCGCGACGGCGGCAAGGTGGCAAAGGCGTTGCTCGCTGACATCGCGGAAACGGTTGAGGCGTTGGGTGCGCAGCAAGGCGCCGGATTTGCTTCAATGAAGAAATGCCTCGCGCAAGGCCACGACTCGCTTAACGCTGCCGTTGACTTTGTTGTACTGAATATGAAGAACAATCCGAATGTGGTGCTCGCCAGCAGCGTACCGTATCTGAAGCTGGCAGGTATTGTCCTGAGCGGCTGGCAAATGGCGCGCGCACTGCTTGTGGCGGCGGCAAAGCGTGACGACGATCCGTCGTTCTATGGTGCCAAGATTGCGACTGCACAGTTCTATGCCGAACATGTGCTGACACAGGCGTCGACACTGGCGGCGTCGATCGTCGCTGCGACAGGCAGCGAAAGCGTGCTGGCATTGTCGGCAGAACAATTCTAACGAAAGAGGGTGTCATGACCATTGCAAACTGGCAGATCGACCCTTCGTCTCGATGGCTCGACGAATACGGCCCGCGCGAGTCGATGGTGTACGACGTCGTCGTCGTCGGTGGTGGCCCGGCTGGCCTTTCAGCGGCGATCCGCCTTAAACAACTTGCGGTTGAAAACGGCGTAGAGATTAGCGTTTGCGTACTCGAAAAAGGCTCGGAGATTGGGGCGCATATATTGTCAGGCGCGGTGATGGATCCGCGTGCGCTATCCGAACTAATCCCCGACTGGAGCGCGAAGGGCGCTCCACTGACAGTGGAAGTCACCGACGAAAGATTTCTGTTCCTGACTGAAAGTGATTCAAGGAGCCTGCCTATGTGGGCAATGCCGGATCACATCAAGAACCACGGGAATTACGTAGTCAGCCTTGCGAATGTCACGCGCTGGCTAGGTCAACAGGCTGAAGAGTTGGGTGTCGACATGTTCCCTGGCTTTTCAGCGGCTGAGATTTTGTACAACGATGATGGATCGGTCAAAGGTGTCGTTACCGGCAACCTCGGAATCGGCAAAGATGGCGATCCGACCGAGAAGTTCCAGCTCGGGATGGAGTTGCAAGCAAAGTACACGCTGTTTTGCGAAGGCGCGCGGGGTCATCTTGGAGGTCAACTCAACGACAAGTTCAATCTGCGCAAGGGCGTCGATCCGCAGGTCTACGGACTTGGTATCAAGGAACTGTGGGAAGTAGATCCTGGCAAGCATAAACCGGGTATGGTGATGCACAGCGTCGGCTGGCCGTTGGAGAAAGACACATACGGTGGGTCATTCCTTTATCACATGGAAAACAATCAGGTGGTGGTGGGATTCGTCGTCGGGCTCGCTTATACGAATCCGTATCTGTCGCCGTTCGAGGAATTCCAGCGCTACAAGACGCATCCGGCTATTCGTCCGGTGCTTGAGGGCGGCAAGAGGGTGTCGTATGGCGCGCGGGCGATCGTCGCCGGCGGCCTGGTGTCGCTGCCAAAGCTGGTGTTCCCAGGTGGCGCGCTTGTCGGTGACGATGCGGGTTTTCTGAACGCATCGCGAATCAAAGGATCGCACGCGGCGATCAAGACAGGCATGCTTGCAGCCGACGCGGCGTTTGAAGCCGTGCGGGCAGGCCGTGCCGGCGACGAACTCACGGCTTATCCCGAGTCGTTCAAACGTTCGTGGCTGAATGCCGAGCTGCGTCGCGCGCGTAACTTTAAGCAGTGGATGAGCAAGGGCCTGTATCTTGGCACGTTGATGGTGGGCATCGAGCAGAAGCTGCTGAGGGGCAATGTGCCCTGGACATTGCATCACAAGCACTGGGATCACGAAAAGCTAAAACCCGCGTCAGAGTGCAAGCCGATTGTCTATCCGAAGCCAGACGGAAAGCTGACGTTTGATCGACTGTCATCGGTGTTTATTTCAAACACCAATCATGAAGAAAACCAGCCGGCACACCTCACGCTGAAAGACCCGGCGATACCGGTGAATGTGAACCTCCGGACCTACTCGGGCCCAGAATCGCGTTATTGCCCGGCTGCGGTGTATGAGTTCGTGAAGAACGACGACGGTAGCGAACGGCTAATAATTAATGCGCAAAACTGCGTGCATTGCAAGACCTGCGATATTAAAGATCCTACGCAGAACATCGTTTGGGTTTCGCCCGAAGGCGGTGGTGGTCCAAACTATCCGAACATGTGAACCTTGAGACGGCATCCAGACTCGCGTAAAGCAGTCTCCTTGCTCGTTTTGGAAAAAATATGGCGATGAAAATAGAGAAGGTTGGAATAGTCGGCGCGGGCACGATGGGTAACGGTATCGCTCAAACTGTAGCGGTAGCTGGGATGAGAGTGGTCATGGTCGATCTTCTCGCCAGCGCGCTCGAAGCAGGCATGGCGACCTTAACCGGCAGTCTCGGTCGGCTGGTATCCAAAGGTAAGCTAGATGCTGCTGCGCGTGCTGATGCGCTCAGCCGAATCGAAGTGTCGACCGACTATCGGCGGCTCGCTGACGTCGATCTTGCGATAGAAGCGGCCACGGAAAATGCCGAACTGAAAATCCGTATCTTGCGGCAGATCGAAGCTGTCGTGCGGCCCGACGCGATCATTGCGTCCAACACGTCGTCAATTTCGATCACCATGCTCGGTGCAACATTAACGGCCCCGTCGCGCTTCATCGGGATGCATTTTTTCAATCCAGTGCCGCTTATCTCACTGGTCGAAATCATTAGTGGTTTACAGACCGGCGCGGATACTGCGGAAGTAATTCGTGCGCTGACCTTGCGACTCGGCAAGTCGCCGGTTGGGATCAAGAACTCGCCAGGTTTTGTGGTCAACCGGATTCTCGTGCCGATGATCAATGAGGCTTTTTTTGTGCTGTCTGAGGGCGTGGGCACAGCCGAAGAGATCGATACCGGCATGCGCCTTGGTGCGAATCATCCAATCGGCCCGCTAGCGCTCGCCGATCTGATCGGACTGGACATCTGCTTGTCGGTGCTCGACGTGCTCTTCAACGACTTCCGCGACTCAAAATACCGCGCATGTCCTTTGCTACGGGAATATGTGGCCGCAGGGCAACTCGGGCGAAAAACACGTCGAGGCGTCTACAGGTACGACTAGGTTCGGGACTTATTCGCGCTGACTTAGCTTCGGGGGGCGGACAGGTATGTTGTAACCGTCGTTCGGTAAGCGTTCGGGGTGCTGCCGGTCCAACGCCGAAACGCTCGATGAAAAGCGGATGCACTATCGAAGCCGACATCGAATGCGATTGACGTAATGGCATCCTGAGAGCGGGTGAGTTTTTGAATTGCGACGTCGCGCCGTACTTCGTCTTTGATCGACTGGAAATTAGTGCCCTCCGCAATGAGTCGTCTGCATAATGTGCGGACCGAATGGTGAAGCCCGAGCGCGACGTCGTCAATGGTCGGAATCTCGGGTAAAGAATCGGCCACGCGCTGCCGGACACGGTGGCACATCATCTGCGCGCCGAACGAGACGAAGATCCAGTCTTCCGGTGCACGTGCAAGGAAAGTATTCAGGTCGGATTTGCGTTGCCTGATGGGCGCATCTAGCAAGGTGGCGTCGAAGGCAATGCAAGTTTGGGCCGCTCCAAAGCGGATAGGCCCGGGAAAAAGATAGAGATGGTCCCCCGTCTGGGCTGGTCGCGGGAAATCGAATGACACTTCAATAAGCGGGATTTTTTGCCAGATCAACCAGGATGCAACGCCGTGTACAAGCTTCAGCATCAATTCCCGGCCCAATGGGCTGACGGGTGGCCCCGTCGGATCGATCACCATCTCTACGTAACCGAATTGAGCATCCCGCCTGGTCCGAAGGCGGAAGTCGTCGAGAACCAGGTGAAAAAACTGGCCGAAGCGGTTGAGCGCGACTTCGAGCTTGCCGGCGTCAAGCAGGCTCAGGCACAGGAACTTTAGCAGGCCATTGCGTAGCGGACGGCTGAAGATGCCGGGCATCTCGTCATCGAGTTCCATCGCCAGCAAACGGTAAAGAGTCGAAAACTGCTCGTGCGTCACACGGGCGCCGCGCCGCGACAGCAACTCGGGTGCGATACCCGAGCGCTCGGCAAAACGCATCATCGTCACCCGGTCGACACCGGAGAGAAATCCATGGACAACAGACATGGAGACGGTCGCTTCAAGCGTTTCCTGCATGATAGAGATATAGATCGTTCAAAGAGGATGACAACGCCGTGAACAGCGATGATACGCTGTACCTTTCAGGAGGGTAGGTGCAATGCCAAAGAGAAAGCGTTCGAGTGCATGCAACATCCGAGATAGACAGGCATCACTGCATTGACTTGAGCGGATCAGCTATGCGCTCTCAATTATTGCGGACATTCTGCAGCGGTACTATGGTACTAAGCGACCGTTGTCCAATGAGTGCACGAAGTTCTGTAACAAGATGCACTACTTCTTGCTGAAAATTGGCACCGACCTGCCGATTGGCCACGCTGTAATCACGTGCTTGGTAGCACTGCCCGTAGAAAATGCTTTGCCACCACGCTTCGCCTCGAACAGCCCGCAAAAACAAATTCGAGGCGGAATTCACTGCCATGCCAACCTGACCAACCGTTGGCGATCTTTAGACAGAATTCCACCCGCCTACTCTTAGGATTGCTGACATAGAATGTTGTGAAACGGCACTACGGCTGCAACGCCCGAATGATCTCGGCAAGCCTGTCATAAGATAAAAAATTGCCAAAACGGGGCGACTATACAATTTTTCTGCGCACGATTTCTCAGTTGATGTGGCAGGCAAACACTCGCTAGAGCTGCTCGCGTCCAAACCCGATTAAGCGTGCAAGGTCAAGTACGTCGATCTGGTTGTACGCAAGCCGCACAATGCCGAGCCGTTCCAGATTTTGCAGTGCCTGATTGATCCGTTGGCGCGACACACCGGCGAGCAAGCCGACTTCTTCCTGAGAGATAACAAGCGTGGGGCCCGTATCGGGATAGAGATCAGGATTGAACAGTTGCGCGAGAGACTGTGCGACGCGCGCGTCGACATCGAGCAGCCGACTGTTCTGGATCGACCCGATGAACTCGCCCATTCGATTGTTCAACTGACAAATCACGAAGCGGTTGAACGGCAGGCTCGACTCCAACAGCGCGTGGAAGGTTTCCGAAGGAACGAACATCACGAGCGACGGCTGGATTGTCGCTACCTCGTACTTACGCAGCTCCCGCTTAAGGACGCTGCCTTCTCCGAACCAGCCGCCAGGCGGCACACCAGAAAATGTACAACTGCGGCCCGACGCGTTGTAAATGGCAAGTTTGATCAGCCCCGAATGCACGCCGATCCAGTAGTCGGATGGCTGCTGACGGCGTGCAATCCACGCGCCACCGTTCATGAACTCGGCACGCCCGCTAGCCAGCACCCATGACTGATGTTCGTTTGCTAACGCCCGGAACCATGCGCAAGTGGCAAATAACGTGTGCAGATCGGTGCGTGGAATCCTTTGGGAATGGGGAGAGCGGGGGGCGGCAACGGTGGCAGGCGAAGTCAATGCGTCCATGAGCGGGTTTCCCTGTTATCCGGTGATCGGCGTCGCGTATGTGGACCTGCGCGGACCCAGGTTGTGCAGTGTCATCTGGATGACAGACAGTTAAACATGTTGCCTGATACGCTCGCTAATCAATCAAAACGAACCAATTAAAACAAACGACGGGGTGCCTTGCAATTATGGTTAATGAGACCAGAGTGACGCGCCGCAACGCTAGCTTGGCTCAGTATCCAAAGCTGCGTACCGATCGACCGCTGTCGCACGTGATGGGTGGAAGCGTTGAACCGCCCACTCTGGCCGCCATTGGAGACGATGAAATGGAACATATGTTCGAAGCAGGTCTGAAGCGCCGCGAGGCCAATTATATCTCGCTAACGCCAATCGACTTTATCGTCCGCGCAGCCGAAGTTTACGGTGAACGCCTAGCGGTCATTCATGGGGACATGCGCCGAAACTGGCGCCAGACCTATGAACGGGCTCGGCGCTTGGCCAGCGCACTGCGGCAGGCCGGAATTGAACGCGGTGACACGGTGGCTGCCCTGCTCCCTAATATCCCTCCAATGATAGAAGCCCACTTCGGTGTCCCGATGGTTGGTGCGGTGCTCAACACACTGAACACGCGACTCGACATCTCGTCACTGCTATTTATGCTGCGCCACGGCGAGGCAAAGGCGCTGATTGTCGACACCGAGTACAGCGAGTTTGCACATCGTGCGGCGCTGGAGTTTCCGGGACTGCGCATAATCAGTGTCGCAGATGTGATGCCAGCGGATGCGGACCGATTTCCCAGCGCGACCGATTATGAAGTGTTCCTGCAAAGTGGCGACCCTGATTTCGCGTGGACCTCGCCAACCGACGAATGGGACGCCATCGCGCTGAACTACACGTCGGGCACTACCGGCGACCCGAAGGGCGTGGTCTACCACCACCGTGGCGCATATCTGAATGCGCTGAGCAATATCCTTGAATGGGATATGCCCAAACACGCGGTGTACTTGTGGACGCTGCCGCTATTTCACTGCAATGGCTGGTGCTTCGCATGGACAGTCGCCGCCCGCGCAGGCGTGAATGTCTGCCTACGAAAGTTTGACGCGAAAACCGTGTTTAACCTGATTCGCAGCGATAACGTGACGCATTATTGTGGAGCGCCGATCGTGCAAAGCGCACTCGCTAATGCGCCCGTTGAATGGCGAGACGGCATCACGCATCGTGTATCGACGATGGTGGCCGGTGCCGCGCCCGCGCCCGCCGTAATCGCGAAGATGAAGGAGATTGGTTTCGAGTTGACACACGTGTACGGGCTTACCGAAACGTACGGACCGGCCGCCGTATGCGCGAAACAGGAAGAGTGGGGTGCGCTTGACGACGACGCGCGCGCTGAGATGAATGCGCGACAGGGTGTGCGCTATCACCTACAAGCGGCGGTGACGGTACTCGATCCAGACACACTTGAACCCGTTCCGAGTGATGGCGAAACGCTTGGCGAGATCATGTTTCGCGGCAACATTTGTATGAAGGGATATCTGAAGAACGAGCGCGCAACGGAGGCGACCTTCCGCGGTGGCTGGTTCCATACAGGAGACCTGGGAGTGCGTATGCCTGACGGCTATCTTCGGATTCGCGACCGCAGTAAGGACATCATCATTTCGGGCGGCGAGAACATATCAAGCATTGAGGTCGAGGACACGTTGTATCGTCACCCAGCGGTGTCGGTTGCGGCCGTGATAGCAATGACTGACCCCAAGTGGGGCGAGGTGCCATGCGCTTTCATTGAACTCAAAGAAGGCGCCAAGGTGACCGCTGAAGAGATCATTGCGCACTGTCGGCTCTTTCTTGCGGGCTACAAGCTGCCAAAAGCAGTGCGCTTTGGTGAGCTGCCCAAGACGTCTACTGGAAAAATTCAAAAGTTCGAACTGCGCTCGCGCATCAACGGTGAGACAGGCGATTGATGGCGCCCGACGTAGCTTGCGTGCGTCAGAAAATTCTAACCACTTTGGAAACCGGCGATCATTTATGAACGAATTGCCTTAGTCACATACAGGTCCGCTCCACATAGGGTTGCTGAGGAAGTCGAAAGCATTGAGACCGTCGATAGCCAGGACAGGAGCAGACAACGGACTCCAAAAAGGTAGCTTGCGCAGCTAGTTCCAGGGAAAAGCTGATCGTCCTGTAGCCCACTGACTTTTTTCGTGAATTGGACGGTCGCTTGAAAAATACTCGAAAAGCCACGTGGACCGTCAGTGACCAACAAAAATTCTGCGAATCTGCAGTTTGGCAACAGTGATTGAATGCTTTACGTTGCTACAAACCAAATATACAAGCACACATTCCGCCGCCATTGGCGTACTCTTTCGGGCTTGGTTTCTGAATTCTATCAGTGATATTGCTTTCGGTTTGCGTGACTCGCTCGTTGATCGGAGGGCTAGATATATTTCATCCATTGAAAAGAAAGGAGTGCCATGCTTGGGTGCCCATCGCGCGACGGACGCGGTAGCGAAAATCAGGTACGCAAGGTTTGTCCGTACCGAAATGGTACCTACAACCATTCTTTAATTGTTGAGTCTTCACTCGACAGAGTGAGCCCGTTTGTTGGCAGGGGCAAGGCAGTCTTGTAGCGAACCTGTTTCAGCGAAAAACTTGAACGTATATTAGAAACACCTTTAATTTTGGTGAGATGTTCGAGGATAAAGTGCTCTAATGCCTTAGTGCTTGGTACGACAACACGAAGTAGGTAATCCGCGTCCCCCGTCATCAGATAGCATTCCATCACTTCTGGCCTCGAAGAGATCTCCTCTTCAAAAGTCCGCAGTGCACGTTCGACTTGCCGTTCGAGACTCACACTTACGAAGACGTTTAAGTGCAGTCCCAACAATTCCGGGTTAAGCAGCGTAACTTGTTGGTTGATCAAGCCGAGCTTCTCTATATTCCTGACGCGATTGAAACATGGGGTAGTAGAAAGATTGACGGCGCGCGCGAGCTCTGCGTTCGTGATGCGTGCGTTCTTCTGCAACAGATCAAGGATCGCTACGTCGATCCGGTCGAGTCGTTTAGACGGTGGTGTCATGGAAGGGAATGGGCTACCTATGTTTGAGTGTTCTCTTAGCATAATTACACTATTGGCGAGTCTTTGCACCACATAAATCAGACGCACATTCTCTCGCGTTCCACGTAAGCTAAGAGATCTAGTCCACGCTCGACACGGGATTCTTATTGGACTCCGTCGGGTCTCCTGTTAAGCACAAAGAAGCGGAGCGGTAAGTAAAGGAGGAAGATTCTGATTAGGTATTAAGCTAGAAAAACTGTTAAAACGCTTGCTGTCGGAGATGAATGTGCCTGTGACACAAATAGTAGTGCCAAACATTGGAGATTACAGGATCGTTCCGGTGATCGAAATCATGGTGAAGTCGGGGCAACGAGTTGAGAAAGAACAATCGCTTCTTATGCTCGAATCGGATAAGGCAACAATGGATGTGCCGAGTCCGTTCGCCGGTACGATCAAAGAACTGATGGTCAAGGTCGGTGACGCGATTTCGGAAGGCATGGTAATCATGCTGATAGAAGGTGACGGTGAAGGTGAAGATGAAGGCGAGCAAGGCCAAGGCGGGGGCAGCGGGGCGGAAGTTCTGACTCCTTTGGCCGCCATAGCGGAGCGGGAAGTCGCGACATCGGATGTCGCTGTTCCGGTTTTACCTGCGGCCGCGCAACCGGCTGCGACCGCTCCAGGTGCTGAAATCGCAGCCGGCGAACGCGGTATGTATCACGAAAGTCATGCGTCGCCTTCAGTGCGCAAGTTTGCACGTGAGCTTGGTGTGGATGTCATCCGTGTCACCGGTTCGGGTCCGAAGAACCGCATCACGCAAGCCGACGTTTCGGCGTTCGTGAAGGGTGTAATGACGGGCCAGGATGAAGCGCCAGCCGCTGCTGTTGCTCGGGCTGGTGGCGGCGAGTTGAATCTGCTGCCGTGGCCGAAGGTCGACTTCACGAAGTTCGGTCCTGTCGATCCAAAGCCGCTGTCGCGCATCAAGAAGATTTCGGGTGCGAACCTGCATCGCAACTGGGTCATGATTCCGCACGTCACGAACAACGACGAAGCCGATATCACCGACCTCGAAGCGCTGCGTGTGACGCTGAACAAGGAAAACGAAAAGGCCGGCGTGAAGTTCACCATGCTCGCCTTCGTGATCAAGGCGGTGGTTGCCGCGCTGAAGAAATTCCCGACGTTCAATGCGAGCCTCGATGGCGACAACCTTGTCTTCAAGCAGTATTACAACATCGGTTTTGCAGCCGATACCCCGAACGGTTTGATGGTTCCGGTGATTCGCGACGCGGACAAGAAGGGCCTCGTCGATGTCGCCAAGGAGATGGCCGATCTGTCGAAGGCGGCGCGCGAAGGCAAGCTCAAGCCCGATCAGATGCAAGGTGGCTGTTTCTCGATTTCGTCGCTGGGTGGCATTGGCGGAACGCATTTCACGCCGATCATCAATGCGCCTGAAGTCGCAATCCTCGGGTTGTCGCGCGGCGCGATGAAACCGATATGGGATGGCAAGCAGTTTGTACCGCGGCTGATCTTGCCCATCTCTCTGTCATTTGACCATAGGGCATTGGATGGTGCGGAGGCTGGTCGTTTCAACGCGTATTTGGCTTCATTACTTACGGACTACAGACGAATTCTACTATAGATGACGTAGTCGGGATTATCGATTGAATGGTCACTAAAGCGTCTACAGTTGCGAACAAATTTGTGTCGGGAGCAAGCACTAGCTAGATGTGGACTTCGCTTTTAAACATAACAAAGGTTTTTCATGAGCGTTGTAGAAATCAAGGTGCCGGATATCGGCGACTATAAGGAAGTGCCGGTCATCGAGGTCGCCGTGAAGGTCGGCGATCGTGTCGAAAAAGAACAGTCCCTCATTACGCTTGAGTCGGACAAGGCGACCATGGATGTGCCTAGCCCAACCGTTGGCGTCGTAAAGGAATTGAAGGTCAGGGTCGGCGACGTCATCTCTGAAGGCACGCTGATCATGCTGCTCGAAAGCGATGAAAGCTCGACCGCCGAGTCTGCCGCGGTGGAGGCCGCTCTCGCGCGGGATAGTATTGCTGCGTCGATGACTGCGCCGCACGCTGGCATTTTTTTGGGGAGCGCAGATATCGAGTGCGAGATGCTTGTTCTCGGTTCTGGTCCCGGCGGCTATTCCGCAGCTTTTCGTTCAGCTGATATTGGCTTGAAAACCTTGCTGGTCGAACGCTATTCGACGCTCGGTGGCGTGTGTCTGAATGTTGGCTGCATTCCGTCCAAAGCGTTGCTGCATACCGCACTCGTGATCGGCGAGGCCGAAGCGCTCGGCGTACACGGCATCACGTTCGCCAAGCCGGAGATCGATCTGAACAAGCTGCGTGAATTCAAGTCTGGAGTCGTCAGGAAGCTCACCGGTGGTCTCGCCGGCATGGCCAAAGCGCGTAAGGTTGAAGTGGTGACCGGGACCGGTACGTTCAGTGATCCGAATCACATGGTGGTCCAAACCGAAGGTGGCAAGAAAGTTGTCAAATTCAAACAGGCAATCATCGCCGCGGGTTCCGAAGCAGTGAAGCTTCCGTTCATGCCGGAGGACCCGCGTGTGGTCTATTCGACCGGCGCGCTTGAACTGCTTCATATTCCGCAGCGCATGTTAGTGATCGGCGGTGGAATTGTCGGCTTGGAATTGGCGACCGTGTACGCTGCGCTGGGCGCGAAGATCGACGTGGTCGAAATGCTCGATGGTCTGATGGCTGGCGCGGACCGCGATTTGGTCAAGGTTTGGGAAAAGCATAACAGCAAGCGATTTTCGAGCGTGATGCTGAAGACGAAAACGACGGGCGCGCAAGCAAAAGACGACGGTATCTACGTGACGTTCGAAGGCGAAAAAGCTTCAGTTGAAGCGCAACGTTACGACCTGGTGCTGGTTGCAGTCGGCCGTACGCCGAACGGAAATAAGATCGGCGCGGACAAGGCGGGTGTGATGGTCACGAACAGTGGGTTCATTGACGTTGACAAACAAATGCGTACCAACGTGCCGCACATCTTCGCAATTGGCGATATCGTCGGTCAGCCCATGCTTGCACACAAGGCCGTCCACGAAGGGCACGTCGCCGCCGAAGCGGCTCACGGCGAGAAAGCTTATTTTGATGCGCGGCAGATTCCTTCGGTTGCTTACACGGATCCGGAAGTCGCGTGGGCCGGTAAAACCGAGGATCAACTAAAGGCCGCTGGGGTGAAATACGGCAAAGCGGCGTTTCCGTGGGCCGCGTCAGGCCGTGCGATCGCCAATGGCCGCGACGAAGGCTTTACCAAGCTGCTGTTCGATGAGAAAACCCATCGAGTGATCGGCGGTGGGATAGTCGGTCTGAATGCAGGCGATCTAATCAGCGAAGTCTGTCTCGCGATTGAGATGGGCGCGAACGCAACGGATATCGGCAAGACGATTCATCCTCATCCGACGCTCGGAGAATCGATCGGGATGGCTGCCGAATTGTACGAAGGCGTTTGCACCGATCTCCCACCACCTAAGAAGATTTGATACTTAGAGAATGGAAAGCGTCGAGAAGATAGCAGCAAAGTTTTTTGTATGGAGGAGTATTGAAAAGCGCAATGCCTGAGATCGAAAAAATCGCGTTAACCAGCCCTGTTCATTCCCAGTTGCTAGGCAAAATGTCTGGCGCCCAGATCGTCGTCTCGGCGCTACAGAAGGAAGGCGTCGACACGGTATGGGGATACCCGGGAGGCGCAGTACTGCCTGTCTATGACGCGTTGCTGACGTGTGGGGCGGTCGACCATATGCTGGTGCGTCATGAACAGGCGGCCGTGCACGCCGCTGACGGCTACGCGCGGGCTACGGGGAGAGTTGGTGTGGCGTTGGTGACGTCGGGCCCGGGCGTGACAAACGCCGTTACGGGAATTGCAACCGCCTACTTTGACTCGGTACCGGTGGTGATTATTTCGGGAAATGTTCCGACCGACGCGATGGGTAAAGACGCTTTCCAAGAGTGCGACGCAATTGGTATTACAAGGTCGATTGTAAAGCATAATTTTCTCGTCTTGGATGTCGAGCAAATCGCTACAACCATGAAGAAGGCGTTCCATATTGCCAGCACGGGTCGCCCTGGTCCTGTCGTCGTCGATATTCCCAAGGATATTCTGCTGGCGCAAGCCGTATTTGCGTATCCCGAAACGGTGGCATTGCGATCATATAGGCCCCGTTCGGATGGTCATATCGGACAAATCCGCCGTGCGGTAGAGGCGTTGCGAGGAGCCCGTCGTCCCTGCATCTTTGTAGGCGGCGGAGCAATTTCCTCAGGCGCCAGTGATGAGATCTGCAAGCTCGCGAACGCACTTGATGCCCCCGTTACAAATACACTGATGGGTTTGGGGGCATTTCCAGGGACAGACACGCGGTGTCTCGGCATGCCGGGCATGCACGGTACGTACGAAGCTAACATGGCAATGCAACATAGCGACGTGCTGATTGCGTTGGGCGCACGATTCGATGATCGCGTGATCGGCAATACAGCTGATTTCCTTGCAGCGGAGCGGACGATAATCCAGGTTGATGTTGATCCCGCAACTATCGACAAGCGTGTCAGTGTCGATGTGCCTATCGTCGGCGACGTCAAATCTGTACTCCGAATGCTCATCTCTCTTTTGAGTGAAGGACCCATCAGTCGATCCGGGCGAGATGCATGGTGGAATGACATCAGCACGTGGCGGGCAAAGCGGTGTCTGCATTTCGAGGATGACCGTCGGGTTATCAAGCCACAGTTTGTGATACAAAAGCTTTGGGAGGTTACGGGTGGCGACGCGTTTATATGCTCGGATGTCGGTCAGCATCAGATGTGGGCTGCGCAATTCTATGCGTTTGATAAGCCTCGTCGTTGGATCAACTCGGGGGGGCTTGGAACGATGGGTGTTGGGCTCCCGTACGCGATGGGGGTAAAGCGAGCTTTTCCGCATGAGGATGTAGTGACCATCACGGGCGATGGATCAATTCAGATGTGCATTCAGGAACTTTCAACGTGCAAGCAGTACGGGCTCGGTGTGAAGATTGTTTCATTGAATAACGGAGCTCTAGGTATGGTCCGGCAGTTGCAGCACGTCCACTATGGGGATCGGTATTCAAGTTCCTACATGGATGCATTACCGGATTTCGTAGCTCTGGCCCGTGCATATGGACATATCGGCTATCGAATTGAGCGACCGGAGGAGGTCGAACCGGCATTGCGTGAAGCAATGGCCTTGAAAAGTCGGACGGTATTTTTGGACTTTGTGACGGATCCGTCGGAGAACGTGTGGCCGATGGTGCGTGCCGGCGCTGGACTGACCGAGATGCTGATGAATTCGGGGGATATTTAGCGGGCGGTCACTTTGCATTTTCGTCACCGCGGCTCCCCAGTCGTGGCGCCGATTTTGTCCCCTGCTTGCAGTTCCGACCGAATGACGGCCTCGATGCATCTCTAACCCCGTTCGTGCAGAGTCGCCGGAACTCGCTGTAAGAGAACATTTAGCCGACCGGATTTGCCAGGCTAGATGATAGTGCCTGAAGACTACATACATTCACCGCACTTCATACCTCACTCACCCACCCATACCTCATACGGGACCCTTCAGATGCGCACGGCGAATCGCTGGTTCCGCTTACGCGGGCTGGAGCAGCCAAGCGGGAGGCCGTGCATCTTGAACGGACTGTGCTGCTAATTTGACAATTTTCGAGATTGGCTGTTTTTGGTGATAACTCGGCTCTTTATCGGAATCGACCGTGCCGCCACTGTTATAAGCTGCTTCATCAGGTGCTGCCGTTCGGACACATGTTTTCCGGACACGTATTGAAAGCGAACTTCGATGTCTTGATCGATAGCTAACGATACGACTCCACGACACCTATCCCATCAGTGAGGAGGCCGGGGCCATGAACGTCGCGATAGAGAGAAATGACCTTACGCTGGATAGGATTGATCTGAATATCTTGAATGAGCTTCAAGAGGACGCCAGTTTGACAAACCTCGAGTTGGCCGCTCGGGTTAAGTTGTCCGCTTCTCCTTGTCTGGTGAGAGTCAAGAACCTGGAACGTCAAGGTGTTATCAGCCGGCGAGTTGCCGTCCTGGACGCGTCTCTCTTGGGCCTTGTTGTCACGGCAATCGTCGAAATTAGTCTTGAGCGCCAGGGGATGCATGCCCGAGAGCGCTTCGCCGACACCATAAGAGGCCTGACCGAGGTAATGGACTGCTACATGATGACTGGTCCGATCGACTATCTTTTGCGGGTGGTGGCAAGAGATCTTGCTGAGCTCGAATACATCATTACGAACAAACTGACGTCTCTTCCAGGTGTGGCCAGCATCCGGTCGAATGTTGTTCTGAAACGGCTTGCAAACAAGACTGCTCTTCCGATCGACACATCACGGCCCATGCAGATTCAAGGAATGCCGAGAGAGTATTAGTTGTATTGGTGAATCGGCGTCGACAATTTATCAGTAAAGCATGCGAATTTATCGATGAATCCGTTGGGCCTGAATTAAGGCGGCACGGCACCGTCCGTGAAAAAGGGGACAAAAAGTGAAGCTGATTTTGCTGGGGCCTCCGGGTGCAGGTAAGGGCACTCAATCCCAACTGCTGGAGGCGCGTTACGGAGTGGCTCAAATCTCGACCGGTGACATGCTCCGCGCCGAGGTTAAGGCGGGCACGGTCATCGGACTCGAAGCAAAGAGCGTGATGGATGCTGGAAAGTTGGTCTCGGACGACATTCTCATTCGCATGATTGCCAGCCGCATCAAGCGACCGGATTGTGCGAAGGGCTTCATCCTGGATGGATTTCCGCGTACCACGCCGCAAGCTAGCGCGCTGGACAAGATGTTGCAAGACCAGGAAATCGAATTGGATGCGGTCATTGAGCTCGCGGTCGACGCCGCGGCATTGGTTGAGCGAATCTCGGGCCGATCCACGTGTGCCAGTTGCGGGGAAGGCTACCACGACCTCTTTAAGCGGCCGACAATACCCGCTATATGTGACAAATGCAGGGGTACTGAGTTTATCCGCCGGCCGGATGATAACGCCGAGACCGTCCACGCCCGTCTCAGCGCCTACAACGCCCAGACGGCTCCGATCATCCCTTACTACAGAGCGAAGGGGCGGCTCTTTAGCGTGGATGGTATGGCCAAAATGGCCGATGTTGAAGCGGAGATAGAAGCGGTCTTGCGCCGGGTCAAAGCAGCAAGCGCGCACACCGCGCCGAGCGCACAGAGGTCATTCAGGAGTTTGCAAATGAGCAAGGTGGCATCGACCATAAAGCGCGAAGAACTGCACGATTGCATCTCGAGCACCTCAGATATCATCGAGGAAGCTCGAGCAGGTCGCATGTTCATTCTAGTGGACGACGAAGATCGCGAGAACGAAGGCGACCTTATCATTCCCGCGCAGTTCGCAACGCCAGACGCGGTTAACTTCATGGCCAAGCATGCGCGTGGATTGATCTGCTTAGCGATGACACGATCCCGCTGTGAATCACTGGGCCTCCCCTTGATGAATCAGTTTAACGGCTCACGGCTAGAGACGGCCTTCACTGTCTCGATCGAGGCCCGTGAGGGTGTGAGCACAGGCATTTCAGCTGCTGACCGCTCCCGTACAATTTCAGTAGCCGTCGACCCGCAAATGGGCCGCGGCGATATTGTCTCTCCGGGCCATGTCTTTCCGCTGATGGCTCGCGACGGCGGTACCCTTGTGCGGGCGGGGCATACAGAAGCCGCTGTGGATATCTCCCGCTTGGCTGGGCTTGCCCCAGCCGGCATGATCTGCGAAATCATGAACGAAGATGGCAGCATGGCCAGGCTGCCGGATCTGGTCGCTTTTGCGCAGCAGCACGGTCTGAAAGTGGGGACCATCGCCGACCTCATCTCATACCGCCGCCGCACTGAAAAGCTCCTGGAGGTCGTAGAACATGGCGAGTTTACTGAGCCGAACGGAACTCATTGGCGGATCGTCGTATATCGAAATTTAGTAGATCAGGTGGAGCATGTTGCTTTCATCATCGGTGACTTGGGAGGAGGCGATCCTGTCCTGGTACGCATGCATGCAGTGGATACCATGAGCGACATTATGGGTGGTCACCACCTTGCGTCCTTACGCGGTGCGGCCCGTATGCTGGCAGCAGCAAACCGCGGTGTTGTCGTCCTCATCCGCGAATCACGTCCGACCGCAGTTTCAGAGCGTGTACGTTTCATAATGCACCCGCAACCGATGGAGTCGGCCCTGCGTGATTACGGGGTTGGTGCCCAAATCCTTGTCGATCTTGGCGTGAAGGACATGATTCTTCTTTCTAATCATGAGCGGACAATAATCGGCCTGGAAGGCTATGGGCTGAACCTCGTGAAGCAGCATGAAATCGATCGGGTATACGACTATTAGGAATACGAATTTAATAAAGATCTCTTATTTTAACCCATTCCTATCTGGGCATCCGTGTCCGGCGATGACTCAACCCGCACCGAGCCGCGCTGATTGACGGATGATGAGCACGGTGCAGTTGATCATGACCCTCAGTGGATATCTCGGCGAATCGATCTCTGCCGATTCCAGTGTCATGCGTTATAAATTCGCATACAAACTCTACGCCCTAGCAACCATGGACGCGTTGTCGCGATAACTTTACGGATTGTGCGAAGGGACAGGACTCCTTCGGTATTACCTGCAAAGTGGAAAAGGGGACGTCGGCTGACCCTTAAGCAGAGCCGAGTTTGAAGGAGAAGCAAATGGAAACGGCTGAGAGGTCTTTGCGATTCATGGTGGAAAAATGGCTTTTGATGGTTCCTTCAGTGCCGGTTCGGGTTACACGAGGAAGTGGCGCACGCTCGAATCAGGGGCGCTATGTGCGCGTCGAGGCATTGCAATCGGCAGACACGTTTGCAATCTATTTATTCCGTCAAGGCGACGGTACCTGGGATGTGTTCCCGCCTGACGCCGAACGCCCGTCGATGAGTGTTTATTGATGTAGGGCGCGTTTAGGATATCTGCGCATGTGACCGAGCGCTGGTAGCGTCGACAACCGAGATGGGGTTCACTGTGTTTGGCGAATCAAACCAACTCCCGCGTGAATACGAGCGAGATCTGAACGAGTGATATGTGCTTGGTACGACACAGCCACTGCAAGGGAGTTTTTCAGATCGTCTACCACCCCGACGCCGCGACCGTAAAGCGTCTTCAAGGCTACTTCCGCGCCTTACTGTTGCCTGCGGAAGCCGCTGAAGCCGCTGAAGCATGCTTGCGCGAAAACTCCGAAAGGGGGTTGCTTATCGTGTTGTGGTTCGAGCAGGTCCGACTCTGCGAATGACAAACAAAGAGCTAAATAATGTAATGCATTTTCAACTCATGACACTAGATCCTACTGTACGACTCGAAACAAGAGGGGGCAAATCGTGAATAATCTTGAGCAAGCGGCGGCGAGACATCTCGCCGATATGACGTTCGAGGACGTGTTCAGTGCCTTGGCCAACGGCTTTGATAGCGTCATTATTCCTTGTGGGGCGATTGAGCAGCATGGACCTCATCTGCCTCTAAGTATGGATGCTGATCATGCGGAAGCTCTAGCAGTCGAGGTCGCTGCGTTGTTAGGCCGTACTTTGATTGCGCCCACTATACAAGTGGGCTGCTCGAAACATCATCTGGCCTTTCCCGGCACTATCTCATTGCAAGAGGAGACTTTCACGGCAATCTGCCATGATTATTGTGTGAGTCTCGCGAAGCATGGGTTCAAGCGTATTTATCTCTTTTCAGCCCACGTGGGAAACTTCAATGCCCTTCGCGCGATGCTTCCGCGTGTCCGTGAGGCGCTCGGAGCGTCCACTCAGGTCTTCGCATATACGGACCCTCGGGCGTGGCTTCTCGAGTGGCGATCTGCGGTTGAACGTGCTGGAGGCGACCCTGAGTCCGTTGGCGGGCACGCCGATATCGCTGAGACGTCACTCATGATTCATCTTCGTCCGGATAGTGTTCGGCATGAAAAGCTGGTGGCAGGACATGTTGGTCTGATGACGACCGAGCAATTGAACATGATGTGGAAAAACGGGATCGCCTCGATCACGCCGAACGGCGTTCTAGGCGATGCACGGGGATCGACGCGTGAGATAGGAGAGAGTTGTCTGCGCGGCACCGCCAAGCTCCTCGCCTCGACATTTGCCGCCGAAGCGTCCTTGGCAAACGGTTAGTGATTAACCAAACAGATGTCTATCGGGCAAGTGGAAGATCAATAGGACTTGTCCATACGGACACCTCTTTTTATGTTTGCGCAGAGCAGACAGCCGACCGTTTGGGAAGTATGAATGGCTCGGCTTGCTAAGCACGGCAATAGACATTCGCGGGAGCGCCGAGGGAGATCTTCGGACTCAATGAAAGCGGATTGCAGTTCAAAGGAGCGCTTTACCGCATAGTCTGCTGTTAGATGCAAATTTATGGCAATAAAGAATAAAAAATTCTGCCAAATATACGGCAATATCAATCCACAACTTTGACTACCGAGTAAGGAATATCAAATGGCATTGAAAATTGGTTTTTGGTCGGAGCAGGAGACGCAGGTCGGCCACAGCTATTCGAACAGGTTGCACGAATTGGTTCGTGAGACCCTGCTGGCGGAGCAGATGGGGTTCGATTTTGTCGCCCTGTCGGAACAACACTTTGCCTTGGGCGGTATTTCGAGCTCTGCCCCGGAAGTGGTCTTTGGCTATCTCGCGGCCGTCACCTCGAGAATTAAGCTGCGTCCTGCCGTGGCGTTGATGCCCAAAGCCATCAATCATGCGCTTCGTACTGCTGAGCGGTTAGCAGTTACCGACATTCTTTCGAACGGACGTATGGAGATGTATTGTGGCAGAGCGAATACCACAATCGCGATGCGTGCGTTTAACGTGTCGCCCGATGAAACGCTGCCGCAAATGGAAGAGGGAATGGCCCTGCTTCGCAAAGCGATGCGCGAAGATGTGTTCACCTTCGAGGGGAAGTATTATCAAGTGCCTCCTAGGTCGCTTGTACCGAAGCCATTGCAGAAACCCTATCCGGTGTTGGGTGTCGCGGCAACGAGCGAGAACAGCCATGCTTGGGCGGGCTCAGAGGGTCTGGCTGTGATGAGTCACGCCATTTACCAGGGTTGGGAAAAGCAAAAGGGGCTGCTCGATACATACTGGAAGAATTGGAAGCGCGACGAGACGGGACCCTTGCATAAGCCGCGCGCCGGTATGCCGCTGTTCATCGGGATCGGCAAAACCGACCAGGAAGCCAAAGACGACTTCGCTGAACCCCTGATGCACTACGCTCGTATCTCGACCGATGCGTACCCGCGACTTGCGAAGCTAGCTGGCGATTATGCCTATATGGCCGATAGCGTGCCATCGATGAAACGTGCAGGCGAAGATTGGGACTACCTCTTGAACGAATCCGCCACGACTGTCTGCGGAAGCCCCGATACCGTCATCCGTCAGTTGGAACAGTACGAGAAACTTGGGATCGATGAAGTGCTGCTTCATATGGATTCGGTGCCTCACGAAAAAATCATGTCGGCAATCGAGATGGTTGGCCGGTATGTCATTCCCCACTTTAGCGATCGCAATAACATCGTGCGGCCATTGGAAGTGGTTCTCGACAAGATCCGCGCTATGCGCCCCCAACAGACACAAGGATAATTCGCAAATGGACTCCTCTTCCCACTATCAGCATTTGAATGTCGAACATCGTCCTTCCGGTGTTGCAATCGTCACGATGAATCGCCCCGAGATCCTGAACGCTATCAATTGGGACATGCACAGTGAGCTCGAACATGTATTTGGCGATTTGGACAGGGACAGTTCGGTCAAAGCGATCGTTCTGACCGGCGCTGGGCGCGGGTTTTGTTCTGGCGGTGATCAGAAGGCCGACGATACTGATGTGGTTCCTTCGCCCACGCGAGGCGGGCGCCACCTCATTCGGAACATGCTTGAGGTGGAAGTACCGATCATTGCGGCTGTCAACGGCGTGGCCGTAGGCTTGGGCGCCACGCTTGCTTTGCTATGCGACATGATCTACGCCAGCCCGACGGCGCGGTTCGCCGACACTCATGTGAATGCCGGCGTTGTCGCGGGTGACGGCGGTGCCGTTATTTGGCCACTTCTTCTCGGGCCGGTTCGCGCGAAGCATTATCTAATGACGGGTGACTTTGTGAGCGCGGATGAGGCACTCTCGATGGGCATGATCAACAAAGTTGTCGAGGGCGACAAGCTCCTCGAGGCGGCGATCGACTATGCTGAGCTTCTTGCGAGCGGTCCTCGCGATGCGATTGTCTGGACAAAATATAGCGTGAACAAGATCGTCAAGCAGTATGTGCATCTGGTCCTTGATACGTCGATCGCCCTCGAAACGATTACCTATAATTCACCTGAACGTAAGGAAGCGGTCGCCTCGTTTGCGGAGAAGCGCAAGCGTTTCGGAGACCATCACAAATGACCACTGCTGCATGGACTTCTGGAAGTCAGTTTTCCACGACTACCATTCCAGAGCTGTTTATGGCGCGGCTAAGGAGTCAGGGAGAAACGAACGCTTTTTTTCAGAAGAGAGAAGGGACGTGGACACCGACGACTTGGAAAAATTATGCAAACGCGGTTTGTTCGGTTTCCACTGCGTTTCAGAGAGTGGGCATAGCAAGGGGTGAGCGGATCGCCATTATGGGCGACATATCGCAGGAGTGGCTTATCGCCGATATGGCGACAATTTGCTCGGGTGCCGTCACCGTGGGCATTTATTTCACGTCATCTGTAGAAGAAGTTCGCTACTACCTGGAAGATGCAGGGGTGCGACTGGCTTTTGCTGGTAATGTTGACCAGCTTCGAGTAATCGAGGCGGCCGATCAGTCCCGTCGCCTTGTCAAGATTGTCGTGTTGGACCCGGCCTGGCGACGATCGGCAGGCGAAAGTGCCGAGAACGTGATGTCGCTCGCAGAGTTCGCATTACCTTTTGCAGGCGATGAAATTGCTTATCTCCGCAAGGAGTCTGAGACTGCAAAATCAACGGATATAGTGAGCTTAGGTTACACCTCAGGAACCACCGGGTCACCAAAGGGTGCGGTGCTTACGCACTTGTCCATGTTGGGGGGCGCATTCACGTGGCCAACCTTCTGCCCGGCAATACTGACCGAGCCGCAGCGAGTGGTCATACATCTGCCGCTTTCGCATACGGTAGCGCGCGTCCAAGCGATGGCGCTTCCGTTGATCACGAAGACAGTTCCTTATTTCGTTGATGTATCTGCGGCATTCGCGCAATGTATCCGGGAAGTTAAGCCGACGTGCTACATGGCACCGCCGCGCTTTTATCAAAAATTTGCGACGCAAATCATCAATTACGTCAATAGCAGCTCTGCCGCCGATCAAGCCAACTATCATCTGGCACTAAAGATTGCCAGTGAGGTCCTTGCTGACCGGTTGGGAGGGGGGCAGACTGACCCCTTCAAAGAGCAACTGTACTCTGCGTGTCAGCATTTTGTATTTAAGCCGCTGTTGACCAAAATTGGGTTTGACGATCTTAAGTATCCCTATACTGCGTCGGCACCAATGCCGCATGAGGTGGTGACGCTGTGGCAGCTCTGGGGTCTCAATCTAAGAGAGACCTACGGCCAGACTGAAATGGTCGGTGGAAATCTGGCTCAGCTTGCTGATTGGTCAAAGCCGGGAAATTCCGGAATTCCGTTAAAGGACCCTGCTTGGGAGACACGTGTTCTTTCGGATGGGGAAATGATCGTCAAAGGACCGGGATTGTTTATTGGGTACTGGAATAAAGAGGTGGAAACCAGATCTGCCTTACAGGATGGCTGGCTGCATACCGGAGACATAGTGGAGGTCGGGGCGGATGGTTCGTTTAAGCTGATTGACCGGAAGAAGGAACTTATCAACACCGCCGGCGGTAAAACTATCAGTCCCGTCCAGATTGAAAATGAGCTCCGTCAGAGTCCGTACATCACCGAGGCCCTGGTCATCGGGGAGGGTCGAAAATACCTCACCGCTCTGATCGAAGTCGATCCGACGCTCACCATGGACTGGGCCAAAACGCGCGACGCATCAATAGCAAGCTACGCTGACTTAGCGGCGTCCGAGGACGTAATCAGTTTGATCCAAGGGGAAGTAACGAAGGCGAATTCCAGGCTGGCTCGCGCCGAGCAGATAAAAGCTTTCAAGATCTTTCCCGAAGAACTCACCCCAGAAAACGGAGTGATGACTGCGACGCGCAAGAAACGCCGAAAGCCTTTGATGGAACGCTACGAGAAAATTATCGCCAGCCTTTACGACGATACCGAGGAGCAACTAATCAAGGGGCAAGTCGTTGGTGCCGAGTCTTCCGCTTCAGCTCGTCAGAATTGAGTGAAAATGGGCGGAACGACTGGCGGGGATTGCGGTGTGCGCTGAACGCGTATAGGCGTATTGCGCGGTCCGAGGATATAAGCGAATCGCGTTCACGCTCAATTACGCCATCAGGCAGAGAGCGAAGCCAAGAGGGATATCTCCAGTGCGTTGAGGACGAGGTAGTCGTGATTGGCCTTCGCTAGCCAATATACGCCGACAAGGTTACTCGTCCGCGGGAGAACTCACGGGCTCGAATATCCACCGCCCGTGCCCTTCCCAAAGCTCTGCCCCGGGTCGGAAGTAATGGATCGCGGTACGTTGTGGTACCCGGCAATTGTCCCGATCGCCCTTATCCATTTTCGGACTGTATGAATACTGTACACAACAAGCCCATGCCCGGCACTTAGCTCCATTATTTTTGGCTTGGACGCATGCATTGAAATACTTCCATCCGTTACCTATGAGAAGTTTCGTTACACGCCGTGGGTGCTGTGCGTGTGCGCCTGCCGGCAAGCTTGGATGGTCGATGAAGGATCATCGCTCGCCACCGTAAATGATATCTGCTCGCTATTTCTCCATGTCCAAGCAAAAATTCTCCAAACGCCCAAATATTCCAGAGTCAGAAGACAACGACGATACATGTAACGTTGCTTCTGACGAGAGCTCCGAGCGTCCGCCGATTCGCGGAACGCAGGTCAAAAACGTCGATACGCTAGCGGGTAAAACTCCATGGGGGTGGACTGCCCCTGGTCACTATGATTGGATGGATGAGCACTTGCCCTTTTGGGACTGAGATGGAACTTCTGAGACCTGAAGCACTTATCGTAGTGAACAAGCTTTCTATCAAGGGGCGCCGATTATCGGCATTTCACAATGCTCGCCTACGCGAGTGGAATCGCGAGGGAAAACTTGACACTCGGCTCGCCAATTGATCGACGACAATTTCAGATGGCCGAACCTTCCTGGCTTGACAGTGGCGCTCGCAGAATTTCGCAAGCCTGCCTACACCGCGTTTAGGAATTCCTTAAGAGATCCAGGACAGTTTTCTGCGCCGCTTTGAGTCGCTGGATTCGCGCTGTTAGCTCTGCCGTTTGGTCAAACTCGGCGGTCGCTAATAGCTCATTTGATAATGAAGCACGTTCCTGAAAACCGCGCACTATAGACCACAATGCATCTTCGGACTGCCGGCATTGAGCGTCTGCTAGCGAGACACCGGAAAATGCATGACCTGTGTTGCAACGGTAACGTAGCGGGGCACTGGCGCCTATCGTCCACATTACGCTGCCGCAGTCCGGGCAGGTTAGATCGCTAGGCTTGCCGATGGAACGGAATTCAGTCGGGTTCGAACTACCTGTTAGTGCAATGTGTGCCTCGATATTGGCCGCCGAATGTACTCCCTCATTGTTTAGGAAATCTGCCGTTGCTGGCGTCTCCACCATTTGTAGAATGCTCCAACCAAGTATTGCTATTGGTGCGACGACAGCAGTTTTAACTGCGCGTATAGCATTGCGAGGCATACCCGGCGCTGGGCATTCAGCTGGTTCTTGTACGACTGCGATCCCCCCACAGGCATGTATCAATTGCAATCCCGCAGCGCCATCGTCGAGATCACCTGTCAAAACGATACCGATCACGCGGGAACCGTAGCCGATGGCAGCCGAGCGAAACAAGGCATCGGCGGAGGGACGCGCTGAGTTTTCTTTTGGTGCAACTGAAAGGATAATCTTTCCCTCTTGAATCAGCAGGTGACGATCCGCGGGAGCAATATAAATGACAGATTGCTGGATATCGTCTTGGTGCTCAGCCTGCCTCACCAGAAGGTTGCACTCTTTCTGCAGCAGCAGACGAAGGTTGCTTGGCTGTGCGTCAATATGCAAAACGATAAAGACGGAAGCCGGCAGATCCGAAGGCCATGCGGAAACTAGCTTTTTAAGCGCCGCAAAACCGCCGATCGAGGCGGCAATAACGATGATGTCTCTATTTTTCATCACAATATCCTTAGTCGCCTTTACCTTGGGAATTTTCTTTAAAGAGCGCGGATGTCTCGCACAAATGCCGAAGGTCCGTGCTAAGAAAAGTGGCTAAAACAGTGTCACCTATAGTGAATTTGCTTTGACATGTGCGCCCGTCGGATCCGCTTAAAAAGTAAACCATGAGGGTTCCGCGCACGCTCCCAATGGGAAAGCTCGCGTTCTCGCCGCTTGCTTGCGCTAAGACGGCAACTGATGAGGTTGCCGATACAATTCGCATTACCGCTGCCAGGGAGCGCCCAGCGCCGACGCCACCTTCCCATACTGCTGCGACGCTTTTCGCACGATGGCGATATCGATCTCCCCGTCCTCGGCCAGTGCTTTCAGCGCTGCAATCACAATGGATGCACGATCCACCTCGAAGAACTCGCGCAGTGCCTGACGCGTGTCGCTGCGACCGAAGCCGTCGGTGCCGAGCGTCACGTAGCGACGCGGCACGTAAGCGCGGATCAGTTCGGGCACGGCGCGTACATAGTCCGTTGCCGCGATCACCGGGCCGCGCGATGCAGACAACATGGTGCTCACATACGGCGCCGGAGCCATCTCGCCGAGACGCGCAAGCCGTTCAGACGCCATGCCGTCGCGCTGCAATTCGGTGAAGCTCGTCACGCTCCATACCGCTGCCTCAATGCCCCAATCGTCGCGCAACATTTTCTGCGCCGCGATGACCTCGACGAGTATCGCGCCGGCGCCGAGCAACTGCACCTGCGCCGTCGCGTCCGGTGCCGTCGCGAGCGGATACATGCCTTTGAGGATGCCCTCGCGCAGGGTCTCGAGGTCGCCGCCGGGCACCGATGGCTGCGCGTAATTCTCGTTCATCACCGTGACGTAATAGAACACGTCGCGTTGGCGCTCGACCATCTCGCGCATGCCTTCGTCGACGATAGCCGCGAGCTCATAAGCAAACGCGGGATCGTAGGCGCGGCAGTTCGGTATCGTCGATGCCACCAGGTGGCTGCTGCCATCCTGATGCTGCAGCCCTTCGCCGCCAAGCGTGGTCTTGCCCGCAGTCGCACCGATCAGGAACCCGCGTGCGCGCTGGTCCGCCGCGGCCCAGATGATGTCGCCAATGCGCTGAAAACCGAACATCGAGTAATAGATGTAGAACGGCAGCATGGGCAAATCGTGCACGCTGTACGACGTCGCCGCGGCAATCCATGACGACATTGCCCCCGCTTCCGAAATGCCCTCTTCAAGAATTTGTCCTTTGGTGTCCTCGCGGTAATAGAGCATGGAACCGAGATCTTCCGGTTCGTACAACTGCCCGAGCGGCGAATAGATGCCGACCTGTCGGAACATGTTCGCCATGCCGAAGGTGCGCGCTTCATCGGCGACCACGGGCACCACGCGAGGGCCCAGCGTTGCATCCTTCATCAGCGTACCGAACATGCGCACGATCGCCATGGTGGTCGACATCTCCTTGCCGGCCGCGTCGATGGCGAACTGGCCCCAGGTTGTCATCGGCGGGACGATCAGCGCCTCCGACGCCACTCTCCGCCTTCTGGGCAGATAACCTCCAAGACCTGCGCGCCGTGCGTGCAGGTACTGCATCTCCGGACTGTCTTCCGCAGGTTTGTAGAATTTGACCGCTTCGACATCGGCGTCCGACAGCGGCAGGCGAAAACGATCGCGGAACGCCTTCAGGTCATCGAAGCCAAGCTTCTTTTGCTGGTGCGTCGTCATCCTGCCCTGACCCGATGTACCCATGCCGAAGCCTTTCATCGTCTTGGCAAGGATCACGGTTGGCTGGCCTCGATGACCCAGCGCCTTCGCGTAAGCCGCGTGCAGTTTGCGCACATCGTGGCCGCCACGGCGCAAGCCGTCGATATCTTCATCGCTCAGATGCGAAGCCAGCGCGGCGAGTTCGGGATTCTGGCCGAAGAAGCGCTCGCGGTTATAACCGCCATCGTTGGCCGAGAAGGTCTGGAACTGGCCATCGACCGTATGGGCGAACGCACGCAGCAACGCGTTCGTCTGATCGCGTGCGAAGAGCGCGTCCCAGTCGGAACCCCACAGGACCTTGATCACGTTCCAGCCCGCGCCAATGAACTGCGCTTCAAGCTCGTCGATAATGCGGCCGTTGCTGCGCACCGGTCCGTCGAGCCGCTGCAGATTGCAGTTGATGACGAACACCAGGTTGTCGAGTTGTTCGCGCGCAGCGAGGGATAACGCGCCAATCGATTCCGGCTCGTCCATCTCGCCATCGCCAAAGAAGCCCCACACCTTGCGGTCCTGCGTCTTCGCAAGGCCGCGGTTTTGCAGGTAACGCATGAAGCGCGCTTGATAGATCGAGTTGATCGGACCGATGCCCATCGAGCCCGTGGGGAACTGCCAGAAGTCCGGCATGAGCCACGGATGCGGATACGAACACAGTCCGGGTCCTGCTATCTCCTGCCGGTAATGCTCCAGATGTTCTTCGCTAAGAAAGCCTTCGAGGTACGCGCGGGCATACACACCCGGCGATGAATGCGGCTGGAAATAGACAAGATCGCCACCCGTGCCCACGCCCGCGTCCGGTGCAGCCGCGCGGAAGAAATGATTGAAGCCCACTTCGAAGAGATCGGCTGCGGACGCATAGCTCGCTATGTGACCGCCAAGCTCGCCGTAAGCCTTGTTGGCGCGCACGACCATCGCGAGCGCATTCCAGCGCAACGCGGCGGCGAGCCTTTCCTCGATCTCCAGATTGCCCGGATAACGCAGCTGCTCTGCAACAGGAATGGTGTTGATATAAGGCGTGACACGCGCACGTGACGACTCGATACCCAACGAAAGCGCATGCTCCGCGAGGCGGTCATAAAGGTATTGCGCGCGATCCCGGCCGACGTGTTCGGTGACTGCATCCAGCGCCTC
>NZ_JBLKRU010000065.1:0-34504 GCF_047608185.1 Caballeronia eucalypticola
TTCGTGCGCCGGAAGCGCGCCCAACAGATGATTGCCGTGCAGGTCTGATTTGAGGGTCAACATGATTTTTTTCTCTGATTCGTGCGCTGTGCGCCTATTTTTTATACTGGTCCGCCTCGCGTCTTCTTGATGCATCTGACGGCATTCATCGAAGACATGTTGCGACCAGCCCCGTAAGCAGACTCGCCGAAGTCGTGGGTTATTTTTAGACTCCGGCTAGTGTTGCACCACACATAAAGCGAGGACCGTGCCAGATCTCTGAAACCCAGTACCAGCATGGAGCCTCGTTGGATATGCAGCAGCACACAATGGGGACGAGAACGTTTTTGATTCACTCTTGAACAGTACAAACCCGAATGAACGTTATCTGTCCGATCAAACGCGCAAACGCTGTCGTCGGGCCAATGCCTTACTGGAAGGGCGTCCGAGTTTTGAAGCGATGCTTGAAAGCACCGGTTTGCTGGCGGCAAAACCCTAGTCGCATCAGCATTTCCCGGCCGTTTTAAAAGTGATACAGAAATGTCTGCTCAATCCGGCGTGGCCGGGGACGTTTGCTTTCCGCATGATTTGAAACGCCGCACAATATTCACCAACCGACCGTATCGTCTAATGCTGCGCCGCCCGACGCCGGTACGTTCAGCGTGCGATTGCCACCTCCGGACACGTTCTCCCACGTCACGCTTCCATCGGCATTCTTGCGGTAGTACTTGTATTGAACACTGCTGCTCGCCGGCAGATTCACCGCGTTGCTCCACACCGGATAATTGGCCGGGTCCACCGGCAGTCCGAGGTCGGTGTTCCAGTTGCCATGTGCGTCCGTGCTGCCGGTTATATACAGGTACTGCCCCGGCTGCGTCGTGGCCTTGACGCTGATCGTGACGCTAGCCTGCCCGCTCGCCGGCGGGACCACGCAATTGCTATAACGCGCGCGCACAATGAACGGAATATCGACGACCCGGCCCGCGTGAATCGATGCAAGCAGGCTGATGTACTCACCCATCGCCCAGTTGAGCGGCGCCATGGATTTTGGTCGGTGCGCCGGCAGTGAGTCCCCGCGGCGTCACGACCTGCCAGTTGCCGGGCAGAGTGACCGTGTTGGTCCAGATCTGTTCGGGGATGAAGCCTTCAGGCGTTGCGTAGGACCTGACGGCGTTGAGGTACGCAGTGCCGCTGCTGCCGGCTCCGCTGCTCGCGATGCTGAACATTCCGCGCTCGGCTGTAAAGATGTGCCACGCGCGGCCGACGCCAGTGCCGTCGAAATTGCTGCCGTCATTGTGTTCGCCGTAGCCGTCGAAGTTATAGCGGAACCACGCCTGGTTCGAGTCCTTCACGTTCATCGCGAGCACGGCGTCATAGGCGGAAAGCGTACTCACAATAGTAGGATCGTTGGCACGCTTCACGCCCATGCGCACCAACTCGGGAAAACCCCCGTCGACCGCCGCGCGTTCATCCTGCATGCCGCCGCCGTTCTTCACGAGAAAGGTCTGACCAGAGTCGGGGATAGCTGGTGGGCTCGTAGCTTTGCCCGCCGCTGCCAGAGCTTGCGGTTCTGCTCTTGTTCGCTGGATTGATGCGGACATGGTACTTGCCGCTTCCGTACGCGCCGCTGCTGGTGTAGGTCCAGTGCGTGACGTTCTGTTGCCAATAGTCGGCGGCTGCAAGGTAGCTGCCTGCGCGCGCGTTATCGACGTTGTCTTCTGCAATGCGCGCAGCGGCAACGAGGCCCGCCACCTCTGCGGCTATCTTCGACGGCGAGTAGCCCGAGTCCTCTTCCCATCGATCCTGATACGTCCACGGCCCTGTACGGAGAATATAGTCGGCGGTGAGCGCGATCTTCGGCCACAACGCGTTATAGACGGCCGGACCGAGACGCCACGCGAGCAGGATCGGCATGGCTTGCTCGTCCATCTGCGTCCCTTGCCAGTAGGGCCAACCGCTTACCCACGCATTCTGCGGGAAGCGGCCAACGCGGCTGAATCCTTGCGCGCAACCATCGGCATCGTATTCGGCGGTGCCGCAATCCGTCTTTTGCTGCAGCGTATTGAAGAGATAGTTGACGACGGTCGCAGGCGTCGTACGGATCGATAAGGCTGAAGCTTTTCCTCATCGACGAACGTGCCGGCGGCATCGCCAACGAGGAACTGCAAATCGACGGACTCCGTTGTGTCGAGCACCGGGCAATACACCTCCGACACAACGCCGCGATAGCCCGTGAAGTACACCTGCGACGTCGCACTCAGCGCTGTCCCGAGGAAGGACTTCTGCGCCGGTCCATGCATGGCAGCCGCGCCTGGAGTGCCAAAGGCTTCACCGGAAGTTGCGGCATGAACGGCGCCTAGAAACAGCGCCGCCATTGCCGCGATGGCCCACCGAAACCGGGTCGCAAGTGTCATGGCATGCCCTTCCCTGGCTCCGCGTCAGTCAGCTACGTTTCGCGCCACCGCGGCGGGCGCTTCTGGATGAACGCCTCGGTTCCCTCAAGCGCTGCCTCGTCCATCATGTTGCGCGCCATTGTGTCGCCAGCGAGTTGATACGCTGTATCAATGCCCGCTTCCAGTTGCCGATAGAACAGGCTCTTGCCGGCGGCGATCGCCGCACGCGGCTTTTCACTGATACTCGTCACGAGCGCACGAATTGCATCGTCCAGCTCTTCGGGCTCGGCGACTCGATTGACAAGGCAGCGCTCACACGCGGTTTGTGCATCGATAAAGTCGCCGGTCACAAGCATTTCGAATGCCGCCTTGCGAGACAGATTGCGCGACAGCGGCACACTGGGCGTCGAGCAGAACAATCCGAGGTTGACCCCGGACACAGCGAAGCGAGCGGTGCTTGCGGCCACCGCCAGATCGCACATGGCGACCAGTTGACAGCCCGCCGCAGTCGCAACGCCATGCACCCGTGCAATCACAGGTTGCGGCATGCGCTGGATGGTCAACATCATCTGCGAGCAGCGAGCAAACAAATCCTGGTAGTACGCGTATGACGGTGTGGCTCGCATCTCTTTCAGATCGTGGCCCGCGCAAAACGCACGGCCCGCGCCGGCAAGCACAACGACACGCGCATCGGACGCAGCCACCTCATCCAGGCTGCGCTGCAGCGCGTCGATCAATGCTTCGGACAACGTGTTAAATGCGTCTGGACGGTTCAGCGTTATCTGTACCGCGCCGGGAATGCCGTGGATATCGTGATCGATAAGCACTAGTGGCTCCAGACTTGCGCCTTCGTTCATGTTCCCCCCGTCATACGTCAATGGCCGATACCGATCCGGCGCGCTTACGCAATTCGAACTTCTGTATCTTCCCGGTCGATGTCTTCGGCAACTCGCAAAACTCGATCGAGCGCGGCACTTTGAAACCCGCAAGATGGGCTTTGCAATGCGCGACCAACTCGGCTGCACTCACCGTTGCGCCCGCCTTCAACTCGACGAAAGCGCAAGGCGTCTCACCCCAGCGAGGGTCCGGCTTCGCGACGACGGCGGCCGCGAGTACCGCCGGATGGCGATACAAGACATCTTCAATTTCGATGCTTGAGATGTTCTCCCCGCCCGAAATGATGATGTCCTTGCTGCGGTCCTTGATCCGGACATAACCATCCGGATCGACGACCCCAAGGTCGCCGGTGTGAAACCAGCCGCCGCGTAATGCTTCCTCCGTCGCGGCGGGATTCTTCAGATAACCCTTCATCATGATATTGCCGCGAAACATGATCTCGCCGATTGTCTCGCCGTCTGCCGGCACTTCCTCCATCGTCAAGGGATCGCGCACCGTCACGGCATCTTGCAAGTGATAGCGCACGCCCTGCCGCGCATTCAGGCTCGCGCGTTCACCTATGTCGAGAGTGCTCCATTGAGCTTGCTGCGCGCAGACGGTCGCCGGGCCATAGACCTCAGTCAGGCCATACACATGCGTCAGTTCGAAGCCAAGCCGCTCCATGCCTTCGATCATGGCCGCAGGCGGCGCCGCGCCGGCAACCATTGCATGGACGCGGTGCGTGATCCCGGCTTTCATCTTATCGGGCGCATTGACCAGCAGGTTCTGTACGATCGGCGCGCCGCAATAGTGCGTCACCCGCTCGCGAAGAATCAGGTCGAAGATTGTTTTAGCATCGACCTTGCGCAAGCATACGTTGACCCCCGCGCGCGCAGCGACGGTCCAGGGGAAACACCAGCCATTGCAATGGAACATAGGCAGCGTCCACAGGTACACCGCATGCTTCGGCATGTCCCATTCGAGGATGTTGCTGACCGCGTTGGTGTACGCCCCGCGATGGTGATAGACAACGCCCTTCGGATACCCTGTTGTCCCTGATGTGTAGTTCAGGCAGATCGCGTTCCACTCATCTGATGGCGGCGCCCATTCGAACGCAGGATCACCGCTCGCCAGCAGCGCTTCATAGTCGAGTTCGCCAATACGCTCACCCGGGCCGGCATATTCGGTATCGTCGACATCGATGACGACAATCGGGTGGTCTACATTCGCAATGGCCTCGCGCATCACGGCGGAGAATTCCCGGTCGACCAGCACTACTTTCGCCTCGCCGTGATTCAGCATGAACGCGAGCGTGCTGGCGTCGAGTCGCGTGTTGAGCGTATTGAGGACTGCGCCGATCATCGGGATACCGAAATGCGCTTCGACCATCTCCGGGATATTGGGCAACATGACGGCGACCGTGTCGCCAACGCCAATGCCGCGGGCGCTTAGCGCAGACGCCAGACGCCGTGTGCGCGCATAGGTCTGAGCCCAGTCGCGCCGCACCGCACCGTGCGAAATGGCGGGCATTGCCGGATAGACCGACGCTGCCCGTTCGATGAAGATCAAAGGTGTCAGCGCCGCGAAGTTGGCAGCGGGTTTGTTCAATCCCTCTTCGTACATGTCGTTGCTCATCGCATCTCCCTTGTCCCATTTAGCCTTCGATTTTTCGAAGGTCTATCCGAATGCGAGGTTCGCCGCCTCACGCTTCGCACTCGATATTACGCGCGATAGAGCGCAGTGGCGGGATTGTTGGTTTTGGTTGTCTCGATTGACGAATGCCGCGAGCCACGCAGGCCCTCCGGGCGCCCACCGTTCCTACATGCGTGTGATTTCGTCTGCAACCCGTTGCGCCTCGATTCCGATTTCGCGCAACATGCCGGTCGGTGAGACGACAAACCCGCAGTAATGCAGCCCGGATTTTGTCTCCCCGCCGGTCAGTTCGCTCTGCGGCGCCAAGAGAAAATCGCTTCCCGGACGAAACCCTGTCGCGGCAATAATTGCGTCGAAGTCCCGCGAATGCCCATCGTCAAACGTGATCTCGGTCTCGCTCATCTCGCGGATGTCTCCAAGCACCTGAATGTGCCCCTCGCGAACCAGTTTGACGGTACCGATATCGATGAGCGGAATACGCGTCTTCGTCTTGATTTGCGTGAAAGGACCCATCGAGAGTTTGCCGAAACCGAGCTTGGTAATGTCTCCGATAATGAGCCGCACGAGTGGCGCAGCGAGCGCATCAGCGAGTCGCGCGGGAAGGCGGCTCAACGCGATAGAGACAGCGAGTACGGGCACACCGAAGATCTCGCGCGGGATGATGTTGACCGGTCCGCGAACTGCCATTGCCACTTGCGCACCGTGTTCATGGAGATCGATGGCAATCTCTCCGCCGCTGTTGCCGAAGCCGATGACCAGAACGCTCTGGCCTTGGAATGACTCGCCATTGCGGTACTCGCTGCTATGCAGGATGCGGCCGCGGAAGCGCTCCTGGCCGCGCCACCGTGGTACGTACGGAACCGCGTTGCAGCCGGTGGCCACGACCACTTGCCGGGATTGATAGACGCCGGCAGTCGTGGTTACCGTCAATCCGGGATTGCGTGGACGAACCGTCCTGACCTCCTCGTTGAAGTGCGGTGCCAGCTCGAAATGCCGCGCATACAGTTCGAGATACTCGACCACTTGTTTGCGCGATGGATAACGCGGCGTTCCAGCGGGAAACGGAAAATAAGGCAGGGTAGAACGGTCCCGGTCGGAGTGAAGGTGCAACCGGTCATAGTGATGACGCCAGCTCGACCCGACGCTGCCCGCGCGCTCCACAATCGTGCAGGACGCTCCGCGCTTCGTTAGACACGCAGCCACCGCGAGGCCTGCGGGCCCGGCGCCTATCACGAGCGTGTCTAACTTCTGTTCCATCTACGAACTCACCAGACGTGATTTTCAGAGACGCCAGAACCAAGCGGTCAAGCGCCCGCTTTGAACGGGGGAACGCCCTTCAGCGAGGCCGCAAGCTCCGCGCGTACCGTATAACGAGGCGCGGCCATCCACGCGACCAGATCCGCGTGCAGATGATTAAGCGTGCGTTCATCGAGGTCGAAATCTCCGTCGAGCCGGTCGCTGTTATCGCTCTCGTCGTGCCGTAAATGAATGCCCCTTATCTCGTAGCCGTCCCAGTATGCAACCGTCTGCTCATTAAGGTCGGCAGTGGTGCCGAGCGGCCGGTTGCGCAACAGGGTGGTCAACGCGGGTTGAATCGATGCGTAGTCCATTTCCATATTCCGCTTGGTGTCGCTTAGAGACGTGCAGCGCGGAAAAATTCTCGTCATACGATTTATTGCCGGATGAAATGTTGCCAGGCGGCGGCGCTACGCGGCGTGGCGACTCTTTCTTGCGCCGGCCTCATACGCGAAGCACGCTCACTCAACCCCTCACTCCGTCGCCACCCATCGGCTTGACCGACTGCGGGAACATCCCTTGCAAGGACGATGAAAACAACAACTCGCCTTCAGGACACATTCGTCCCCACATAGCGGAGCTTATCCATGTCAAGTTTGCAAGCCATAAAGCCCTTACTCTACGACTCAACGTTCGAGCAAGTCCCTGAAGACGAGGCTGAAACGACGCGTGAATTGATAGAGACATTGCGCAGTATTCTCGATACGACTTCGCACGACTACGGCCATGCGGTCCGCAGCGTGCATGCTAAAAGCCACGCCTTGCTGCAAGGCGAATTGCATGTGAATGCCGGACTTCCGGCGGAATTAGCCCAGGGACTCTTCTCCACGCCCGGTAATTATCCCGTCGTATTGCGATTTTCGACCAATCCCGGTGACTTGCTTGCAGACAGCGTATCGACGCCGCGCGGTCTCGCAATCAAGGTCACGGGAGCGAAAGGTCCTCGCCTGCCAGGAGGCGAATCCGCTACGACGCAAGACTTTGTCATGCAGAATGCTCCGGCATTTACGGCGTCGACCCCAAAACAATTTCTGAAGACGCTGAAGCTGCTGGCAAAGACGACCGACAAGGGCCCGGGCATGAAACAAGCCTTATCTGCGGTCTTGCGTGGTGTTGAAGCCGCGGTAGAAAGCTTGGGCGGTGAAAGCGGAACCATCAAGAGCCTGGGCGGCCACCCCGAAACCAACATCCTTGGGGAGACTTATTACAGCGTCGTCCCTCTCCTCTACGGCGACTATTTCGCGAAACTTAGCATTGCTCCCGTGTCTCCCGGTTTGACCGCCTTGGTCGATGCGCCGGTCGATCTTAAAGACAGACCCGACGGTCTGCGCGAGTCGGTGAAGGAATTCTTTTCATCAAGCGGCGGTGAATGGGAATTGCGCGTTCAACTCGCAACCGACATTAAGAAGATGCCCATTGAGGACGCGGCAAAAAAGTGGCCCGAAGATGAAAGCCCTTACGTTGCAGTTGCGCGAATCGTCGTGAATTCGCAGCCGGCATGGTCCGATGCCAGATCAACTGCGGTAGACGATGGAATGGCATTCAGTCCGTGGCACGGGCTAAGCGCCCATCGCCCGCTTGGCGGAGTGAACCGGACCCGAAAGCCCGCGTATGAGATGTCTTCCGAGTTCCGCCAGAGTCATAACGGATGTCCGTTCCACGAGCCAGGATCGTTTAGTCCACTGCCTGAATAAGACCTTTTAAGACCTTTGTCGGCCATGTTGCTCCGTGTTGTAATTTGCCGGCACGGAGCGCCCTCATTGGGTCATGAAGCAGCGTAAGTGCAACTTGGAAACTCTGCGACTAGCCGGTTGCAAGGACGGCGCCACGCTCAATGCGGACAATCGATTTTTTGCGCTGTCCGCAATCCGCCGTTATTCGACGTGAATTCCAATAGCCGTCAGAACCGGCGCTCCTTATCTTATAGGATTGATCGGAGGCGCGAATGGACGCAAAAATTGTCGCGATCGTAAAGTCGAAAGGGATCTTGGCAACGCATTGGCAATTCGACTTCTCAGTAGAAAATAACGAAGGCCGGGCATTAGAGGGCACCGTCTCGCTCGCCGAGGCAATCGAGTTCGCAAACCGTAGCGATCCAGGTCCAGTCGCCGAGATGTGCCGCGTGATCAAGACCACGCCGCCGCCCGATTTTTCCTGGCTCGTTGGACGGATTTTCAGAGACTCGCGTTAAACGATTAGCTGAACATATCCAGAACGTTTCTCGGGCCGCGCGCACTGCGTCATTCCGGAAACGGAGCGAGTGGCCTTTTCCTGGCCAACCCAGGCTGCAAATCAACACTTTTCTGATTCTCCACGATGGACAACTCCAGCTTGCCACCCTGGCGTGCGCGGAGATTTGTGTCGCTGTGTATCCGCAGCATTCCCTGACACACAACGTTGCACCGGCGCTTGCCGTCGACACAAGCCAGATACGCCCGGGCGTTCCAATACGGTCATACCAGCCAACGGAACGCTCATCGTGCACAACACCATTGAAACACCGCTCGCCTTGCTCGCAGGCTTGCTCACCATTGCATCGCCTTGCATCCTGCCGGCAATGCCGATCCTGCTCGGCACCTCGGTCGAGCGACCAAGCCGCGTCCGCCCCTTGTTCATCGTCGCGGGTTTTATCCTGACGTTCGCCTCCTTCGCGATGCTGCTCTGCGCGGTGTCCAGCACAGTGCACGTGGCCCAGCAAGTGTTGCGCAATACCGGCATCGCGTTGCTGGCGCTCTCTGGACTGCTGCGCGTGTGGCCACGTCCGTATGACTGGCTGGTGGCGCGTCTGCAACCGCCATTGCAACGCATGAGTGCCGCGTTCTTGCCTGGGGTTCAAACCGGGACGCAACCCGGCAGCGGCAACGCGGGCGGCTTCGTGCTCGGCATGTCGCTGGGGGCGGTGTGGACGCCCTGTGCCGGGCCCGTACTGGCATCCATCCTGGTGCTGGTGGTCAAGGCTCAGGACCTGGGCTGGTCGGCGCTGCTGCTCACCCTGTACGCTATCGGGGCTGCCATACCCATGCTGGCAATCATCTATGGCGGTCATTACATGACCCAGCGCGTCCGGATAGTGGCACGTCACGCCGAACGCTTGCAGCAAGTATTCGGCGTGCTCGTCATGCTCACGGCGATCGCGATCTACCTGCAAGTCGACGTCCTGGTCTACGCGCGGATCGCCGCTATTTTCCCCTCGCTGAAAGGGCTCTGATCCAGGATGGCTCTTCCCTACGCTCCGTGAACGTATCGATCCAGCCCTTCAGCGAGGGCTGCAAACGCGACCTTACAACTTGGGTTGTCGCGCAGGTCTTCGTGCATGGCTAGCCAGGTATCCAGTCGAAGCGAAATCTTCTCGGGGAAGAGACGGATCAAATCACGGTTGGGGTCAGCAAGCCCGATTTGGCACATTCCAATACCAAAACCGGCACGCAACATCGCAAGCGAAGCGAGGTCACTGTCAGTGCGCAATGCCATCGACTCCCGGCGCAGTTCGGACAGCTTGCCTTTCACGCTGCGGATAAAAGCGGTTTCCTTGTCGAAGCCTATGAGCGCATGGTTAGCCAGCTCGTCGATATTCGCCGGCTTGCCGCGACGTTTCAGATAACGCTTGTGCGCGTAAAGCCCAAGCTCGACATCGCCAATCCGGCGCGCAATCAATACTCCCTGGCTTGGCCTCTGCATTCGTACCGCGATGTCGGCTTCGCGCTGCAGCAGGTCTTCCATCCGGTTAGACGGCATCAGTTCAATGATGAGTTCGGGGTAAGCAGCGTGCAGCGCGGTGATGATAGGCGGCAGCACCTCCACGCTAATGACGTCGCTGGCGGTAATACGGATGGTGCCCCCGACTTTCACGCCCTGACTCGATGCAGCCCGCAACAGCGCAGCACTATTCGATTCCAGCGCCTCGGCAAACGGCTTGAGCGTCAGCGCTTCCTGCGTGGGGCTAAGGCCCTGTTGCGTGCGGACAAAAAGCGCATAGCCCATGGCCAGTTCGAGCGCATCCACATGACGCCCGACCGTAGGCTGCGTCAGTCCTAGCGCACGCGCCGCGCCCGAAAGCGAACCCTCGCGCATCACGCCCAGGAAAGTCCGGTAAAGATCCCAGCTAGGCTCGGTCTCAGTCATACAAAAATGTATATCAGCTCTATTGGTATCGATAATTTCATTTAACCGCCGTCTGCGCAAGAATAATCACCATTACTTCAGGAGGCAAAGATGAAAGACACTCGCATGGCGTTGGTTTTAGGGGCTACCGGCGGCATTGGTGGCGAAGTGGCACGGCAACTTGCTGCGCGTGGCTGGAAGGTCCGGGCGTTGCATCGCGACCCCGCCGCGCTGACTAATCGCGATGACCGGTTCGAATGGGTCAAGGGCGACGCAATGAGTCGACAGGATGAGATTGCAGCCGCAGACGGCGTGCAGATCATTGTCCACGCGGTCAATCCGCCAGGATATCGCAACTGGGCCGCATTAGTACTTCCTATGATCGACAACACCATTGCCGCGGCGCGTGCTTCCGGCGCGCGGATCGTGTTGCCGGGCACGGTCTATAACTATGGCCCGAACGCATTCCCTGTATTGCGCGAATCGTCGTCTCAAGAACCACTCACGCATAAGGGTGCAATTCGTGTCGAACTGGAGCACCGCCTCCAGGCGGCAAGCTCCGACGGCGTGCGCAGTCTTGTCGTGCGAGCTGGCGATTTTTTCGGCCCCGGCAGCGCCGGCAATAGCTGGCTCTCAGCAGGTATCGTTAAACCCGGCAAACCGGTTCGCTCGATGTCCTATCCAGGGAAGACCGGTATCGGACATCAGTGGGCCTATGTGCCGGATGTCGCGCAAACCATGGTGCGGTTAGTCGAAAAGGAAATTCAGTTGCCTGTTTTCGCGACCTTTCATATGCGGGGTCATTGGGACGCCGACGGCACGCAAATGGTCGGTGCGATCAAACGCTCGGTCGGCGAGCCTGACGTGAAGGTACGTGCTTTTCCCTGGTGGGTGCTTCCAGTGATGTCGCTGTTCTCAGAGACGTTTCGCGAACTGCGGGAGATGCGCTATTTGTGGAAGGAGCCCATACGCATGGAGAATGCTTCGTTACTGGCAACGCTGGGAGAGGAACCGCATACGCCTTGGGACGAGGCGGTCAAGACTACCCTTGGGTCGATGCGTTGCATCTAAGCGTCATGTCGTCTTGTTGTCTGCGTGACTTGCACGGCGTTCGGGGGGTAGGCGACGTGCGGCCTATCCTCCGTTAAAGCAATCGGGTTGAAAGAAAATCACGCCGCGTCACGAGACGTCAACGCTTTCCGTGTGTGAATCGTTTAATTGAAATCGCTACTTGGACGTAGCGCTTGTGAGCAATGCGATTAGCGGTGGAAATCTATTCGCAAGTCTCGTCACACGACTCGCAAGACAACAAGGAGCAGGACTGTGCGCAAATGGGTATAGCCGGTCATTCCCCTTCTTCTATTGCTTGCGGCGTGCAATGCCCACGCACAGGCGGGCCCTGTTTTTTCGGCCACCGGATATGCCGCCGACGCCTATGGCGCACAGGAAAACTATCCGCTGCCCGTGCCCGGAAAGGCCCGGACACAAAAAGAGTTCGTGGGTTACTACACGCACTTCGCCAACGTGAGACCTGTGGACAATATAGCAAAGGGAACCGGTCCGACGTCGCCGCTAAAGCGCGCCGATAGCGAACTTCCGCTCAGCTACCCCTACGACAGCCACATCAGGACAATAGGCAGCTATCTCGACCGGAACCCGGTCACCGCCTTGCTGATTGCCCGCGACGATACGATTCTCTACGAGCATTATCGATACGGCCGAAAGGACAATGACCCATTCATGTCGCAGTCCATGGCCAAGACCATCGTAGGCATGCTGGTCGGCATTGCTGTGTCCGAAGGCGCTATCCGTTCCATCGACGACCACGCAGACGCCTATGTTCCCGAACTGGCCAACACCGCTTACGGCGAGACGCCGATTCGCGACCTGTTGCACATGTCCTCCGGCGTCGCGTATCACGAAGATGGCATGCCCGGCGACGACCGCGACAAGCTTGGCCGGGACTTGTTGAATCCCAAGGGGGTTGGCGCAATTGCGGGCGTGAAGCGATTCAACGTGCGCGAGCGCGAGCCGGGCACTCACTTCAACTACGCAAGCGCTGAAACCGAAGTCCTCGGCCTCGTTCTTAGCCACGCTGTTCATATGTCGGTAGCGCAATATGCAAGCGAGCGCATCTGGCAGAAGATGGGCATGGAGTCCAACGCCTCCTGGGGGAAAGACCCGACCGGGCAGGACATTACGTATTGCTGTGTCAGTGCAACGCTGCGTGACTGGACTCGCCTTGGCTTGATGATGGCGCACGATGGAATGTGGAACGGTCAGCAAGTCGTCCCGCGCCAATGGCTGCTCGATGCGACCACGGTCAGCTCGCCCACGAGTTTTCTCGCGCCCGGGCACGCAAAAACGTACATGGGCTATGGTTATCAAGTGTGGATCCTGCCGGGCGATCGCCGCGTGTTCGCGTTGGCGGGTATGGACGGACAAAGAATTATTGTCGACCCGCGCTCCAAGCTGGTGCTGGTTCAGACAGCCGTATGGACCAACGATCAGGATCCCGGCATGCTCGAAGTCCTCGCGCTATGGAATGCGTTAGTCGAGCAATATGGTTAGCCATCTTAAGGATTTGGTCATCCTGTACAACGCGTGCAACATTGTTGTGAAATCGCGCGAGAATTGACGGGCTAGGTTTGAGGGGCGGTGGCACCCTGCCTGCCCCAGTGTTGCGCCTTTGGCCGCCTCGTACCTGAGGCGCTCAGCCTTCCGGTTCGGGTCGAAGCAATTGGGTAAAGAGCCTGATTCAGTAAAGCGCCTGTTAAGCGCTACCCGTCCGGCAAAAAATATCTCGCGCGGCAATTCCTTTGAATCATAGCCAAGCGCGTTTAAAAGGTTCACGCAAACGTTTAACCTTTTATTCGGCCTCAGAGAATCGATTAATTCCTTGATGTTAACGGCTTAATCTCGAAAAACTTTAGAGCCATTTTCGTCTTCATTCTGTTGCGTAAATCAGAAACAGCGTGCTAGCCAAGCCCAGAAAGGATGCTTCGGGCAAACGACATTATTTCTCTTAAGCAGTCACGTATTAGTAACATTAATTGAACACTATTCGAGTCTCTTAAAGAATCGCCTATTTGCACAGGGCCGACCTGTTCTTAGTCAGGGCTTGATACACCAGTTTAGCCCGGGGAGTTACTCGAATGACTATCCGTCATCGCATTACGTTGTTGGTCATCCTGATGTTCGTCGCTTTATCCGCGATAGGCGGTTACGCCGTTTATCAAACGCGGCGCAGCGCCTCTGAAGTCAGGCAAGTCACGGAAGGAGTGGTGCCCAGCGCGCTGGCTTCCGCGGACCTCGTTTCGCAAGTCAAGGACGTGCAACTCGCCACCATGACGCTGGTGTATTCGCCGGATGGCAACGTGGTCGCACAAGCGCAGGCCGCATTGAACGACAAGAAAGCGTCCTTGCAGCAAGCACTCGCCTTCCAGGCACGCAATGCGCACAGCCACGCTCAAGTCGGGCTGGTAAGCCAGGCTAACGACAGCCTCGAGAACTATTTCTCGTCCATTAACGACACCGCAAAGATGAAAGCTGCGGGCAAGAACGAGCTCGCGCAAGCGTACTTGTTTGCCAACGTGGCCCAGTACCGGGACGAACTTGAAGGGATTGTCGAGACCCTTCGCATTGAGAAGAACCGCGAGAAAGACGAGGCCATTACAGCACTGAACCACACGCTCGCGACCACCACGACCGCTATCGCGATTGTGACGGGTATCGCGATTGCGCTGCTAAGCCTGATTGGTTCGCTGCTCTATCGCCAGATCACGCGACCGCTAAGCCGCATGCAAGCGATGATGAGCGAGATTGCCGCCAGCCAGGACTTCACCCGTCGCGTGCCCGTGGGACGGATGGACGAGATCGGTCACTCTATTGTCGCGTTCAACGGAATGATCGAAAAGATCCAGGAGAACTCGGCCTTGCTCAAGCAGAAGACCGCGGACATCCAGGCCATGTTGCAAAACATGCAGCAAGGCATCTTGACGGTTGTATCCGGGGCGGTTGTTCATGCCGAGTACTCCGCGCATCTTGAAGCAATCTTCGAAACGAAAGACATTGCAGGCCGCAGTCTGATGGACCTCGTGTTTTCCGGCACCGACCTTGGCTCCGACGTGCTCTCGCAAGTGGATGCGGCGAGCCACGCATGTCTGGGCGAAGACAGCATGAACTTTGAGTTCAATCAGCACTTGCTGATACACGAAACTACGAAGCGCATGCCCGATGGCCGCATCAAGATACTCGACTTGAGCTGGTCCGCCATCACTGATGAAACCGACACCATCGTGCGCCTGATGCTTTGCGTGCGCGATGTTACCGAGCTGCGCACACTCGCGGCTGAAACCAGCGAGCAAAAACGCAGGCTGGAAATGATTGGCGAAATCCTCGCGATCAATCAGGAAAAATTCCATCACTTCATAGAAAGCTCGACCAGCTTTATCAGCGAGAACGAACGGATCATTCGCGAGCATCGTCAGGCTAACGGTGCGGCTATTGCAGAGCTGTTCCGCAACATGCACACGATCAAGGGCAACGCGCGCACTTACAGCCTGCAGTACCTGACGGACATTGTTCACGAGACCGAGCAGAGTTACGACGAACTGCGCAAGCCCGACGCGCAGCGGACCTGGGATCAGGAAGGCCTGGTACAGGAACTGGCGCGCGTGCGTGAAGTGGTCGAGAGTTACGCCGAGATCAACGAGGTTAGCTTGGGACGTAAGGGACCGGGGCAAGGCGGTAACGCCGAGCGATACCTGACGATCGATATAGAGCATATCCAGGAAAGCCTGCGTCAACTCGAAGCCATGAACGTAGGCAACCCGGAAGACCTGATCGAGATGCGCGACTCGGTGAGTCAGACTTTGCGCCTGCTCGGAACCGAAAGTATTGGCCAGGTCCTCTCGGGCGTGCTTGACTCGCTTCCTTCTCTCGCGACGGAACTCGGCAAGGATGCACCCGTGGTCCGCATTCGCGACAACAATACCCGCCTGCGCAGTCACGCCAGCGGTGCGTTGAAAAACGTGTTCATGCACCTGCTGCGCAATTCGATGGACCATGGAATCGAGACGCCTGAGGCGCGCACAGCACAAGGAAAGGCGCCGGTCGGCACGATCGATATCAACGTGCAACTCGAAGAAGATGCAGTTCGCATTACGCTGAAAGACGATGGCCGCGGCCTTGCCTTAGGGCGGATTCGTAATATCGCAATTGAACGGGGTTGGGTCGGCAGTGACGAGAAGACCAGCGACGAAGAGATCGCCGATCTCATCTTTCGTCCGGGATTCTCGACTGCCGAGCAGGTCACGGAAGTGTCGGGCCGCGGCGTGGGCATGGACGCCGTGCGCGACTTCCTCAAGCGCGCGAACGGCAGCATCAAGCTGAGCTTCTCGGATGATCGTGAGGGTGCGGAATTCCGCCAGTTCGAAACCGTTGTGTGTCTGCCGGACGATGTCGCCGTCGAAAGCGCCGGTATACGACCGCAACGCGAAGCAGATGAAGTTTCTGCCTAGCACTCGCCCGAACACGCAACAACGCATCGATTGAAACCTGGAAGGAATGATTGTGATTGAACAGTATCTATTGGCAGCATCGGCAGGGGCCGTGGCAACCGCCATGCTCGCGCTGATCTTGCACAAGTTGCATAGCGCACGAACGTTGGCCCGGTTTCAATCGGAAACAAACGGCCGCATCCACACGCTGACGCAAACCAACGCACAGCAGAACGCCCTGATTGACCAGGGGCAGCAAGAGATTCAGAAACTCGAATCTTCCATCGCTCAACTACACGATGACCTCGCAAAGCAATCGAAGATTGCCGGCGAGGATCGCGCGGCAATGGCGGCATTGGTTGAAGACAAGGAGAATTTTCTCGACCACGCCAGACGGATTGCCGCTGAGGCATCGCGGCTCAAGAGTCTTGCAGCGACGTTCGAACGGTGGCATGAGCAAATGATTTCGCTGATGACGCAGAACCAGGACATGCATGCGAAGAATCACGAGCTGTCCTCCATCGTCAAGCATGTGGTGATCGTCTCGCTCAATGCGTCCATCGAGGCCGCGCGTGCGGGCAACGCCGGCCGTGGATTTGCAGTGGTGGCCGGCGAAGTACGGGCACTGGCCGCGCGTTCGGAAGAACTCTCGCGGAGCTACCGGGACAGCCTGCACCGCAATGACCTGACAACGACCGCCACCTTCCAGGACATCCAGGCGGGCGGGAAGATGATCACGGCGTCCCTGAGCAGCGTTGAGGTGCTTGCCGATCAATTTCAGGCACGGCTTCATTAGGTCTCAACCAAGCACTAGTCAAGCATTAACCGAGCATCAAAATGATCAGCAGCAACGCACAAGCCAGTATTGAAGGCATCTTGCTTAAGGCTGCACGCTCGAGGCTGCCGCGGCATCCGGACGATGCGTGCGAGATCGTCCCGCTCGCGCAAGCCCATGACGATGCACGGCCCGAAGCTAACGTTATCATCCTGACCATCTCGTCCATCCTGTTCCGGCTTTTGCTCGTTTTTCATTTCGATGACGACGTTCACACACGCGATTATTTTGCCAAGGAAACCGGAGACGTATCGCTTCAGGACATGCTCCTGGAGATCTGCAATCTTTGCTGCGGAGCCGTGAACCAGGACCTGCTGCCGTACTTCCGGGATCTCGGAATGTCGACACCCTATGTGCTTAGCGCCCGTTGCCTGCCCTACCTCGAAGGACTGAAGCCTGACCTTCTCTCGTCCTATGCAATCACGATCAACGGCTCGGTCCAGCTTGCCGCAACGGTGTGCGTATGCGCCCATGCGCCCATCGATTTCGTGGCCGACATAACGGCTGTTGAAGAAACCAGCGGCGAACTCGAGTTGTTCTAATTTGGCTCTAATCAGCTTTAAGATCACGATGACAAACGATATGAACGAGAACAAGCCGGTCAGCAAAGTGCTCGTCCTCGACGACTCCCCGGTGCACGCGAACGCAATCAAGCGCTTCTGCGACGAACACAATCTGGTCGGCCTGAAGGTACGCAAGAATCGCTTGCTATCCGTGCTGCGATCGAACATAGACCTGGGCGCCATCCTCTTTTCGGAAAGCTACGGCGGCTCGCTGGAAGAAAGCGCCGAGATCGCGATCAAGATCAACACCGTGCGCCCCGAATTGCCGATCATCATCCGCCGCGATTCGAGTGCCACATTGGACGATCTTCCGGATGGCCTGCGCCGGGTCCTGTGCGCGGCTTACCTTGCCTCGGACATGGCGCCGTTGCGCGAGGTCATCGACGAATATATCTTCAGCCTGGATTATCCGAACGCACTGGTGCGCGGCATATTGGAGATCACGGAGTCAATACTGAGCAGCCTCTTCAAGAACGTCAGCATTACCTGGGACACGCCGTGCATCGTGCGCGACCGTATCATTTTCGGCGAAGCGTTCAGCCTGATTCCGCTCGAGAGTACTTGGTGCCGTGGTTACATGATGATGCAGGCCGAGGAGCAGCCTGTTCTCGACCTGCTCGACCGGCATGACATGTGTGACGGTCCCGCCGATTTCCGCGATCTCAACAGCCTGCTGGGTGAGATCACCAACCTGATCTGGGGTTCATTCAAGAACCGCTACATGGGCGACGCTGATGCGCTTGCGCGCAGCCAGGTGCAAGTGCCGCTGCTTGTTAATCACAAGCAGAAGTACATCTCGTTCGGCACGGCGAATCCGCAGTTGTGTTTCATGTACAACCTGACCGACGAACAGTCGGGTCACACGGTAAAACTTCATCAGCGCTTCATCTTCAACCTGAGCTGGTCGCCTGAAGACTTCAGTGAAGTCACCAAGGATATTGGCGCGGTGGTTGAAGCAGGCGAACTGGATCTGTTCTGATTTCTTAAGGAAAAATCATGTCAAAAATTCTTGTTGTCGATGACTCCAGCACGGTGCGCGACGAGGTCGCCGGTTTCTTGAGAAAGAACGGGCTGGACGTGGAGACCGCTATTGATGGAAAAGATGGTCTCTCCAAAATGAAGTCGAGTCCCGGGATCAAGCTCGTGATCAGCGACGTCAATATGCCCAACATGGACGGCCTGACCATGGTCGAAAAGATTCGCAGCGGCCTCGTGAATACCACGGTCAATATCATCATGCTGACCACGGAGAGCAGCCCGGCCATGAAAGAGCGAGGCAAGGCGGCCGGCGTAAAGGGCTGGATCGTCAAACCATTCAAAGGTGACGCTGTTCTCGAGACTTTCAGGAAGCTGGCAAGCTAAGCCGCGCCTCCGAACTCGACCTCAGAACTCCGCGTCCAGTTCGTCGATCTCCTCGACCTCCTGCTGCGCGTCCGCTATCCATTGCTGCATTTCGGGCAGTGCGAGAATGCGCTGCGCATACGCGACAATTTCCGGCTCGAGCTTGACGTCGTAGGTGACAAAACGCGTCACGACCGGAGCGAACATCGCATCGGCGGCGCCAAGCGCTCCGAACAGATACGGACCCTCATATTGCTTGAGGCATTCAAGCCAGATTGCCGTGATACGCTCGATATCCGTCTGCGCGCGTGCCCAGATCGCGAAGTTCGGGAAGTGCGATTTTATATTCATGGGCAATGCCGAGCGCAGCGAAGCGAAGCCCGAATGCATCTCTCCACAGATGGAACGGCAATGCGCGCGTGTACGCCGGTCAGCAGGCAACAACCCGGCTTTCGGGCGCACTTCATTCAGATACTCCGCAATCGCAAGCGTGTCCCAAACCTTGATGTTGTCATGAACCAGGCAGGGAACGAGAATGGACGGCGACAGCAACAACAGTTCGGCGCGCGCGGCGGGATCGTCCATGGGCATCACGAACTCGTCGAACGGCAGACCGCTGAACTTGGTAAGTAACCAGCCACGTAACGACCACGACGAATAGTTTTTGCTGCTGATGGTGAGCGTAGCGTTCGTCATCTGTAGCTCCTCTGCGATTCAAGCGAAACACGCGCGCCCAGGTGCGCGGCGCAGTGCGCACACGCACCAAAAGACAGCATGTTCAGTGCATCTGAAGGAATGTTGCAAGGGATGTGCCACTTTCAATCGCCTTCATGTTGACGCAACACGTTGGCATTCGGTTGGCATATCTATTGCGTTGATTTGGACGACTCGACAATACGCGCTCAAGCGAAAGGCGATGAAACCATTCGCATACTCCGGCTATCAGGCGATGGCGGATCTCACTCTGCCAATACGCCACGGCGCGGCACTCGTCAATCACGCGCTGGATGCGTGGCCTTTTCTCGCCAATACACCTCACGGCCGGTCTTTGCGAGCCACCTGCGACCTGCTTGCATTGTCGGCGCTCACGCATAGCCGGCGTCCATTCGCTATTGACTCGGTGGAGATGGAAGGTAAGAGCGTGCCTGTCACCGAAGAGATCACGCTCGCCACGCCGTTCTGTTCGTTGCTGCATTTTGCGAAGCAAGGCGAGCCCAAACAACCGCGCGTACTGGTGATCGCGCCCATGTCCGGACACTTCGCCACGCTCCTGCGCGGCACGGTGCGCACGTTGCTGCCTCACCATGACGTGTACATCACGGACTGGATCAACCCTCGCGACGTCTCGCTGGCGCAGGGACGCTTCGGCTTTGATGAATACGTCCAGCATGTCATCGATTTTATCGTCGCGCTGGGACCTAATACCCACGTGCTGGCGGTCTGTCAGCCGACCGTGGCCACCCTTGCCGCAGTCTCCCTGATGGCCGCAGACGATCATCCGATGCAACCTGCCAGCATGACGCTGATGGCCGGTCCTATCGACACGCGCATCAATCCGACCTCGGTGAACGTGCTGGCGAAGAGCAAGCCTATCGAATGGTTCGAGCACAACCTCATTAGCGCTGTGCCCTGGGGGTTTGCGGGCGCAGGCCGGCGTGTTTATCCGGGCCATACGCAATTGATGGCGTTCATGTCGATGAATCCGGCACGTCATTTCGATGCGTTCGAAGACATGGTGTATCAACGCGCCAAAGGCGACCCCGCTAAGGCCGAGGCTATCCGCGTATTCTATGAAGAATACTTCGCGACCATGGATTTAACGGCCGAGTTTTATCTCGAGACCGTTGACACCATCTTTCAGCAACACGCGTTACCGCTGCATGAACTGAAAGTAGGCGGGCGCACGGTTGATCCGTCGTTGATCCGGCGAACCGCGCTGCTCACCGTTGAAGGCGAGCGCGACGATATCTGCGCGATCGGCCAGACCCTTGCCGCGCAGGAACTGTGCAATAAGTTACGTCCGTACATGAAGACGCATCACGTGCAAACAGGTGTTGGTCACTATGGCGTGTTCAACGGCAAGCGTTGGGAACGCCACATTTATCCGCGCGTGCGCGCAATGATCCACGACAACGAGCCAAGCCCGATTGTGATCAATGCACGCGCCCAGCCTTTGCAATCCTTGGCGCCGCTCGCACGGCCTGTCGCACCGCGCATGGATGTTAATGTGCAATCCGAAGGGCCTTGAATAGCATTGTCAAGGACGCGGGCTTAGCATGCATTTCACGCAGGTTGCTTGCTCTTCCATGGCGTAAACGCGGGAACCTCGCAGGGTCCTTGTGCGTCGATGGTGGTGAAGTTCGCGGGGCCGACTATCTCCAGATACTCCATGTCCTCGGAATAATCGAAGAGGTAATGCACGATTCCCGGCGCCTGATGCACGCAGTCGCCGGTTGCGACCAGCGTCTCCTTGTCGCCGTACATGAAGCGCGCCCAGCCCTTGAGCATGATCACAATGTGGAATTCGGCCTCATGTCGGTGCCAACCCGTGCCTTGCTCTGGTGCATTGTTCGCCTTGACGAGTTGCGCGACTACCTTCCCGCCCGTTGCCTCAACAATGCCTAAATCACGATAAAGAAAAAAATCGCGCAACCCTTGATCTTCATAGGGGGTGTCTTGTGGCCGGATATGCGAAAAGCGGGTGGCAAGTTCGAACGTTTCAGTTGACATGAGCGCGCTCCGGTTAGGTACCAAAACTGTCAAGTGGGAAAGGCTAGCCGCTTTCTTATGCATCAAGCGTTCCAACTTGGAAGGCGTTAAGGGATTTGCAATCATTCTTGTGCTTGCGGTTTCCCTTGGACAAAAACTAAGTCGTGCGCTTGCATAAAAGTGGCATTGCAAAAGCACATTCACGCGCTAGCCGTTTGCGTTTAAATTCCTTTAAAGACATTGCACGGAAACGATTGTGTATTGCTAAACTTGATTCCGTAGCGCGGTTCTGTATCGCGTCGTGGCGGGTTGCAGTGCGAGCCATTCTGGGTACGTTCACTGGAGAAATCGACACCATGTCCTACATCAGCGTCGAGATCAGAGCCTACGACGAAGCGCGGAAGGTAGTCACTGTTGCGTTCAGTGAGAGATGGCCCGTCAAACTGTCTTCTGCTGTCATCGCGGAGTTGACCCTTGAAGACTGCGACACTATTGGACGCGACGGCGACTTTGTCGAAGCGGTTCTGACGGATGACGAAGTGTGCGTTCTCAAGATGCTGTTCGAGGACGAAGGCACCATTGAAGAATTCCTTGCTGATCCATCCAGGCTGATTGGTTGCACAAGCGAACTCGACGAATAAGCTTCGTCTCAGCATCTATAGAAGGCCGGATCAAACCCCGACTACGATTTACACGTTCAGGCAAGAACGCGCGAGAATCGGTCTATCGTGCGGGCATTGCGTCGTGGTTCCATGAAGGCTCGATCAGCAAAGGAGCCGACGATGCAGAAAACATGGTTTATCACGGGCGCAAGCCGTGGTCTTGGTGCGCTTATCGCCAAGGCTGCGATTCAGGCGGGTGACCGGGTGGTCGCCACGGGACGCAAGCGGGAAGATATCGTCAAGAGCCTGGGGCAGGATAGCGATCAACTGCTTGGCATTGCGCTGGACGTGACCGGCGCGGCGCAGGCGAACGCGGCCGTTCAAGCCGCTGTGTCGCGATTCGGCGGTATCGACGTACTCGTCAACAACGCGGGATACGGCCACTTGGGATTCTTCGAAGAGAACACCATCGCAGATGTGCAGGCGCAGTTCGCCACCAACCTGTTCGGTGTTTTTAACGTGACGTGGGCCGCGTTGCCCGTCATGCGCGCGGCTCGTCGCGGGCGCATCTTCAACATCTCGTCGCTTGCCGGCATCCTCGGTGCGGAAGTGGCTTCGCTCTATTGCGCCAGCAAGTTTGCGCTTGAAGGTTTCTCGGAGTCACTGGCGAAGGAGATTGCACCGTTCGGACTCTTCGTGACGATTGTGGAACCCGGTCCCTTTCGTACGGATTTCCTTACCGCGGAATCGCTTCGTTTTGGGAGGGTTACGTTGGCCGACTACGACGACCGGCGTGAACGGCTGCGTTCATCCTTCGAGCAACGCAACGGCCAGCAACCGGGCGACCCGGTGAAACTCGCACAAGCACTCGTGAGTCTCGCGAATGAAGCTGCGCCTCCGATGCGTTTTATTGCTGGGTCGATTGCGGTAAATGCTGCGGACGCGAAACTCGCTGGTATGCAAGCCGAGCTTGATCGGTGGCGGGCGGTTTCAGTCTCGACTGATGGCGATTACGGAGACTAATCGGATTGTAGTTTCTTTTAGCGGGCGCTTGCCATAGTGGTCAATGCGAAACTAGTTTTCGTTCGCACCTGGGGTTCTGGAAGGGTTGGTTCTGGCGTTAGCGGTCTGAGTCCATGCCGGGTTGCTGCTTTTTGGGTCTTCGCGGTTTTTATTCTGATTGATCTCTTTAGCTCTATTAGCCACTGCGCGTGGCAGCGCCGTAGTGGTCAAGTATTTGTGGACACTCCCAAAGGGGATTTCACACAGAACCAGCTTCTTACAACACCGGCGGCAAGTTGTTGGCTGCCGAATGAAGACGTTGATAGTTGTAGTACTTTTCCACGAACTCCCTTACATCGTTTTTGGCTTCCTCATGGTTTTTATACTCCCGCTCGCCGATCCATTCGCTCTTCAAGCTCCTGAAAAAACGTTCGACTACGGCGTTGTCCCAGCAGTTACCCCTGCGCCTCATGCTTTGTACGATGCCGGCGTTCTTTAGGTCATCGACAAAGCGTGCGCTCGTGTATTGCATCCCTGGTCCGAATGAACCATGAGACCCGCTCCCGGTTGCCGGCGGCGATACGCGTGTTGTAGAGCCTGAATCACCAATTCGGTGTCGGCCTGGATGTCAAAGGCTCAGCCTACAATGCGCCGCGAGTGCAAGTCCATGACGATAGCCAGGTAAGACCAGCGTTGTTTGCTCCACACGTACGTAATATCGCCTGCCCACACGCGGTTAATGGCGCCTGGTTCGAACTTACGCTCCAACAGGTTCTGCGCAATAAGCGCCTCGCCCTCGGCCTTGCGATACTTGTGCGTGCGCCGCTTGCGCACCACCAGTTCGGCCTCTCTCATCAAACTGCGAGCCAGATAACGCCCGACCGCATAGCCCAGGAGCCGTAATGCCAGCGACATCCTGCGGCTACCATAACTGCATCGGTTTTCATCGTGGATCTGGCGCGCGGCATCGAGCAAGTCTGGCGAACGCTGCCGCTGGCTGCGCGCTCGCGCAAATGCGTAATAGCTGCTGCGCGCCACGCCCGTGAGAGCGCACATGAGGACGATCGGACAGGCCTTCTTCAGCGAATGAATCACTTCAATGAGCGATCCATTTCTTTCACGAAGAAGGCCGTGGATTTTTTTAGAATCTCACGCTCCCTTTCCAGATCGGCCACCCGTGCTTTCCAACTCCCTTAGGCGCTGCGCGTCCGCGCTCATCTGGTCGACCGTGCGCGGGGGCACCGCTTTTTGCTCGTGCCATCGCGCCACCCAGCGCCGCAAAGCTGTGTCGCCAACACCCATCGCCGCGCTGGCCCGAGCGAAAGAATATCGCTGCTCCACCACCAGCCGGACCGCATCGGCCTTCAATTCATCCGGAAAGTTTCGTCTGCCCGTTCTCACCTCAGTTGGAGAATTATCCCCGTTTGAGGTGTCCACAATCATTGAACCACTACACGCATCATTTCATTTGTCCAAAGCGACAAAGAAACGAAGCGCCGCCACGCGCAGTGGCTAATAGTGATAAAGAAATCAGCCAACATAAAACGCGCGAAGACCTAAAAAGCAGCAACCCGGCAATGAACCAGACCGCTAACACAGAACCCGTGCAACCCAACACTAACCCCGACCGCTCCGTCCAACCTAACCAACCGACCCAACAAACACATCGATTTCCGCCGCGTCCGGCGACGTTGCAGGCCCATGACGCGTCACGGCGATCGCCGCCGCAGCGTTCGCGCGCCGCGCCGCCGTTCGTGCATCGGCGCCAGTCGCAAGCGTGGCCAGAAACACACCGGCGTGGGCATCGCCAGCACCATTGCTATCGACGGCCTTTACCGCAAAACCCCGTACATGGTCGCGCATTTCACCCACGCGCAGATAACAACCGGAAGCACCATCCCGCACGATAGCAAGCGCACCGCTTCTCAACCGCGCGATAATCAAATCGAATGCTGCATCGAAGTCATCGGTCTTGGCGAAGCGCAATGCTTCCACCCGATTACTCGTCCAGATCGACACGACCGCCATCACACGCGCAAGCAACGCCGAATCAATAGCATCAACCAACGGTCCCGGATCAAAAGCCACCCGCGTGTCCGCAGGCAGTTGCTCAAGCCACTCGACAAGCACAGCGCCCTTGTCCGCGAGCATCAAGCTATAACCACTCACATAAATAATGTCCCGCGCGGTCACCGCAAGCGCATCAAGCACATGCCGCTCAAGCACGCTTTCCGCACCCATGTGCGAGACGAACGTACGCTCGGCGGAAGCGTCAACAATGGCAACGCACAAGCCGGTATCCTGGTCCGCGACTTCGGGACCCGCCACCTCCACGCCTTCCTGCAATAACGCCTGACGCGCCATGTCGCCGAAACGCCCATGCCCGTGACCGCCGGGATACGCCACGCGCATGCCGCTGCGCCGCGCTGCAGCCATCACGTTGAAACCGCCGCCTACTTCGAAGCTCGCGTTATGCGCGAGCACGTCGCCACCGGGCGCGGGCAGCGTATCGATCTGCATGACTAGATCGACAATCACCTGTCCCGTATGGATCAATCGCGATGCCTGCTGTGAATCTGCTTGCGTCATGCTGTCTTCCAACCTTTGGTCGCGCCGCGTGCCCCGCCCAGTAGAGCATATACGCCTGCGGCCACCACGAATGTCACGATCCATCCAAGGCCATTACGTCCAAACCACGAGTCCGCAAATATGCCGTGGATAGCACCCGTGGAAAGGAAGCAAAAACCAAGCACGATCGCCAACGCCCAGGCGCTGAACGCACGCCATTCAATGCCGCCTTTGTACCAGTACGCGCTGCGCGGGGAGACATCGAGCAAGTCAGTGGGAGAGTATTCCTGGCGATGAATCAGATCCACCACGAAGATCCCAACCCACGCCGTGATAGGCACCGCCAGCAACGAAATGAAGCCGATGAACGGACCATAAAAGCTACCGGCAACCAGCATGAAATAGATCGAGCCCGTGAAGATCACGACAACGTCGACCACCACCGCCTGCACGCGTTTCACCTTCAGGCCAAGCGTGAGTGTCGTCAAGCCAGCCGAATACACGGACAAGTAATTGGACAAAAGCAAACCACCGAATGCAGTGATGAGATACGGAATAGCCATCCATGTAGGCAACATTTCGCGAATCGCGGCGATAGGGTCCGTAGCCGACGCAAGATGATCGTTACCCACCGAGAGCAACGCGCCCAGCGTGACGAGAAGAATCAACGGAATGCCCGCGCCGAATGCAGCCGATGCCACCAGCGCCGGACCCTTGACCGTCGGCGCCTGATAGCGCGACATATCGGCGCCGGCGTTCGCCCAGCCAATCCCGGTACCCGCTGCAATCGTGCCAATGCCGATAATGACGGCGCTCAACGGCGCAGGCGCCGCATTGAAAACCGCATGCCAGTCGATCGCCGTCACGAGAAAGCCTGCCACCAACAGGTTGAGCACGCCGAAGACGTACGTCGACCATTTCTGGATCACGAGCAACGTAGCGTGACCGAGTCCCGACACGATCAACGTCAGCACCACGAACACAGCGATGAACACGAGCGTCAGCACCGGCGCATTCTTGGCTTCCGCAGGCGTGCCGAACACAATGGTTGCAAGCGACAGCAACACGTACGCGGCGGTCGTCGTGTTGACCGTCTCCCAGCCGAGCCGCGACAACAGCGAGACGATGGTCGGCCCAATGTTGCCGCGCACGCCGAAGATTGCACGCGACAGCGTGAGACTCGGTGCATGTCCGCGACGTCCGGCAATCGAGATCACGCCGACGATCGCGAACGATCCCGCCGCGCCGATCACCGCGACCAGCGCCGCCTGCCAGATCGCAAGATGCTGGAACGCAACCAGCGTCGCGCCAAGCGGCAGTCCAAGGATGCTGATGTTAGCGGCGAACCAGACCCAGAAAAGCTGCAGCGGATGCCCGTGACATTCGGCTTCCGGTACAGGTTCAATACCACGCGTCTCGACTCGGCGAGCGCTGTTTGACGTGCGTGACGAAGCCATCTGAGTCTGATCTCCAGATTAAAGGGGACAGCGGAAAATGCAGCGAAAGTGCGGCGAAAATTACGGCAAGCGCGTCAGGAAGCTGCGGCGCGCAGTCCAAGCAAACGATCGACAAGCGGTTCGAGATTCAGCGAACTCACGCGTCGAATAGTCTCGACAGGACCGGCCGGCAGCGCGTCGTAACCCGCGCACGCGCCGAGGATCGCGCCGAGCATGGCGGCAATGGTGTCGGTGTCGCCACCCAGGCTCGCGGCAGCCCCCAGGGCGGCTTCGATCGTGCCCTCGCGTGCATCCAGATCGAAGGCCAGCGCGAAGGTCGCCACGACCGATTCCTGCGATGCCACCGACGTACCAATCACGTCATAGATCGTGTCCGCCACCTCGTGCCCGGCGCAGTTGCGCATCAGCTCGCGTGCATGGCGAATACGCGGCGCAATGCGCCCGCCTGCAACCCAGAAGCCGCGAGTCTCGGCGCCCTCGGCCATCGAAATACCCGCTTCCAGCGCTTCAGCCAGGGTCGCGCCGTTCAGTCCGGCCGATACCGCTGCCGCCACGGCCGCCGCGCTCGAAATGCCGAGCGTGGTGTTATGCGTCACCACGCACGACTGCACGACGGCATCGATAAACCGCTCCTGGTGACACAAGTCAAACGCGATCCCGACTGGCGTCACGCGCATGGCCGCGCCGTTGGTCGTTCCGAACCGGCCCGTGCGCAGCGGATCTTCGCCGGCGGCAATGCGTACGATGGCCTGTTTCGTCGATGGCCCGAGCAAGTCGAGCGAACCACGCGCCTTCATCGACGCTTCCCACTCGATCAACGCATGCGCGAACGCCATCGGTTCAATCTTGCCGTTGCCGTCCGCCAGCAAATGCGCGACGAGGACCGCTTGTTCCGTGTCATCGGTGATGGAGCCGGCCCGAAGACCCGGTGCGATCGGTTGATCCGGAAACGCATCTTCCAGCTTGTCGATACGTCCAAACTGCTCGACGATCCGCTCGCGGCTCAGCGACTGGGTCGGCATGCCGAACGCGTCGCCGAGTGCGAGACCATAGAAGGCGCCGCGTGCGCGATCCGCCAACGTGGCGTGATTCAAAAGCAAAGACGAAGACATCAGAATTCCAGGTGTAGTGCGAAAAAAGCCGGGTCCAGCAAGCTCACGACATATTCAATAATCCGTTCATCCCGGTCCCGCGTGACGCGCCGCGAACGCAGGAATGAGGTACCCGTACGACGCTTGAGCAGGCGTGCATCGGCCGCTTCAAGTCCAACCACTTCTGCCCACTGCTCGCCGTGATGCGGCACCATGCCATGCTCGATCAGCGTCCGGTTCAACGAGCCGCCCACCAGCCCTTCCAGCGGCAACGCGGCGAGGTCGTCGTTGAACGGCAAACGGCTGCGTTCGAGCGAAATGCACTGCGCCTCAGCGTCAACACCAATCACACGCATCCGGTCAATCGCTACAAAGGTCGTGCGCTCCAGCTTCAACTCTTGCGCAAGCGGCTCGTCTTCAACCAGCGCAATCTGCAGCAAACGGGTCTGCGCACCGCCCGCTTTTTCTATCGCGGTAGTCCAGCCGAGCGTCCCGTCAAGCGCCTGACCGTTGAACGTCACAAACGAACCGATACCACCCTTACGCGTAATCAAACCGCCGCTGGTCAGCAGGTCGAGCCCCTTGCGAACCGTGTTACGACTCACTGCAAAACGCTCGACCAGCTCGTTCTCGCTTTCCAGTTGCTGCCCGAACGGCAAACGCCCGGTGAGGATTTCCTGCTCGATCGTAGCGGCAACCATATGTGCCTTCGAACGCCCGACCTCTGCGGTTTTTCCTGCCCGTTTAACCATGGTGTGACTCCTGTGCCTATAAGGATTGGAAGGTCCAGTCTCTATAAAAGCACAAGTATGCACATGTTTTGCTTAAAAGCGGTGCACGAAACCTGATTGAAAGCTTCAAGGTTCATGCAACATTGCTGCTAACTACCTGTTCCTTTCACGATCCCTAAAAAGGTACATGTAGGAACATGTACAGAATTTAAGACGTCATATTGCGATGGTCAAGCGGGAATTGATGAGGGGAAACCCTTGGGGGGGGGGTGGGTCAAGGCGAGCGCGACAGAAGAAAGAGCCAACCGCGGCTCTTTCGTTTTTTACGACCCGGCTTTGGCAGGCGTCCGCAACATCTCACGTAACTGTTCGATGCCTGCTTGTATCGGGAAGGTGTTTTGCGTTCCATCCCGAAGCCGCAGCGACACCGTCTCGTCGCGCTGGTCGCGCGCACCCACCGTGATAAACACGGGGATCCGCTGTTCGCGCGCATCGACGATCTTCCGTTCAAGCCGTTCAGGCCTGTCGTCGAACACCGCCCTTATGTTCGCTTCATCGAGCAAGTCCATCACGCGTTGTCCATAGGCCGCGCTGGCATTCGAGACGGTTGCTACCGTCACCTGATCGGGCGCAAGCCACATGGGCAGCCAACCCTCATGATGCTCAAGCAGCATCGCGATAAACCGCTCCATGCTGCCCAGGACCGCGTGATGAATCATCACCGGGCGAAGGTGTTGATTCTCGAACGAGACGAAGCTTGCATCGAGGCGATCCGGCAAGATGAAATCAAGCTGGATCGTTCCGCACTGCCAACTACGGTTGCGGCTATCCATAAGATGGAATTCGAGTTTCGGGCCATAGAAAGCACCTTCTCCCGGATGCACATCGCACGTCAGGCCGGCCGAGGCCGCCGCCTTTGCGAGCGCCTCTTCCGCGCGATCCCAGACGGCGTCATCGCCTGCTCGCTGATCCGGACGCGTAGCCAGTTGCACGCGAAACGTCGAGAAACCAAGGTCGGCGTAGACCCCACGAAGCAAGTCACAAAACCGCCCTACCTCGGTTTCCACCTGGTCTTCCATGCAGAAGACATGGGCATCGTCTTGCGTGAAAGCGCGCGTGCGTTTTAACCCCTCGAGCGATCCCGAAGGCTCATCACGATGGCAGGCACCAAACTCGCTGTACCGGATCGGCAGCTCCCGATAAGAACGAATTCGCTGATTGAAAATCTGCACATGACAAGGACAGCTCATGGGTTTCAGGCAATACGGCCGGCTGTCGCCGGCTTCGTTGAGAGCTTCGTCATGCCGGTCATTCACCGAATACATGGCGGCCTGAAATTTATCCCAATGCCCGCTGCGCTCCCAAAGCGAACGCGCCAGCAATTGCGGCGTACGCACTTCGCGAAATCCCGCGCCCCGCATTCGACGCCGGATGTACTCCTCCACCACGCGATAAAGCTCCCAGCCACGCGGATGCCAGAATACCATTCCGGGTCCTTCGTCCTGCTGATGAAACAGATCCAGTTGATAACCCAACTGCCGATGATCGATATCGTCCATAACGCTCTCCGTTAATTTCAAGGGCCATCACGGACAGGGAGCGCTGCACAACGCAAAAGGCCCCGTCCGTTTCCGGCGGGGCCTTCTGAAAAACGCACCTCGATGCTTTATCGCGCACGCGCTCCAGACGACCCGCCTGAGAAGGTGGTCGTGGTAGTCGCGGTCGTGAGGATGAAAAGATGCGAGTTCATGGTGCTAACAATAAATGGCTTTGGGGGCCGACGTCAACACCGTTATTGAAGAACCGTCATTCGCAAGAATTCGCAAGACGATGCGAACCCGGACGTTGTGAACGACACGTACCGGGTTCGCGCGGGCTACATCAAGCCGGCACCGTCACTGGAGCAACCGCAGCCGGATCGCTGATACTCGGGCGGCCGTTTTCGACGTGACCTGCAAGACGGCGCAAGAACGTAGGATCGTCGTTGCTGGTAACGCTCAGGTCGTACCAGTGATGACTCGCGGACAGAACCCACGACGCCGCCATGGTCCCCAGCGACGGCACCACCACCGAACGCGAATGCGCACCGTACGCGTTATCGGCAACCGATAAGTGCGCAATGCCACGGCCGCGATTCGTGAATTGCAGGGACACGTTGCCATTCGCGACATCGTATTGCACCGCCAATTCGGGGGCGGCCGGCGGATTCGACACACTGCCGGTTCCCGGCGGCGTCAACGAACCGGCAAACTCGCGCACGAATCCGTTCGGACCGTAGACCGTGAACGCATAGATGCCGGCCGTCCTGTTGATGTCGAAGCTGTCGCGCAAGGTCTTGCCCGCTTCAACCGTATAGCGCCACGGACCATCGGTACGGTTCGTCGAGTAGACGTAGAAGTGCGCGCCCTGCGTGCCGGTATTGGCGAAGTGAAGCGTAAATGTCTTGTTGCCTGAATCGAGACTGCTTTGCACATACAACTCATAAGGCAACGCGCGGGCGAAACGCGTACCCGGTTCCTGCGGATCGATCACGCCGGGCACGGCCGGCACTGTCGGCGCCGGTTGCGTGGCGCACTGATTGTCCGCGATGGTCTTGTAGTTGCTGGTGTCGGGCAGCGACGGCATCTGCGCATCGGGCGTGCGGAAATCGAAGGCCGTTGTCAGGTCACCGCATACCGCACGACGCCACTGCGTAATGTTCGGCTCCATCACCCCAAAGCGCGTTTCGATAAAGCGAATCACCGACGTGTGATCGAACACTTGCGAACAAACAAAACCGCCCTTGGTCCACGGTGAAACCACCGTCATGGGCACACGCGGGCCGAGGCCGTAAGGCAGGCCATCGGCGGTATAACTGCCGCCGCGTCCCGGATTGACGACCGTGTGGAGTTCGCCCTCGGTACTCACCGTCGACAACCCCTGCGCCCGCGACATGGGCGGCTGCGGCGGCACGAGGTGATCGAAGAAACCATCGTTCTCGTCGTACATGATGAACAGCACCGTCTTGCTCCAGACTTCCGGATTAGCGGTCAGCGCATCGAGGATTGTCGACGTGTATTCCGCCCCGTAAGCCGGCGTGTATTTCGGATGTTCAGAGTACGCCGCGGGCGGACACAACCACGATACTTGCGGCAATTTATTCGCCAGCACGTCGGCCTTCAGGTCATCGATCGTACGCACGGCGTTCGCGCGCAACTGCAGCGAAGAGCCTTGCGGTGCATTGATGATGTTCGTGAAATTCTGCAGGATGTTGGTGCCGTAGTTGCCGTTCAGCGGATCGTCGCCGGTCAGGCCTTGCTGGTAGATCTGCCACGAGATACCGGCCGCTTCCAGACGTTCCGGATACGTCGTCCACGAGAGCAACTGATATTTCGGCGGACCGTCGCCGTCCACGTAGTCGTTGTTGTCGAGCAGCGGGCCGCCTTTCGTGCCGGTCGGATCGACCATGCCCGTCATCAGATACGCGCGGTTCGGATGCGTCGGGCCAGGCAGCGAACAGAAGTAGGAATCGCAGACGGTGAAGGCATCGGCAAGCGCGTAGTGAAACGGAATGTCGCTGCGCAAGTGATAACCCATCGTCATATCCGTCTTGTAAGCGGGCCATTGGTCGTAACGGCCATTATTGATCGCGTAGTGAGTCGGGTACCAATTGTGGTCCAGGTCGCCTACGCACTGCGCGCTGGTCGTCAGGGTATTCAGATGAAACGGCAGCACCGGTTTCGTCGCATCTTCCTTCGACGGCTGGAACCATACCGGCTGGCCGCTCGGCAACGGGATCGGGAAGCGGTCGTTGTACCCGCGTACACCACGCAAGTGGCCGAAGTAGTGATCGAAGGAACGGTTCTCCTGCATGAACACCACAATGTGTTCAACGTCATTGATCGTTCCAGTGCGCCCTGACGCCGGAATGGCGAGCGCCTTGCGAATGGATTCGGGGAACACTGTCAGCGCGGCGGCGGCACCGGCTGAAGTGGCAACGGTCTGCAAGAAACGGCGGCGGCTATTCAACGTCATTTTGATTCACCTCGTGGCGTCATGATAGGTGCGGCAATGCCGTCCCGATCGAAGGACTCGATCAGGATGGGGATTCTTTTTCACTTGAAAGCGGTGGCTTTTCGCGTCACTGGGACGAGTCGGGCGCGGAGTGAAGAACAGGTGCTACCTGTTGTGCGTCCGCCGCGAGGCTTGCCTGAGCGGCCGCAATGGGACTGCTCGCCGCCGGGTCATCGGACGGTGTTGACAGCACGAGCGGCTCGACGGCGCTGGCCGGCAACGACGCGTTAGCCGAGGCTTGTTGTGCAGCGCCGACGCTCGCCTGATCGTCGGGTCCGCAGGCAGCAAGCACCAGTGTCGCCAGTGCCGTCAATGCCAATGTCGCGGTTGGTCTCATGATGTCTCTGCCTGTTCCGGGGGATCGCGCAAACGTTTTCGTTTGATCGCGGACGCCAGTCTGCAGAGGAATGAAGAAAGTTTTGTGAAATATCCGGTAAGGGTCGGAGAGGTTTCGCGAGGCGTGAAATCTATCGATTCACTTACTATATTAGGTCCGTCAGTAAAATCTATGGGCGAGTTCTGGCTCAGGAAGTTTGCCAAGTACGTGATATAGCGAGAGTTCCGTCATTTTGAAGGTGCGATATCCATAGGCTTTTCTCATAGTGACTTTGGCTTTGTTGTTCAGTCCCTCAACGATGCCACTGGAGAACGCCTTTCGCGCCCGGAAATAGTTGAGCAACAGCTCTCGATGGGTGCGTACTGTGCGAGCGAATTTCTTGAGCGGGTCGATGCGCGAGCGCATGACCTCGCTGCACCACTGATCCAGGAATTTGCCTGCCCATGCGGGTGACTCGTAGTCCCAGAATTGCTGGAAGTATTCTTTGAAGAGGTAGGCCCGTACGCTCTTGAGGTTATAGCGCAGCACCTCACGCAGCTTGATGCGCTGGGAGTCGGTCAGGTTCCCCGGGCGCTTGAGCAGACACCAGCGCGACTTCTTAAGCACCGGCTCGTAGCCGTCCTTGACCAGTTGGCGTGCTTCGCCCGCACGGACCTCGTCGATGGCAAGATTGAGTTTAGCGACGATGTGAAAGCGGTCCAGAATGTTCAGCGCCCCTGTGCAATGCAGTTTGATCATGTCCAGATAGGGTTTCCACATGTCCGAACACACAAACTCGATGCCCTGCGCCAGTTCCGTGCCGATCATATCGAAGAACTTCTGGAACGCTTCTTTGGTGCGCTTCTCGCCCACCCAGAGCAGGCGCGTGCAGCCCGCCTCGATCTGGTAGACCAGTGTCAGATACTCATGACCACGACCGTAGGCGATTTCGTCCACGCCGATGGCCCGGATATGCCCCAGCTCGCGATGCTCCAGACCCCATTGCACGACATAGGCCACGGCCTGTTGGACCTTCTCCCAACTGGTGTGGAAGGACTGTGCCGTGTCCTTCCATGAAAGCTTGCGCGCCCAGTGCGCCAAGTACAGCATGTACGCCCTGGTCAACTGGTGCTTGCCCATTGCCCAGGGCACCTCCTCTACCTTGACCCCACATCGCCTGCATTCCACGCGCCTCATGCTGTACAGTAAAAACACCGCAAAGCCCCAGATCGGGATGAACTCGAAGCGGCGTTGGGGCAGTTGGTCGTAGCCCCTGGCGGGTTGATGGCATCCTGAGCAGCACGCTCTGGAGCCTTTGCGCGGGCGCACATCGATCTCGATAGTATTGCTATGCATGCACAAGCGCGCGGTACCGTAGACGAAGCCAGGGAAATGGTGGCAGGCATTAAGCAGACGAGTCAAAAGCATGAGCAACAA
>NZ_JBLKRU010000066.1:0-33846 GCF_047608185.1 Caballeronia eucalypticola
TTGTTGCTCATGCTTTTGACTCGTCTGCTTAATGCCTGCCACCATTTCCCTGGCTTCGTCTACGGTACCGCGCGCTTGTGCATGCATAGCAATACTATCGAGATCGATGTGCGCCCGCGCAAAGGCTCCAGAGCGTGCTGCTCAGGATGCCATCAACCCGCCAGGGGCTACGACCAACTGCCCCAACGCCGCTTCGAGTTCATCCCGATCTGGGGCTTTGCGGTGTTTTTACTGTACAGCATGAGGCGCGTGGAATGCAGGCGATGTGGGGTCAAGGTAGAGGAGGTGCCCTGGGCAATGGGCAAGCACCAGTTGACCAGGGCGTACATGCTGTACTTGGCGCACTGGGCGCGCAAGCTTTCATGGAAGGACACGGCACAGTCCTTCCACACCAGTTGGGAGAAGGTCCAACAGGCCGTGGCCTATGTCGTGCAATGGGGTCTGGAGCATCGCGAGCTGGGGCATATCCGGGCCATCGGCGTGGACGAAATCGCCTACGGTCGTGGTCATGAGTATCTGACACTGGTCTACCAGATCGAGGCGGGCTGCACGCGCCTGCTCTGGGTGGGCGAGAAGCGCACCAAAGAAGCGTTCCAGAAGTTCTTCGATATGATCGGCACGGAACTGGCGCAGGGCATCGAGTTTGTGTGTTCGGACATGTGGAAACCCTATCTGGACATGATCAAACTGCATTGCACAGGGGCGCTGAACATTCTGGACCGCTTTCACATCGTCGCTAAACTCAATCTTGCCATCGACGAGGTCCGTGCGGGCGAAGCACGCCAACTGGTCAAGGACGGCTACGAGCCGGTGCTTAAGAAGTCGCGCTGGTGTCTGCTCAAGCGCCCGGGGAACCTGACCGACTCCCAGCGCATCAAGCTGCGTGAGGTGCTGCGCTATAACCTCAAGAGCGTACGGGCCTACCTCTTCAAAGAATACTTCCAGCAATTCTGGGACTACGAGTCACCCGCATGGGCAGGCAAATTCCTGGATCAGTGGTGCAGCGAGGTCATGCGCTCGCGCATCGACCCGCTCAAGAAATTCGCTCGCACAGTACGCACCCATCGAGAGCTGTTGCTCAACTATTTCCGGGCGCGAAAGGCGTTCTCCAGTGGCATCGTTGAGGGACTGAACAACAAAGCCAAAGTCACTATGAGAAAAGCCTATGGATATCGCACCTTCAAAATGACGGAACTCTCGCTATATCACGTACTTGGCAAACTTCCTGAGCCAGAACTCGCCCATAGATTTTACTGACGGACCATTTAATTAGGCTTTCTCTGGATATGGCAATTACGGTCCCGCCTATTACCTACGACGCAACCGTCATGCGAGTAGACGCGCAGCCTTGCTCTGAGCCGTCAGGCGCTTCACCGCCTTTTTGTCGAATGACACGAACGTTTCGCCACCCAGCCATCGCCCTTCGTACGCAATTACACCATCGGCGAAGTCGCCCCCGGCATCTAGGAGCGCAAGCCCGGCTTCGACAGCGGGACGGTTCACCACAACAATCGCGGCATTAGTCAGGCGCCACACAGCATCGGCAATCTCATCGAACGCGATTTTGTAACCTTGCGAGAGTACCCACACCAGTTCGCATAGCGACGGCAGTGCGATCGCGACAAGTTCGGCCGCCGCGAGCTCCGCTTGCGCGAGCGAACTTTGCTGCTCGTCATCGCCGATCATTGCACGCACAAGGACATTCGTATCGGCCGTAATCTTCATCGCTTGTCGGCCCAACCTTTTGCCGCCAAATCATTTATCTCGTCGATTGACAGCGCGGGCCGGTTGTCTCTTTTCAAAAGGTTAAAAACCACGCTGATTGGCTCGCTGGCGTGCACCGCGCTGACTACCACCCGGCCGTCCGGCAGCTTATCAACCGAAATCCGCTGTCCAGGTTGAACGCCCAGATGATCTAATACATCCTTTCGCAAGGTGACCTGCCCTTTCGATGTCACGGTTAACGTACTCATCACAACCCCTCCGAAAAGGCCTATGTAAGGCAATTTAGCCTTACACTCAAGTGTAGCAAGAGGTATGCAAATCTCTGATAGCGGACAGCCGGTTTTATCAGGACCATCCATATATATAGCCCTTGAATCTCATTGATTAGCACTTATTTTCGAATTTATTCGAAAAACTCGCACTAAATTGTGCTTGTCGGTGATCATAAAATCTGTCAAATTATAGAAATTAGATCGATCGTATCGCCTTGCAACATACCGGATTCGATGTGCTCCCGGAACAACTCAAAACCGCACCCGCGCGACCGCAGTACGTTGACGATGCTGTGAGCCACGCCAGTTTCCGATGCAGCGCGGTCCCCGGGTATGACAGCGACTGATGACTCGACGCGTAGAACAATTCAGGCCGGTTGAAGAACGCGGCTTGTGTGCCGTCGTCATTATGGGCATCGAAATCGACGACCGCGACGCGTTCGAGCTGGAATGTTTTCAGCGCATATCCGCGCGACCCGCATTGAATACTCGTCGCTCATCGGGATCAGTCAAGCGAAGACTACGGCCGAAACCCTCGATGTCCTGCTTGGTTCAAATACACGGGGCGGGATCACAGGTTCATACATGCCTCCCTCACATCCAGCTTGTGATTAGCGAGTCTCAGAAGAAGTGGTTCATGCCGAACGAGATGCCTGTCTGTTTGTCATGCCCGGAAGGGTTCAGCGTTGCATTGGTCACGTAGCCACCCGTGAAATGCGTGTAGTCGATATCGGCGTAAAGTTCAGTGCTTTTCGACAGCGCGTAGCTGATGCCCAGAATGGCGACGTCCTTTCTCCCGTCCACGCCGTTCGTCGCGTTCTTGTTGTCGTAATACGCGCCCGTTACGTTGAAGTCCGGCAAGGCCTGATAGCGAAATCCGCCCCACAGGTATTGATTGCGCGTCTTGCTGTGCACCGTGGACGGAACGGATTGTGTTGCGAGCGAATAGCCGCTCATCAGTTCAACCGGGCCGATCGTCACGGCACCGCCCGCCGTGTATTGATCGTTGGCAAAAAAAGTGTTCGATGTGGCAGAAAACGGGTTCGAACGATGCGTATAGCCTGCACCGAACTTGAACATCTTGGTGTGATAGTTCACGCCGCCCGCGAGCATGGTGCCGCTGGCGAGACTGCCTGCCACACCGCCCGGTGCGTAGACCGCACGAGCCGTCCATGGACCGAAGTCGCCGTGGTAGTGGATAGCATTGTCGTCGCGGCCACTGGTGCCGCCCGAGATCGCCGCCGCTTCGGTAATGCCCAGATAGTGCAGGTCGAACGGCTCGAAGTCCTTGATCAGCCGGTGCTGCAGCGTGAACTGATGGCCTATGTTGACCTGGCCGAACGGGCCCCCCAACCCGACCGTCGACGTCCGCTGAAACTCCTGATTCGTCGTGCTACTGTTGGCGCCCGTCGAGAGAATGTAGCCCGCTTCCAGATTGAACCGGACGTAGTACCCACCGCCCAGGTCCTCGATGCCGAGAAACCCCCAGCGATTCGACTTGTAGACACCGTTCGATGCCATCGTCAGCGCCGCGCCGCCTCCCTTTGTGCCGCCAACCACATTGCGCAGGCCGCCGTCCAGCGAGCCATACAACGTAACGCTACTTTGTGCATGAGCGGCGCCGCCTGAAAGCCCCAATAGGGTCATGACGGCCACCGAGCCCCTCAAACCAATCCTGCGCGCGCCGCTACCTGCTGCTCCAATCTCAAACATATCTCCTCCGTTGACATCGTTAAATTCGTCGGGCCGGGTATGTGCCGTACGCTGCATTTCCCGTGTCGTAAGCCGTGGATTGCCCACAGATCGAGTTCGAACTGCGGGCAACGACCGGCCATCCTGCTGTCTGAATTCGCGCGACCGCCTCTCTCCCGCGGAGCTTAGTCAGCAGGTCTCGCGGATCGTCGGCACCGGCAATCGATCAGAACTGCGTACGCAAACCGCCGCCGATCGTGGTGCCGTTCGACATCCTGCTTGCGCGATCGGACAGCACCGCCGCATAGATATCGGTGCGCGTCGAAAGCGGATAGTCATACGAGAGCGCCCAGGTGTTGCGATAAACCAAGCTATGGCCGGAACTCTTCGAATACGCGTCCGAGCCAAGGATCCGGCCGATGCCCACTGGAATCGCGAAGCCGATCTGGCCGGTATCGATTCCAACGTTGCCATTCGAGATCGAATCCCAGACGTGCTGGTACTGGCCATACAGCTTCACGAAGTTCAGGTCGTACGACACGCCAAAGTTCGCCACCGACTGCGTCGTCAGTCCCGGTAGCACGGTGCCGAGGTCGCCAGCGTTCAGGCTGTACTTGATCTGCTGATACACAACCGACGTCGCGAAACCGCCGTTGTTGTACGAGACCTGGCCGCTCCACTTGTTCTGGCCGAGATGGCCCGGGTCGTTGCCGAACGAGTACATTGCACGCCCGACGAGTCCGTTAAACGACGGCGACGCGTAGTACACGGAGTTCCACCACTCGCCTGCATTGCCGAATACGCCTTGGCCATTCACGCCGACGTAGCTGTGCAGCACGATCGGCGAAAATACGAATGAGTTCCAGAATGGATTGAATGTAATTGTCGAAAACCACAGCAGCGGCGGAATCAGGCCGGCAGTCGCCGTACCGTATTGGCCGCTCGCGCCAACGTACGCGTTGCGCGAGAACAGGCCGTCATGCGGGAAACCAGTGCGGCCCATCGAGCCGTTCTGGACGTTGAAATAGCCTTCGAGGTCGAAGATGACCTTCGTACCGCCACCGACGTCCTCCGACCCGCGTAGACCAAAGTACGGTGCCGTCATGCCACCGTTGCCCGCGATCACACTCGACTGACCGTTCATCGGCTTCTTGTAGCCGATGAACGCATCGAGAAGCCCGTAGAGCTGAACGCTTGATTGCGAATGGGCTGCCTCAGCGAATAGTGCTGCGCCGAGAATGAGCGCTTTCATCCCCATCTTTATTTTCATCTATGTCTCCTACCTCTCCAAACCCTGGATTTATGGCTGCGAAGCGGCGCGTTTTCGCACACGTTGGCCCGTGTCGAGTGGCGTTCCGAAGGCTAGCTCTCTTATTGATATGTACTACAAAATATAAGATATATGCTGCCGGGTTGTCTCGATCCGGATACACGATCTTCAGAAATAACAGCGCGTCGAAGAGTCCGCCCGGGCAGCCCGCCCGGGCATCTTTACGGCCTTGCCTAGGCCTGGTTCTGTGCGGGGGCACGCGCGGCCGGCGACGTGTTCGACGGCTGCTGCTTCGAGCAAAGCAGCGTGTGCAATATGACGAGCGTGAGCCCGCCCGAGATCACCGGTTGCTGAAGCACGAGCTGGAGCATCAGCGGCATCGCATGAATGACATCGGGTGATATGAAGAGACCGCCGAGGCCAACGACAAACGCCAGTCCCGACGCAATCAGCCGGCGATCGTCCCACTCGACCTGCGCGAGAATGTGCACGCCATGCATGAAGACGATGCCGAACAGTAACGTCGCAGCAGCCGAAATCACCGGAATCGGCACGACGACCAGCAGCATGTCGAACTTCACGCAGCCCCCGAGTACGATCAGGAGGATGCCTGCAGCGAGCGTCACGAAGCGCGAACCGACGCGCGTTGCGTGCAGAATACCGATGTTGTCCGGATACGCGATCGTGCTGAAGCCGCCCCACACTGCCGCGACAACTGAGCCGAGCGCGACGCCGAAAAGCCCTTCGGACATGCGACCCGGACTCAGCGTCTCATTGCCCCATTCGGCGACTGTCTGGTAGAGGGCCATCGATCCCATGCCCGCTGGAATCAGCACGAGCAGGAACACCGCAACGAGATCGGGGCGCATGCCGAAGCCGAACGGAAAGATGCGCGGCTCGACAATGAGCGGCGCGGCGGCTACCGCCGCGAACGAAACCGGCTGGAACAGGGTGTAGACCAGCGTGCCGAGCGCGAGGCCAAGCAGGATCGCGACGCGACGCAGCCGACGGCCGCCCCACAGCATCGCGTAGACAATACCGGCCACCGCAACCGCGCCGGACACCAGGTTCACGACCGGAAACCCGGGCTGTTTAGGGTTGCCGATCCAGGTCGGCAACGCGACGCTGGCGATCTGCACCACGATCAACATCACGATCATCCCGGAGATGAGAGGCACGCGCAGATGCCGCGCGAACATGCCCGCCACGCTGCGTCCGCGGATCGGCACCGTGAGCAGGCACCAAATCAACGAAGCGACGAAGAACGACCCGAATGCCGTACCGAGGCCGCCCGACTGCAAATGACCGACCGTCAGGAGCGCACCGAAGCTGCCTGCGTAGGGACCCTGCGCGACCGGCAGGCGCAACAGGAGCACCGATTGCAGGATCGTGATGATCCCGCACGTCATGAAGGTCATCCCGTACAGGTACGCGATCTGCGGATCGGATAACTGAAATGCGCGGCCGAGCAGTCCCGGGAACACAAACATACCCGTCATTCCGAAAACGTTCTGCAGCGCGAGCACGGCCAGTTGCGGGAGCGGCAAGCGCTCGTTGATTCCGACGTCGAAGACGCGCGCGGACGGAAATTCTGCGCTGGCCTCTCGGATTGAAGCGTCGGGCTTTGGCATGTCTGTACTCAAGGTGTGTTCCAGTAGACCAAAAAAAGAAATGCTGCCTGGCGACGCGGACTGGGGCCGGCGGCGCACTTTCCCTTCAAGCGCCTTCGCAAGGAGGAAACACCGGCACCCGCGAGACGGACTACTCGGCCGCCCAGTTGTATTCAGTGATCCTCAGTTGTCGAGCGGAACGCCCTTTGTCTCCGGACCGAACCATATCGACACCATGCCAACGATAAAGAGCAGCGACACCGCCGCCGATGCTGCCGGAAACGAACCAAACTTCATCACTACCGCATTTCCGGCGATGGGACCAATACTTGTCAGCGCACGGGCCATGTTCCAGCAGAAGCCCTGCCCTGTCGCACGCACGCGGGTCGGGAAGAGCTCGGGCAAATAGGCGGCAAACGTGCCAAACGCGCCAATGACGAAGTATCCGTACACCGGCATCAGCCACAGTACCCGGCCAATGTCATGCACCGTCATGAACAGCACAAGCGAGACCACGAGCGACCCTGCCGAAAAGATGAAGTACGACATCCGGCGCCCGAGTGCGTCGAGCATCCAGATCAGCGTAAGGTAGCCGAGCGTCGCGCCGATCATCATGAGAATGAACGCGTAGCTGACCGTCTTGCTGATGTCGCCATGATCGCCGGCTACAACCGACAACTGATGAATCCAGCTCGGCAGAAACGTAAGACCGCCCCAGCAGCCAAGCATGGCAGCCGACGACACGATTACGCCGATGATCGTCTTGCGGCGTAATCCCGGCGCGAAGATGGCGGTAAAAGTTTGCCACGCCGATTCGGCTATGACGCTCTCGCGCACTTGCACCCAGCGTTGGGGCTCAGGCACGAAGCGGCGCACAAGAATTGTGACGAGTGCGGGCGCGGCGCCCACGCCGAGTACGATGCGCCAGCCGAAGCGGCCTAGCAGCAGATTGTCGAGCGCCGCCACGAGAAAGCCAAACGCGAACGCCATTTGCATGATCTGCATGGCGCGGGCGCGTTGCCGGCCGGGCCACGATTCGGCAACGAGCGCAGCCCCTGCCGCCCACTCACCGCCAATGCCAAAACCGGCCATCGCCTGCGCGATAGCAAGCTGGGACCACGTTTTCGAGAATGCGCTCAGCAGCGTGAAGGCCGCGTAGATGAGGATGGTCCAGCCCATGATGCGCGAGCGGCCAAACCGGTCGGCGGCCACGCCAAACAGCACACCGCCAATGCCCCATGTAAGCAGCTTGCCCGAGATGATGTAGCTGCCGATCTTGCTGATTTCTGTCGCGTCGGTACTGTGCAACAGTTGGCCGACGCTCGGCACGAGCACGAGCGTAAAGAGATTCAGGTCCATCGAATCGAACATCCAGCCGAGGAACGCCGAAATCAACGCCAGCCACTGATAGCGGGACAACTTGAATGCTTGTGGCTCGGCCGACTCCACCGGCGCCGCGTTGGCGCCCTGCGTTGTACCCATTGTTTCCGTCTCCTGATCTTCCGCCACAAGGGCGAGCGATTCGATTGATCCGGGTCATCTCGCCCGATTGATCATTTGGCGCAGTATAGCGTAATGCAATTAGATTGCAATACAGATGATTGTATTACTGTCTGGTGCAAGCCGCTGTGTGGGCATGATGCCCAAGGGCGTCGAAGCGAGGATCGGAAGAAATGGAAGGTTCCGTAGCGCGGGGGTCAGCTGCATCCGGGACGAATACACGCTGTGGACAGCGATGGCGACGAATCTGGAGGTAAAAACATCGCTTGGACCGCGTGCTCATCGGACCGGTCCGCGAAGCGACAATTTCACCCTCTGCCAAACGTAAAGGGCAAAAAACAAGTTGGCAGACAAGGCGTTTCGTGAACCTAACCAGCCACGGCGGCCAGTACCTGGACCGCAAGCCTTTCCGCCTGCTCTACATGGCGCTTGCACGCCGCCGCAGCCGCGTCGGCGTCGCGCCGCATTACTGCGTCGACGATCGTCGCGATTTCATCATAGCTTTGCGGAAGGCGTCCTTCCTGCGAGAGCGTCGTCGCGCGCAGCATCATCACTCGCGTATGGACGAGGCGTAGCATCTCCATGAGCACAGGATTGCCGGCGCCCTCAAGCATCACGTCATAGAAACGCGCTTTCTGTTTCAGGAAGAGCATGATGCCCTCCTGGCCTTGCATGTCCCGTATCAGCGCGAGCGGATTAAAAGCCTCCTTCAGTGCGACGCGCTGTTCGTCCGTCGCCCGCTCGGTGAACTGACGGCCCGCCAGCGCCTCAAGTACCGCGCGCACTTCATACAGACCTCTCGCCTCGTCTGCTGTCATCACGGAGACGATCGGACCTTTATGCGGAATGATCTGCACAAGCCCCTCGGCTACCAGTTGACTCAACGCCTCACGAATGAGCGTGCGGCTCACACCAAGCATTTCGCACAGCTCGCGCTCGATCAACCGGTCGCCTGGCTTGAAAGTCAGGTCGCTAATACATGCGCGCAAACCGTCGATCACCTGCTGGCGCAGCGTTGCCACCGACCGCACTACCAATCTGTTGGTGTTCATTCCATCCCTTTTGCCGTTTGAATTTAGTGGAGCCAAGCCCAACTTCGTAATACAATCATATTGACATTGCGAGACGAAGCTCCGATACTGCCTCTCATTATACAATCCTACAACAGCTGGACAAACCCGAAGGATACTCAATGGAAGACATCACGCTATCTGAACGTCGTGCCATCGGCGCAAAGATCCGAAAGGAAGTGCTGGGCTCGAGTCACACGCAGAGCAACGTCGCCCCCCATCTATTCGACACCGTCTTCCTTGAATACACGGAAGACGTATGCTGGGGCAACGTGTGGAATCGCCCGGGCCTCACGCGCCCAACACGCAGCATGCTGAATCTCGCGATGCTGGCGTCGCTCGGCCGCTGGCACGAGTTCGAAGTGCACACGCGCGGCGCGATAAACAACGGTGTGACGGAAGAGGAAATTGCCGAAGTGGTGCTGCAGGCCGGCGTCTATGCGGGCATTCCCGTCGCAGCCGAAGGGCTGCGTCGCGCGAAGGCGGTTGTGCTCGATCTGAAGGCAAAAGCTGCCGCTACCGCCTGAAGGCGGCTTGCGGTTCGTGAAGCGCGCGCCGCGATTGGTCATGTCATCCCAGGCGCGCATGCCTTGGTATTCCAGTGGGTTGCAGGCGTTTCGCGCGGTGGTTGCCGACCCGGTGGCCGATCGCGGATTGCATCTGTAACCCTCCTGCGCGCATTACTCGTATAGGTCATGTCTCAATCAACTTTCTGCGAAGTCCCAGCCGGCCGCATCGCCTACTCCCGTCGCGGCACGGGCCGGCCGCTGGTCCTGCTTCACCCGATCGGCGTTGATCGAAGCTGGTGGGACGAATACGTCGAGCACTGGGCCGCGTCATATGAGGTCATCACGATCGATATCCGCGGCCACGGAGACTCCAGCCTCGTCACCGCCCCCATCACGCTGGCCGATCATGCGACTGACGTCGCCGCAATGCTGCGCCAGGAACGCCTTACCGGTGCCACTCTCGCAGGCGTGTCGATGGGCGGCATGATTGCGCAACGTGTTGCGATCCAGTTCCCCGAGCTTGTTGACGCGCTGATTCTCTGCGGAACGGCCGGCGGATTTCCCGACGAAGCGCGCCCGCGCATTCTGGCACGCGGTGACATGAGCCGGCAAGGTTCGATGTCCGAAGTAATCGACGACACGATCACGCGCTGGTTCACCGCAGATACGCCGCGCCCCGATCTTATCCAGAAGTGCCGCACGCGGCTCGCTGCGGACGACTGGTATAGCTGGAGCGCAAATTGGCGAGCGATCTCGCTCCTCGACAATCTCAGCGAACTGCGAGACGTGCGGGCACCGGCGCTGGTCGTTGCGGGCGATGCCGATGCAAGTATTCCGCCAGCGGTGTCGCAGAAGATCGCCGAAGCGCTGCCCAATAGCCGTTTCGTCGTGGTGCCGGGCGCGGCGCACTTTGGAGCGTTCGACATGCGCGAAGTCTTTGCAACGGTATTCGACGATTTTCTGTCGACCGTCGCTCGATGAAATGAAACGCGAGCCCGCTTGCGCATAGGACAGTTTCACGCGCCGCGCGGCTTAAGTAGTGACTAAATAAGTGGGACGGCGCCAGCACGGGCCGATCGCTCCTAGGAGGCAGTATGGCAATCACAATCCGTTCGTCTTTTACCGTCGAAGCACCGCCCTCGGATGTCTGGAAGACCATGATCGACATCGAACGGTCTGCACCGTGTTTTCCGGGCGCGGAACTCAAGGAACAGCAGCCTGACGGCAGTTACAAGGGCGGCTTCACCGTCAAGCTCGGCCCGCTCACGCTGAAGTTCGCAGGCAAATTCAAGATTGCTGAACAGAACGACGCCGACCACACAGTCGTGGTGTCTGCAAGCGGTACCGACACGAAAGGCCGCGGCGGCGCCGATGCGCAGATCAACGCGGTCGTCACCGACTCGGGCGGCGGCAAGACCAAGGTCGACGTTGTCTCGGACGTCAATCTGTCGGGCACAGTCGCACAGTACGGTCGTGGCGCCGGGATGATCGAGGCGCTCTCGCAGCAGCTGCTGAACCAGTTCGCCAAGAACCTATCCGCACTCATCGAGGCGGACGCGGCGCACTACGCCCAGGCCGCTCCGGCCGCCACGCCAGACACCGATGGTGAACCGGGTGGGACGAACACGGCCGGTGAAGCAGCTGCACCCAGGCCAGCCACCGAAACGCGTCGGCCGCCGCTCGCAGCGGCACCCGTCGCGCCTCTTGACGCCGGCGCACTCGTGCGCCAGGCAATGTGGCAGTCGATCCGGAATTTCTTCGCGCGGCTCTTCGGGCGCAAGCAGCCCCGCTGAGGAAGCCACCGCACTATCGGAGCACGCATGAAACCCACTGAATTCCAGTATCACGCGCCGATCACCGTCGATGAAGCCGCGCAGTTGCTCGGCACGCTCGAGGATGCGAGGGTCCTCGCCGGCGGCCAGTCGCTGATGCCGATGATGAACTTCCGGTATCTGATGACGAGTCATCTGATCGACCTGAACGGCGTCGAGGCGCTGACCCGCATCGAAGAGCGCAATGGCCGCCTTCACATCGGCGCAATGGCGCGGCAGCGCGACATCGAACTGTCGCCGCTGGTCATGAAGCGCGCGCCGCTGATCCGCGAGGCTTACCAGCTCGTTAGCCACAAGCAGATCCGCAACCGCGGCACGCTCGGCGGCAGCCTGTGCCAGCTGGACCCGTCGTCGGAGCAGCCATGCTTCACCGCCGCACTTGACGGTGTCCTGACGATCGCCCGCTACGAAGACGGCGCAGTCACGACCCGCGAGCTACCGATGTCCGACTGGGCGATGATGTACATGACGCCCGCGCTTGAAGAAGGCGACCTGCTCGCCGGCATCTCGCTCGAGATCTGGCCCGAAGGCCATGGCTACGCATTCGAAGAGTTCGCGCGGCGCCATGGCGATTACGCCATCGTCGGCGCTGCGGCGCTCTGCACCGCAGATCCGCAAGGGCGCCTCGACCGCGTTTCGCTGACGATCTGCGGCGTCGCCCCCGGCCCCGTGCGGATGCACGAGGTCGAGACCGCCCTGCGCGGCCGCCCGATGGATGAAAGCGCGCTGCGCATCGCGAGCGACGCCGCGCGTGCGCTCGACGTGATGACCGACGCGCACGTGAGTACCGACTACCGTCAGCATCTCGCCGGCGTCCTGACCGAAAGAGCGCTGAAGACAGCGTTCTCGCGCGTCGCAGGACAGACAGCAAGACAATCATAGAGTGACAAAAAAGGAGATGGACATGGAGACTCGTACCGTCAAAGTCGTCGTGAACGGCACCGCTTACGAGCGCGAGGTCGAACCGCGCCTCATGCTCGGTGACTTCCTGCGTCACCACCTTTATCTCACCGGCACGCACTACGGTTGCGAGCACGGTGTATGCGGCGCCTGCACCGTGCTGCTGGAAGGCCGCACTGCGCGCGCTTGCCTGACGCTCGCGGCCCAGGTCAACGGCCGCTCGCTGACCACCGTCGAAGGACTTGCTCACGCCGATGGCACGCTCAACGAACTGCAAAAAGCCTTTACCGAAACACACGCGCTGCAATGCGGGTTCTGTACGCCTGGCATGCTGATGACGCTGACCGAACTGCTGAACGAAACGGATGCGCCAACCGAAGCCGAGATCCGCGAAGCGATCACGGGCAATCTGTGCCGCTGCACGGGCTACCAGCCGATCGTCGCGGCTGCCCTGCTCGCCGCGCAGCGCATCCGCGATCAGCGTGCCGCTTTACCGACGGCACAAGCTACGGAGTAACACGATGGAAATTTCCGACCTGAAAGGTGCGCCCACCGACCAGCGCTACATCGGCAAGCGCATCCTGCGTACCGAGGACAAAAAGCTGCTGCAAGGCCAGGGTTCCTACGTGGACGACGTGCACCTGCCGAACATGTTGCAGGCCGCGGTGCTGCGCAGCCCGCACGCGCACGCGAAGATCGTCTCGATCGACTGCACGGCCGCCCGCGAGCTCAAGGGTGTGCACGCGGTCTACACGCACGCGGACCTGACTGGCCGTGCACGAGGCCGCGCGCCCTCGATGCTGCCGAACCCGGCGATCCGCTTTGAGCGCACCCAGGAACTGCTCACCTCGACGGAAGTCACGTTCGCGGGCGAAGCGGTGGCGTTCGTCGTCGCGGACAATCGCTATATCGCGGAAGATGCCTGCGGCCTGATCGAGATCGAGTACGACACGCTTCCCGCCGTCGCCGAGTGCCGTGACGGACTGCGCGCCGAGTCGCCGCTCTGTCACACCGACGCGAAAGACAATGTCGTCGCGCATATCGACATGGGTTTCGGTGACATCGACGCGGCCTTCAACAATGCGCCGCATGTCGTCGAGGAAACGTACTGGCAAAACCGCGGGTCCGCGCATCCGATGGAGACGCGTGGTTATCTCGCCGAATATCACGCGACCAACGGAGAGTTGACCGTCTGGTCGTCGGGTCAGGCGCCGCACCACGAGAAGAAGAACCTTGTTGAGCTGCTCGAGTGGGATGCCGAGAAGCTGCGCGTACTGATGAACGACGTCGGCGGCGGCTTCGGTCCGAAGCTGCCCTTCTATCCCGAAGAGGCGCTAGTCGCGATCGCGGCGGTTGCGCTCAAGCGTCCTGTCAAATGGATCGAGGACCGGCGCGAGCATTTCCTCGCAGTCACGCAGGAGCGCGACCAGTGGTGGACCGTGCGAATCGCGCTCGAAAACAATGGCAAGATCCGCGGCGTAAAGCTCGAGATGGTGCACGACAACGGCGCGTTCCTGCCGTGGGGCATCATCACGCCATACATCTCCATCACGACGACGCCCGGCCCCTACGTGATCCCGGCGATGGCCGCAAAGCTCGACGTCGTCTACACGAACAAGTGCGCAACCTCGCCGGTACGCGGCGCAGGCCGTCCTCAGGCAGTGTTCGCCATGGAACGGATTCTCGACAAGGCCGCGCGCGCACTCGGCATGGACCGCGCCGAGCTGCGCTGGCGCAACCTGATCCAGCCGGAGCAGATGCCCTATGACGCGGGCTTCATCTATCGCGACGGCAGCCCGCTGCGTTACGACAGCGGCGACTATCCGGCTTGTCAAAAAGCAGCGCTCGAGCGCGCGAACTACGCGAGCTTTGCCGCGCGCAAGGCCGGGGCACGCCGCCAGGGCCGTTTCGTTGGCATCGGCATGGCGAGTTTCGTCGAAGGCACGGGCATGGGCCCGTTCGAGGGCGCAACGGTGCGCGTGCAAGCGAACGGCCGCGTCGTCGTGATCACCGGCGCATCGCCGCAAGGTCAGGGCCACAAGACGACCTTCGCGCAGATCTGCGCCGAACAGCTGAACGTGCCGCTTGAAACAATCGACGTCGTTACCGGAGACACCGGTGGCATCTCGATGGGCGTCGGTACGTTCGCGAGCCGCGTGACGGTCAACGCCGGCAACTCGGTCTACATCGCCGCCCAGGCCGTGGGCGAGAAGATGCTCACGCTCGCTGCCCACCTGTGGAAGTGCGAAACCGACGATCTCGTGCTCGTGGAGGGCCACGTGGCGCGCCGCTCGGGCATCGAACAGCGCATGAGCTACGGCGAGCTCGCGAAGATCTCGCAGGGCATGCCGGGCTTCACGATGCCGAAGGGTCTCACCGCCGGCCTTGAGGAGACGAAATACTTCTCGCCCGCGCAGTCGACGTACTGCAACGGCACGGCCGTCGTCGAACTCGAGGTCGATCGCGAAACCGGCCACATCACGATCCTCAATTACGTGATGGCGCACGACTCGGGCAAGCTCATCAATCCGATGATCGTCGACGGCCAGATCATCGGCTCGGTTGCGCACGGCATTGGCAATGCGACGCTCGAATGGATGCAGTACGACGAGAACGCGCAGCCGACCACGACGAACTTCGGCGAATACCTGCTGCCGATGGCGACCGACGTGCCGAACATCGACATCGTGCACCTCGAAACACCGTCGCCGCTGAATCCGCTCGGCGTCAAGGGCGCGGGCGAAGGCGGCACGATTCCGGCCGCCGCGGCAATCGTCGGGGCGATCGAGGACGCACTCTCGGAATACGGCGTCGAATTCACCGAAGCACCGCTCGTACCGCAGCGTGTGTTCCAGAAACTCAAAGAGGCCGGCGCCTACGCGCGCTGACCTGCGCGGGCGCTCGCTCATCGCGGGCGCCCATCCCTGTTTTCATTGTTTGGACCTTTTCTCCATGACGACCGAATTCACCGCAGCGCTCCACGATTCCGAATACCGGATCACCCTTGGCCAGCCGGACTTGGGCAACACGCTGACGCTCGACGCAATGCGCGCGCTCGCCGCCGAGATCCGCAAGGCCGGCAGCGACAGTGCCGTGAAAATCATCAGGCTCCGCGCGTCCGGTCCCGCGTTCTGCCGCGGCCGCGCGGTCGGCGCACCGCCCTCCACGCCGCCGACGGCCGCGCAGTTCCGCCGCAACGTGGCCGATCCGATTCTCGACGTCTACCGTGCGATGCACGAAAGCGAAGTGCCGCTCCTCGCCGAAGTCCAAGGCGATGCGGAAGGTTTTGGCTGTGCGCTCGTCACCGCGTGCGACATGGCCGTCGCCTCGGACAGCGCACGCTTCAACCTTCCCGAGTTGCAGAAAAACCTGCCGCCGACGCTCGTGCTGTCCGTGCTGCGCCACAAGGTGCCGCCGAAAGCGTCCGCGCACATGGTCTACCTGACGGAGACCATCGACGCCGCGAATGCGCGCGAGTGGGGCATCGTCGCCGAGGTCGTGCCGGCTGCGGCCCTAAGCGAACGCGCGGACGCGATGGTCGCCTCGATCTGCACGCGCGACCGGATTGCCATCGCGGCGCTGAAGACGTACTTCCGCGAGATCACGATTCCCGACTTCTCGCTCGCAAGCGAAGTGGCGGGAGCGTCGCTCGCGAACGCAATGACGTCGATGCGCCGCTGATCCGCCGATACCCCGCCCGCGCCGGGCAACACTTCAAGCAATAAGGGCGCCGCGCAACGTGGCGCCTCACGGGACCTCTAGCCATGGCTGATCAAGACACCACTTCCACGTTTTCCGCGAACACCGGTTACGCGGACTTGCACGAACACATCGCACGCCTCGACGCGGCAGGCCTCCTGTACCGGATCGACGAGCCGGTGAATAAAGACACGGAAATGCATCCGCTCGTGCGCTGGCAATTCCGCGGCGGCATTCCCGAAGCCGATCGGAAGGCGTTCCTCTTCACGAACATCGTCGACAGCAAGGGCCGCAAGTACGACATTCCGGTCATCATTGGCGGTATTGCCGCGAATCCGGAGATCTACCGGATCGGCATGAACGTGCCGACGCTCGATGACATCGGCGACGCCTGGAACCGCGCAATCGATAATCCGGTGCCGCCCGTCGTCGTTGAAAGCGGCCCCGTGCATGACATCGTGATCGAAGGTCGAGACCTCGAAGGTCCGGGCAACGGCCTCGAATCGCTGCCGCTGCCAATCTCGACGCCCGGCTTCGACGCCGCGCCTTACATGACGATGACCGGTGTGATCTCGCGCGATCCGGACACCGGCGTGCAGAACATGGGCACCTACCGCGGCCACCTGAAATCGGCGACACGCCTCGGCATGATGATGCTCGTGAACCTGCGCGCGGGCGGTCTCGACCACTGGCGCAAGTACGCGGCGAAGGGCGAGAAGATGCCGGTCGCCATCGTGCTCGGCGCACCTCCGCTCGTCGCGTTCCAGGGCCCGCAGAAGTTGCGTCCGAACGTCGATGAACTGAGCGTCGCAGGCGGTCTTGCCGGTGCGCCGATCCGCGTCGTCAAGGGCCGCACGGTGGACCTGCTGGTGCCCGCCGAGGCGGAAATCGTCGTCGAAGGTTACGTCGATCCGCAGTACCTCGAACCGGAAGGTCCCTTTGGCGAAAGCCACGGTTACGTCGCGCTCGAAGACTACAACCTGGTCATTGAAGTCACGGCGATCACGCGCCGCAAGGACGCGGTGCTGACATCGATCATCTCGCAGGTCACGCCGTCCGAATCGAGCGTCATCAAACGTCTCGCCTACGAGCCCATGTTCCTGCGCCACCTGCGCGACCACCTCGGCATTCGCGGCATCAAGAAGGTTTCGCTGCACGAGCCGCTCACGAACCTGCGCCGCTTCGTGTTCCTGCAGTTCGAGCGTGGCGCGAAGCGCACCGAGGTCTGGCGCGCGCTGTACGGCACGATGTCGCTGCAGGCCGCGATCGGCAAGTTCGTGATCGCGATCGACGACGACATCGATCCGAACAACGCAGATGCCGTGTTCTGGGCGATGGGCTATCGCTGCAATCCGGTCGAGGACGTGAAGATGATTCCGTACCGCGAGCCGGGCCACGGTCCACGCTCGGACCACGCAACAGGTCTCGATTCAGCCATGCTGATCGACGCTACGATGAAAACGCCGATGCCGCCGCTCGCGCTGCCAAAGAAGGAATACATGGAGAACGCGAAGGTGCTGTGGGAACGTCTCGGCCTGCCGAAGCTGACGCCTGAGTCGCCGTGGTACGGCTACTCGCTTGGCGACTGGACCGAGGAATGGGACCGCAACGCCGAGCAGGCGACGCGCGGCGAATGGATGCAGCGCGATGCGTCCTATCAGGCGCGCCGCCGCAGCGGCGTCGAGCCGAATTCGCCGGTGCGCGGCATCGAGGGCGATCGTGGCGACGAATAACAGTACTCCGGAGCGGATCATCGTCGGCATCACCGGCGCGTCCGGCGTGATCTACGGGATTCGCGCGCTCGAACTTCTCGCCGAGGCGGGCATCGAAACGCATCTCGTGATCAGCAAGGCCGCCGAGCTGACGATGACCTACGAAACCGACAACCGCGCCGCCGATCTGCGCGCGCGGGCGTCGAAATGGTATTCGCCCGCGGACATCGGCGCCGCCATTTCCTCGGGCTCGTTCAAGACAAAGGGAATGCTGATCGTGCCGTGCTCGGTGCGCTCGATGAGCGAGATCGCCACGGGCATCACGAGCTCGCTGATCAGCCGCGCAGCCGACGTCGTGTTGAAGGAGCGCCGCCGCCTCGTGCTCGGCGTGCGCGAAACGCCGCTGCACGGCGGACATCTGCGCACGCTCGTGCAGCTCTCCGACATGGGCGCGATCATCTCGCCGATCGTCCCGGCGTTCTATTCGAAGCCGAAAACGATCGCCGACATCGTCGATCACACGATAGGCCGCATGCTCGATCTGTTTGACATCGAAACCGGTGTGGTCAAGCGCTGGAAAGACCAGCAGCAGCCGTAAACCCCCGCGCCACCCGCTCCCCCACCTCACTCACAGGCCCGCCGCGACGCACACGCCAGCGGGCCGCCCTTGGCGATGACCATGACTGAATCCAACCTGCTTTCCCGGCTCGCAGACCCGAGCCTGTTGCGCACGCTCGCTTATGTCGACGGTGCATGGTGCGGCGCCGACGATGCCCGCACCTTCGCCGTCGACGATCCCGCCACCGGCGAGAAGATCGCCGACGTGCCGCTCATGACCGGCGTCGAGACGCGCCGCGCGATCGAAGCCGGCGAGCGCGCGCAGCGCGGCTGGCGCGCGCTCACCGCGGCGCAGCGCGCGGAGGTCCTGAAGCGCTGGTACACACTGATGGTCGCGAACACGGACGACCTCGCGGCGATCATGTCGGCCGAGCAAGGCAAACCGCTCGCGGAAGCGAAAGGTGAGATTGGTTATGCGGCGTCGTTCATCGAATGGTTCGCCGAGCAGGCCAAACGGATCGACGGCGACGTGCTCGCCTCGCCGGCCGCCGACAAGCGGATGCTGGTGACGAAGGAGCCGATCGGCGTCTGCGCCGCGATTACCCCCTGGAACTTCCCGGCCGCGATGATTACGCGCAAGGTCGCGCCCGCGCTCGCCGCCGGCTGCGCGATGATCCTGAAGCCGGCTGAAGCCACGCCGTTATCGGCACTCGCGCTGGCCGAGCTTGCGCATCGCGCGGGCGTACCGGCCGGCGTGTTCAGTGTCGTCGTCGGCGATCCGCGCTCGATCGGCATGGAGATGACCAGCAACCCGATCGTGCGCAAGCTCTCGTTCACAGGTTCGACGCCGGTGGGCCGCATGCTGATGAGCCAGTGTGCGCCGACGGTCAAGAAGCTCTCGCTCGAACTGGGCGGCAACGCGCCATTCATCGTGTTCGACGACGCCGACCTCGACGCAGCGGTCGAGGGCGCGCTCGCCTCGAAGTACCGGAATGCCGGTCAAACCTGCGTCTGCACGAACCGCTTCTATGTGCAGGACAGCGTGTACGACGCGTTCGCAGAAAAATTCACGGCGGCGGTCGCCCGAATCAGGGTCGGCAACGGTTTCGAGGGCGGCGTCACGCAAGGCCCGCTCATCAACGAGGCCGCTGTCGGGAAGGTCGAAGCGCATATCGCCGACGCGGTGGCGCACGGCGCGCGCGTGCTCGCAGGCGGCAAGCGCCATGCGGCCGGCAAGCTCTTCTTCGAGCCGACTGTGGTGGGTAACGTTACTGCTTCAATGCGCTTCGCGACCGAGGAAACCTTCGGCCCCGTCGCCCCGCTTTTTCGCTTTCGCGACGAGCGCGAGGCAATTGCGGCGGCGAACGCCACCGAATCCGGTCTCGCCGCCTACTTCTACAGCCGCGACATCGGCCGGATCTGGCGCGTGTCCGAGGCGCTCGAATACGGCATGGTCGGCATTAACACCGGCCTGATCTCAAATGAAGTAGCTCCGTTCGGCGGCGTCAAGCAATCCGGCCTCGGTCGCGAAGGCTCGAAGTACGGCATCGATGAATATCTCGAGATCAAGTACTTGTGCATGGGCGGTCTCTGAGCCATGCCGCTTCGGCAGTTGGCTATCGGCCGAATTCATCACTCCAAATCCGACGCCCAGCAATCGTTCGGCGGCGGTCCGGACGCCCCCAGAGTGCCATGCGTGAGTGGGTAAAGCTGCGTTGACACCTATAATACTGTTATGCAATCATACAATCACACTAATTTACCCATCTGCTGGGTCTCATATTAAGGAGACAGAATGTCATCATCACCTCACGATCTTTCGCGAACGGAAGCTGCCGGCGGTGCCCCGCGCGATCTGCAGGAACATATCGCCCGGCTGGAGGAAAAGGGGCTGTTGATTCGCATCGAGCGGCCGATCAACAAGGATACGGAGCTGCATCCGCTGGCGCGCTGGCAGTTCCAGGGCGGGTTGCGTGAAGATCAGCGCCGCGCGTTCCTGTTCACCAATGTGGTCGACAGCGACGGCCAGACGTATGACATCCCGGTGCTGATCGGCGGCCTTGCCGCCTCGCCGGAGATCTACGCCACTGGCCTCGGCCTGCCGGTCGAGCAGATCGGCCGCGCCTGGACGGACGCGATCGCCGAGCCGGTGCCACCCGTTGTGGTGACGCAGGCGCCCTGCCAGGAAGTGGTGATCAGCGGCGATGCGCTGAAGGAAAAAGGTTTGTCGCGCCTGCCGGTGCCGGTTTCCACGCCCGGCTTCGACGCGGCGCCCTATCTGACCGCGACGCTCTGCGTGACCAAGGATCCCGAGAGCGGCGTCCAGAACATGGGCACCTACCGCGCAGCACTGAAGTCGGAGAACCGGCTAGGTGTGCGCATGGCGAGCCGCCTGTCTGGAGCCGGCGGTTATCTCCATTGGGAGAAATATCGGGCCAAGGGCGAGCAGATGCCGTGTGCCATCGTGCTGGGCTGCGCCCCCGCCGTGCTGTTCACCGGACCGCAGAAGCTCCAGATCGACCAGGACGAGATGGCCGTTGCCGGCGGCCTGATGCGCGCGCCGGTCGGGGTGGTCCGCTGCAAGACCATCGATCTCCTCGTTCCCGCCGATGCCGAAATCGTGATCGAAGGCCTGATCGACACCGATGCGCTGGAGCCCGAAGGCCCGTTCGGCGAAAGCCACGGCCACGTCGCGCTCGAGGACTACAACATGTCCATGCACGTCACCGCGATCACGATGAAGAAGAAGCCTGTCTTCGTCTCGATCATCAGCCAGGTGACGCCCAGCGAAAGCTCCGTGCTGAAGAAGGTGGCTTATGAGCCGTTGTTCCTCGACCATCTGCAAAAGGTAATGGGCGTGCGCGGCATCCAGCGGGTGGTGATGCACGAGCCATTGACCAACCTGCGCAAGGTGCTCTTCCTCCAGTTTGCACGTGGCACGCAGCAGGCGGAGGTCTGGCGTGGCCTGCAAGGGGCCGCAACGCTCCAGGCGCAGTGCGGCAAGCTGGTCATCGCGGTCTCTGAGGATATCGACCCGGAAAACGCCGATGCCGTCTTCTGGTCGCTGGCCTATCGCTCCGACTTCGCTCACGACGTGCATGTGACGCCCTATCGCACCAGCGGGCACGGTCCTAAGTCCGGCCGCGCGCCACTCGAAAGTACGCTGCTGATCGACGCAACGCTGAAGCACGTCATGCCGCCGCTGGCCCTGCCGAAGGAGGAATACATGACCGCGGCGCGCAAGATCTGGGAAGAGCTGGACCTCCCCAGCCTCACGCCGCAGCCGCCATGGCATGGCTATCATCTGGGCGACTGGGACAAGCGCTGGGACGAGTATGCAGAAGCGGCCACCTCCGGCGGCTGGCGCGAGACGGGCGAGCGCACCTGGGCCAATCGGCGCGGCGGAGTGAAGCCGGAAACACCGGTGCGCGAAGCCTCGGGCGGCCACGGCGAGTGAGCGCCAACGCGCCAGCCGCATGTAAGCAACCCCAGGAGCAGAGGCATCCGGAGACCGCCATGACCCAAAACAATACCGTCGATATCGCCGACGTCGTCGAGACGCAGGAGCGCAGCTGGTTCACCGTGACCCTCTTCGTTCTGTGCGCTCTCGTCATGCTGGCGGACGGCTTCGACAATCAGGCTTTGAATTACGCCGCCCCCGGCATCATCAAGGAATGGGGCATCAACCGGGCCCTGATGACGCCCGTGTTCAACATCAGCATCGTCGGCTGGATGGCGGGTTCGGTCGTCTTCGCTATGCTGGCCGACCGCATCGGCCGGCGGCGCGCCATTCTGCTCGCTACCGCGCTGTTCGGCTGCTTCACTTTCGCGGTGCCCTTCGCCCACAACCTGGTCGAACTGTCGATCCTGCGCTTCTGCGCCGCGCTCGGCATTGGCGGCGGCATGCCGATGGCGGTCTCGCTGATCACGGACTATGCCCGCTCGTGTAAGCGCGGACTGATCATCACCCTCCTGTATCTCGGCTACACCGCCGGCTCGTCCGGGGGCGGTCTTCTCGCGGCGGAGATCATTCCGGCGTATGGCTGGCGCTCGGTGTTCTATGTCGGCGGCGCCGGCGCCGTGGTGGCGGTCATCATCCTGTTTGCCGCCCTGCCTGAATCCATTCGTTACCTGATCCTGCGCAATACCACCAGCGAGCGCATCCTGGCCTATGCCCGCAAGCTGAAGCCCAGCGCGCAATTTGCGGACGACACGCGCTTCACCATCCATGAGCAGGCGCGCACGGGTGTGCCAGTGAGGCACCTCTTCACCGAGGGCCGTTCGGCCATGACCGTCTTCCTGTGGCTGGCGCTTGGCCTGTCCTTCGTCACCCACTTCTTTTTGTCGCAGTGGATGACGACGCTGCTGACCGACGAAATCGGCTTCGCCAACGCGGCCCGCAGCCAGGCCCTGTTCCAGCTTGGTGCCGGTTTCAGCTGGTTCTTCGGCTGGATGATCGACAGGAAGGGCGTACGGGTAATGACGCTGACGATGGTCCTCGGCGCCATCCCGGTGGCGGCCCTCGGGCTGGCCCTCGGTACCAGCGCCAGTCTCACCATGGCAATGGCGCTGGTCTCGGGTCTGCTGGTCCTGGGTGGAAATATCGGCCTCAATGCCATTTCAAGCATGATCTATCCGACCTTCATCCGCTCTACCGCGACCGGCGCCTCCTTCGCGGTGGCGCGCATCGGCGCTATCGTCGGCCCGCTGCTCGCCGGTGTCCTGATCTCCATCGGAACGCCGATCGGAACGATCTTTCTTCTTGGCGCGTTGCCGTTGCTCGCAGCCGGCGTCGCCTGCTTCATGCTCAACAGAACCATCACGCCGGAAGCCGCGCGAGAAATGTCCTTGCGCTCGGCGCTGTCGCGACACTAACGGAGTTCTTCCGAAGCCCAGGTCATGGTCAGGCAACCACTCGGTATTTTTCATGGACAGCGTCAATCTCGAAGTGCTGAAAGCGAGCGTTCGCTGGATCGAAAACGGCCGTCGCGTGCTGCTCGTCACCGTAGTCAAGACATGGGGCTCCTCTCCGCGGCCCGAAGGGGCGATGCTGGCGATCTGCGAAGACGGCTCGGTATTCGGCTCGGTATCCGGCGGCTGCATCGAGGACGACCTGATCGACCGGGTGCGGCGGCTCGGCATCGAGCAGACGCACCCGGAAGCGATGAAATACGGCATCTCGGCTGACGAGGCGCATCGTTTCGGATTGCCGTGCGGCGGCACGATCGAACTGGTGCTCGAACCGCTGACGCGCACAAGCGGCATCGACGATTTATGTCGCCGGGTCGTGGCCGGCGAGCTCGTCGCGCGCTCGCTTGATATGGAAAGCGGCGCGGCGAAACTCGTCCCGGTGGAGTCGACCGACGGCGTCGATTTCGACGGGCTTCGGCTGCTGACCATTCACGGCCCGCGTTACCGGATGCTCGTGATCGGCGCCGGTCAGCTCTCCAGCTATCTTTGCCAGATCGCGCTCGGGCTGGACTATCAGGTGACCGTGTGCGATCCGCGCGAGGAGTACACCGATGCCTGGCACGTGCCCGGCACGACGCTCGTGCGTACGATGCCTGACGACGCCGTGCTCGAGATGAAGCTCGACGAGCGCTGCGCCGTGATTGCACTGACGCACGATCCGAAGCTCGACGACCTCGCGTTGCTGGAGGCGTTACGAACGCCCGCGTTCTACGTCGGTGCGCTGGGTTCGCGCCGGAACAATGCCGCACGGCGCGAGCGGCTCGAAACGTATTTCGATATAAGTAAAGACGAACTCGCCCGGTTGCGCGGACCCGTCGGCATTTATATCGGCAGCCGGACACCGCCAGAAATCGCGGTGTCGGTACTGGCCGAGGTGACTGCGGTCAAGAACGGCGTGGCGTTGCCGGAGAAACTGCGGGTCGAAGAGGCAAAGGCCGCGCTTGATATCGCGGCCAATGAACAGACGAGCTGCGCCGCGGACTAGCGTCAATGATTCAATGTTGCTGGCGAAGACGGCGTCGGCTGTTGCACTGCTGTTTCCATCGTGGGGCAGCACTAGCATTGCGAAGAGGACCAGCATGTCGGGAGTCATCGGGTTGGTGCGTGCAGAAACGCTGCGCAGCCAGGTTGAAAATATGCTGCGGGACGCCATCACCACAGGTACGTTTGCTCCGGGGGCGCGGTTGGTGGAACGCGACCTGTGCGAACGCATGGGCGTCAGCCGGACTTCCGTGCGTGAAGCCCTCCGAAAGCTGGAAGCGGAAAAGCTCGTGCAGATCCTGCCGCACAAAGGGCCGATCGTCGCGACCATGACGAAACAGAGAGCCTCAGAGGTTTATTTGGTACGTGGTCTGCTGGAGGGCTTTGCCGCCCGCGAGTTTGCGCGGGTCGCCGATGACGCTGCGCTGAAGCAATTCGACGATGCCGTCATGGCGTTACGGGTCGGCATACTGGCGCAGGACCGCAACAGCGTCTTGTCGGCGAAGACGCGCCTGTACAGCACGTTACTCGACAACTGCGGCAATATGCAGATCAAGCAAATGCTCAACAGTCTCTACACGCGCATCAATCTGTTGCGGGTCACGACAATCCTGCAGCCAGACCGGTTGTCAGCAAGCCTGTGCGAAATCGAGGAGCTGCAAAAATGCATCAAGGCGCGTGACGCGGACGGAGCTGAACTGGCGGCGCGAATCCACGTCGAGAATGCGCGGCTAGCTGCGATGCGCTTTATCGAGGCTGAAGAGCCGTGATAGCACGGCGCTTGCGCGCCGTAGGCTCGCATGTATTACACCGGCGCCACGACCGAGGTCGGGTAAAGAAGCGTGTCCGACACGCAAGTCTTTCTTGCGAACAGGAATCTTTCGCCATCCTGAACGATGCGATCCACATAGCGACCCGACATCACTATTTCTGTGCCCCGGTCAAGCATGGTCTGGACGACGAGAAAATTTGCCACGATCTCATAGCCTCCCTCTACGACCTCGCGAACCGCGATGCCCGTCACGAAGTGCCGTAGCGATCGAGGTTGGGCAATGGTCGTTTCGACGGTCGTAAATGCACGGTCTTCTATCATCCCCTTTCCGTCGCAATAAATGATCGCGATGGGCAGGTTGCGGTCGTAGTTTTCCTTCGGCACGAGCCGGTAAACCGCATTGTCGGCAAACAACGAGGCCCAGTGGCTATAACGGCGTTCGTCGAGCGAGGCACTATAGGCGTTGTACAGGTCCGTGATGCCAAAGCGCGTTTCGACGGATATTGCGGGGGCGGCAGGATGAGCAGATGCGTTCATAGTCCCATGACCTTGCGATAGTGTTGATACAGGCCGCGAACAGCCACTTCGGTGATCGTGTGATCGTGGTCCTCGACGGTGCGGCCTGCCATCTCGGCGAGGCCCGCCCGTTCGTTGTAAGGCGTCGTGCCCTCTTGCGACATCACCATCACCTCGCTGTCGTCGGTCGAAACGAAACCTGCCGGCCCCATCAGGTTGGCTTGGCGAATCCGGTGCGCGCGCATTTCCGGCGTGTCGTCTGCGTAGCCAAAAAACGTCCAGTGCAGGTCGTGTTGTCCCGGGCCGTGCGGCACGATCTGGCGCATCGCCAGCGTGTTCGACTGTTGCTGAAGAATCAGGTTGGGCCAAACCGTGCTCATGACCGCCGTCACATCGCCCGGAAACTCCCGGATCAAGTCGAGCACCCGCGTGTCCTTGAGCTTTATATCGTCGCGCAGGGTCTGGCCCATTTCGCGCGCGGCTTCAGCTTCCAGTTCGCCCGCGCGCCGGTTGACCATCGCGCAATGCCGTCCAGTGCCGTCCATTTCGATCGCCGATTTCGCATCCATCCGGAACAGGCCGAAGGTGACGAAGAACACATGCAGAAGGCTCGCGTGGTACGGATCCTTGAGATTCTCGAACATGAGCTTCCAGTTGCCGTCGATCCGTTGCCGCATATAGCCGAGCAATTCGAGCCGGCGGCCATCGAAGACGCGATCGAAATACTGGAGCATGTTCGGACCCATGTAGGCTTCGAACGATTCGACGCTGGGGTCGAACGATGCGAAGATCGCACTGTTGCGGACCGTGACGACCAGCGGGCGGGCGCGATGTTCGCTGACGTCGAAGTCTTTAGGCATGCCCCCCTTGCCCTTGTATCCGCGCTTGAAGGGCAGTCCGGTGACATTGCCCTTCAGGTCGTAGCTCCAGTGGTGGTAAGGGCAAGTAAACGACTTGGCATTGCCGGAATCGCTCTGGCAGAAAGCGACGCCACGATGCGCGCAGCTATTGGCGAAAGCGTTAACACTGCCGTCGGTGTCGCGCACGACGACGATCGGCATGTCCCCGACAAAGCTGCGCTTGTAGTCGCCGGCGTCCGGAATCTCGCACTCAAGTGCTACGTACGACCAGTTCGGCCCCAGAAAGATGCGCTCCTTCTCGAGGCGATAGACTTCAGGATCGCTATAGACCCAGAACGGAATGCGTGAGTTGCCTTCCTCGGGCCAAGTGCGCTCCACGTTGGCAGCCGTGGCACACGGCGGTGCGGGCCGGTCGACCTGTTTGATTTCGATCTGCATGCTTCATCTCCATTAATTTAGGACTGGCTTGATATAACCAGACTCTTCAAGGGACGGCCAGGGTCGCCAAGCACGCCGCAATCGACAATCTGCCGTGTGTCCATGATCTGTTTGACGATACGGCGTTCACGTCCCGCATTCATCAACACTGCGCCGTGCAGGCGGCCGCGGCGCACGAAGAACGCACACCACGACGGCGCGGCGGCGTCGCCCCGCATCACGACGTCATCGTCCGGCTCGCAACCACCGAGGATCTGGATATTTTGGTCGTATTGATCGGTCCAGAACCAGGGGGCTGCGTCGCCGCTTGCAGGCACACCGAGGATCGTGCATGCCGCAGCCTGCGCTTGCAGTTCCGCGTTTTCCCATGATTCGAGGCGAACGGCCGTCGCGGACCACCGTTCACGCTGCCGGGCGACATCCCCGACCGCATATATTCCAGCTACCGAGGTACGTGTATGCGCGTCAACGAGCACACCATCCGCACATTCGACGCCCGCCTCTTTTGCAAGTTCGTCATTGGCAAGCGCCCCCACGGCGACGACGACAGTGTCTGCGGGTATCGTCGTGCCGTCTTCCAGCACGATGGCGCTCACCGATCCCTCACCTTCAATTGCCTTGATACGAGCATTTGTCCGGACATCGACGCCATGTGAACGGTGCAGCTCAGCGAGGCGCTCACCGAGAAATCCGCCGAGGATCCGGCCGAGCAGCACAACCGCGCTCTCGACGACCGTCACCGCGCAACCCCGCTTGACGGCTGCCGCGGCGATCTCGAGGCCCAAAAAACCGCCGCCGAGTATGACGATCCTCGCGCCGGTTGTCAGGCGCGCGGAAAGTCGCGTACTGTCCTGAGCTGTGCGAAGCGTCAGCACACCGTCCAGCTCGGCGCCAGGGAGAACGAGCCGCCGCGCCCGCACGCCCGTCGCCAGCACGAGATGGTCATAGACGAGCCGTGAGGCATCCACGAACACGATCTGCCTTGAGGCCGGATCGATCTCGCTCACGCGCGTATCCATGCGCACATCAATGTCGTGTTTTGTGTAGTACTCCGGCGGAAAAATGATGGTGCCCAAAAGCGGCGCCCCGTTAAGGATGTCTTTGGATAAAGGTGGCCGCTCGTAAGGCAGCTCGGCTTCGTCGCCGATCAGTACGATCTCGTCCGTGCATCCCTGCTTGCGTAGCGACGCTGCTGTCCGGGCGCCGCTCTGACCCGCGCCGACGATGACGATGCGCTGTTTCATGCCATGGCGTGAATTCATTGAGGCTTCAGTCCAGGTCCACGAGGACATTGTCGCCCTCCACGCGTACAGCGAAAGTCTGGATAGCGGTGTCGACCGGGCCCGAAACCGCGTCGCCGGTGCGCACGTCGAACACGCCCTGGTGCAGGGGGCACTCGATCTTGCCATCTTCAAGATATCCGTCCGACAGGCAGGCCTGCGCGTGAGTGCAGATATCATGTGTAGCGAAGAATTCGTTGTCGAGGTTGTACAGCGCCAGCGGAATGTTGTCGATTCGACAGGCTTTCACGGCGCCCGGTTCTACGTCAGTAATCCGAGCGATTACTTTCCATGACATGGTGTTGGTCCTCCAGGTATTTTTTGCGAAATGCGCACGGCCTTCCGCCGAAAACGCTCGGCCGAGGTCGACGAGTCAGATGCCGGTCGGATCCTGATCAACGGAATTGTGTACTTGGGGGGTGCACGTGTGTCACTATTTCATTGAGCTAGCGTTCGCGATCGACGAATTCATTGCGAACGTAACCATGCTGCACGGGACCCGAGTAAGTCCTCAAGCGCTAACTCTGGTAGACAGGAAACCTCGATGCGTTTTGATTTGACCGATCTTCGATTGTTTGCCGCCGTGGCTGCCTGCGGTAATCTCACCAAGGCAGCGGAGAGTTTGCCGATCGCGGTTGCCGCTGCGAGTTCGCGAATCAAGAGCCTCGAGGAATCGGTGGATGCGCGGTGTTGGTGCGCCGCAGCCGCGGCGTCGAGCTCACGCCTGCTGGCGAAGTCTTTCTGACAAGGACGATCGCGATCCTGCGCGAAACAGCCAGACTGCGCCAGGACTTGTCCCAGTTCGGCGAGGGAACGCGCGGGAATATTCGCTTGTTCGCCAACACCAACGCGATTCACGAGTACTTGCCCTCGCTGCTGCCGCGCTTCCTGGTCGACAACCCGAAGATCAACGTAGAGATCGAGGAACACACGAGTCCTGAGACTGTGCGCGCAGTCGACGAAGGTCTCGCCGACCTGGGAATCATCGTCGGACTGGTGAACACGCGGCGCCTCGAGGTCGTACCGTTTCGCGAAGACAGGCTTGTCGTGATCGTGCCCAATAGCCATCCGCTGACGCAGGCGGAGGCGGTACGCTTCTATCAGGTCCTCGAGTGGAATTACATCGGGCTCAACGAGCGGACATCGCATCAGCAATACGTGTCGAAGACCGCCCTGTTGCTGGGGCAAACAATCCAGTTTCGCATCCAGGTCGAGAGCTTCGAGGCCGTGTGCCATATGGTGGCAGCAGGTGTGGGCGTGTCGCTGGTGCCAGAATCAACAACGCGTCGGCTCAGTGGCACACTGCCGTTTTCGATCGTACCGCTCGACGAGCAGTGGTCCAGGCGGGAGTTGCAACTCGTCTGCCGGGCTTCGCAACGGCTGGCGCCGCACGTCAGAAAACTTTTCGATGCACTCGTGTCGGCACACCACCCAGGGTAAAACAACCTGCCAGAAAGACGCGCCTACTTCCGCGGTGGCGACTAGTTCGTGACCGAGAGGGTATTTTGCAGGTGCTGCAGTCCAATTCTCCTCGGTGCACCCGATCTTCCACGAGTCTTTTTCTGAGCTTGCTTATGCCAAACATTTAGGAATACGAACGAAATCGCCTGTCGACCACGATCAATAACGTTATGTCAAGTTATGAAGCTGAGTTGTACGCTGCCATGGCAGCTTGGGGGCGCTTACTGAACCTTGTCGGATAGCTGCGCGCGACTGAAAGAACTATACGTCAAAGCTTGTTTCCCGAAGAACGCGGTTGCTGTTTCCAGCGTACGGGCTTTGTCATGTCGAAAGGCTTCGTCGCGCAAGGGTCCGACAGAACAAAGCTCAGTATGCCAGCACGTTGAACTCACGCAGTACCCTCAGCGAGCCCGGGTAGTCCTGAAATTCCTTATACGGGGACTTGGCGGTCAGCTTGCCAAGCGCCCGGTCGAACAACACTACGGCTTCCTCGGTGTTCAGGTGCCTCGACATGTAGACGAATCCGTCCACTGTCGCCGGGTGCTCGTGAATCGCCAGTGACCACTGCTGCGGCAGTTCATAGGGCACGATGGACGACAGGGACCCTTCCCCGCCCAGCCGCTTCAAGTGCTTGCCTGTCAGCACGGCTAGCTTCAGCTTATCGCCCTTGAATCGAATAACCCACTGGTCGAGTTCCGTGTACGGAATCTTGAATCTGCCGCCGTCAGACGTGCGGTCATGAAGCACCGTCTCAGCGAAACCGCAGGCGAGCGTGAACCCGAAATAACAGGTGCCGTACCGGTCGGCCCGCGGCAGATGACCGCGAGGGTCATCGAACCGATTCAGTCCAGATTTTCCAAAATACGGCTCGCCGCTGTTGTGACGGGAAATGCGAACAAGCTTCGCCGCGTCGACTTCGATGACGGGCAAAACGAGCGCGGAGAAAGCAACATCCGGCTGTTTCAGGCTCAACGCGAGGCCTCCTCGGCGAACGCCGCCGCGACCCTGTTCACTTCTTCTACCCTGCCCTTGCGGAGCGCCTCCAGCGGGTTGATGTCCCCGATCGACCCCTTCGCCGTTGTGAAGAAGTCCCACTTGGTCCAGCCGGGCAATTCACCGAGTATGCGTGAGACATTTTCCAGCGTGGCACGGTCGACCTTTCCGTCGGCGAAGAACGCCGGAAAGTAGCTCTGGCCTTCGACATCGACCGTAAAGAGCCGGCGCGCGCGCGAGGCGGCACTCACCGCTTGTCGGGTCAAGTTGAGCGCTGCTTGCAGGTCTGCCGACGAAAGCAACTGCCGCTTGACGAGGCTTCGCCTGAATTCGCGCGAGGCCATGTCGAAGTCACCCTGCTTCATCGTCTCCGACGCTGTGTCGTTCGGTTCTTGCGGCAACTCGAGGACCACCGGCTCCGTCAAATGCCCAGCCACCGGCCTATCCGTTTGTTCAATCATGCGTCTGAACGAGCGAGCTTTCTGCTTGATCAAGCGTCCGACTTCGGCATCGGGCATCTCGAAGATGACCTCGAGGTCTTCCGCATAAGAGAGAGCACCGGCCGCGTTGCCTAGCGCCCGATCAACGGAATCGGCCGCGGCATGCTTGGTGACACGCTTCAGTGCCGTTGCTGTGGTCATTTCAGGCCTCCTCCTTCGGAATTCCCATACCTGAAAGCATTGCACAAACTACCAGGGCTGTCAAATGAGACAAACATGACAAATGATGGCGTTTGTCATCGCCATCCTGAGAATTGGGGCAAACGGCTGGTCTGTCGCCGGCATGAAATAGCGCTCCAAAGGCTGGGCCGGTGTCCACCTCTTGGGGTACAGTTCAGATAGACGGGCCCTTCGCTTCGTTCAGGGTTCGGCGTGCGTCGCGCGTCGGCGCCGACAAGGTCTGTGTTTGCCACTCGATCCAGGTGGCCACGTGCAGCGGTTGCACGGCTGTAATGGATCCAACGCCCGCCTCCGCGCACCAGGCGAGAAACTCGCCCACCGCGTGAGCATACGCGCGGCGCGTGTTCGGATTACGAATGTTGGGGGCGAAGAATTCGAGGAAGCGGATACCAGCCCGTTTGCCAGTGGACGCGACCAGCGTAGGCAACGACTGCGGCGAAGAGAGTGCGAGTGTTTGGTTCATCGGAATACCACGGGCAACATTTCAAACCCCGCCGCGACAGACGCATAGAACCGGTGAAAGCCGTCGCACACGCGATAGGCGAATGGTGAGGCGGGATCGTCGGCAGATGGCAATGCGACGACGCTAACCGGCGGCATTTCAGCACCGGTTGCCATCGCGCTCAGAACACGGATCATTCGCGCCCGGCCAAAGCCTTGCCAGTCGTGCATCACTTCGGGTCTACGGAACGGCGGCTCAACCTCCCGAAGCGGCACCAGAACAGCATCCGGGCTCGACCGGTAGCTCGGCGCACCAGGGCAGAAGGCTGCCATGCCGGCGTCGGCCCACCAGGAATCGGGGATTTCGAATTCGGCCGGCAGTAGCGGGAAACGGAAACGCATAGCTTCTCCCTTCAGGACTCGCGGATCAAGTCCATGTCACGCCTCATCGTTGTTCTCCCCTGTCATCAGCCCTGCACGGCCGGCTGACCATCTGCCGGCAGGGTGAGCATGATCGAACCGCAAGCGCGGCCTCAGACATGATCGATCGCGGGCTTTTCGTGCCGTTCTGTGACCGCCATCGTCAGGTTTAAAAGGGCGTACAGTTCGCCCGCACTGGTCGCCTCAACTTCAACGTCGCCCATTGTCAGGCGCAATGTGCGCCCGGCTCGACCTTGCAGCCAGGCGCCGGTCGCCGCGGTGAGCGTGGACCCGGCGACCGGGGTGAACGGGACCAGAAACTCCCCAACGAAGCCATCACCCCCATCCGCGTGGTCGGTCGTGAAGGTGACCGCGCTTATCTTGCCACCCTCGGCACGGGCGAGGCTATAGAACTGCCGCAGCTCGCGCTGGTATCCGCGACTGAAGGACGCCTCATCGTCGGGCGCGCGCACCAGGGTCAGGCGCAGGGTGTCCGGGGTCGGCATGGTGGCTCCTGATAGATGTGATAAAGGACATTATCAGATATCTACGGTAGAACGTCTTGCGCGTTGCTGTTGTCTCTCAAGAGCCGCGTTTGCCAAGACTCATCCCCAACGGCGTCTTTCAGCTACGATCCAGAAAAAAGCGAAAACGGAACTGTATGAAACCAATCCTGTTTGGCGTCTTGCTTTACACCTCAGCCTTTTGCCTTGCGTCTGCGCAGCCCGCTGTTCCTCAGCAGAACCAGAATTCCATAGTCACGACATCTCCCCCCGACACCAAACAGGCATCACATCCCAGAGTCGGAATGGATCCGAGCGTGGAAACGTTACGGCCCCCATCGATCGAAAATCAGAAAACAGAAGCGGTCCCGCAGGAAGAAGATGTCAACGGCCGCTGGACCATGATCTTCACCGGGGCGACCGCTTGTGTTGCCTTCCTACAGATGCTGCTGTTCGTATGGCAGTTAAGCCTTATGCGGCATTCGGTGAACGACTCAACGAAAGCCGCAAACGCCGCTGAGCGCAGTGCCAGGGCAGCCGTCGCGATGGAGTTGCCTGTCATTCGCATGATTCCGCCTGAGGACTTGGTCGCAACGGATGTATTGATTGGTGGCGAAGGGTCCTATGGTGGAATCGTCAACGACGGGCCACCGACCCGGTTCTCCGCTATCGGCCGCTTTGAAGTTCAAAATCACGGGCGAACATCTGCGTTTCCAACCATCTTTTCCATTGGCTGGGCGGTTGCGGCGGAGCTCCCAGAAACCCCGAAATATCAAAAAACAGTCCGTCTTAATCACGCGTCTGTAATCAAACCAAATGACAGCTAAGTGTTCAGGCGAAATTGATTTGAAATTTGGTGCCGTACGCACCGAGCAGGCTGCGAACTTCGTCGTCGATGGTTTCCTTCGTCCAGGTGACGAAGTTACGCCAATGGTATTTGGCCTGCTTCCAGACGATCTCGATGAGATTGAGTTCGGGACTGTATGGCGGCAGATAGAACAGTTGCATGCGATGCTCACGTAGCCAGCGCTCATGCACTTCAGGTTCAATGGCATGATGGATCGAAGCGTTGTCGAGTACCACCACGGTCGGACGCTCATCGCCCTGCAGGGCGATGAGCTCGAGGAACTCAATGACAGCGCCGCCTTTGATAGATGAGCTCGTGACATGGTGAGTCAACG
>NZ_JBLKRU010000067.1:0-33217 GCF_047608185.1 Caballeronia eucalypticola
CAGTTCAAAAAGAGCTCGGAAGGGCTGTTTACTTTTCCACGAAACGGTTAACCTTGGATACCTGAACAACGGATCAAGGAATGCCGGCACCTATCATCGATGACGAATTGTGGGCACTGATCGAACCGCTACTTCCACCGCCCAAACCGCGACGCCAGCGATACCCTGGAAGGTTGCCGGTCTCGGACCGTGCAGCACTCAATGGCATCCTGCTTGTGCTGAAGACAGGAATGCGATGGAACCATCTGCCGACCCGGTTGGGCTTCGGCTCTGGAGCGACTTGTTGGCGTCGGTTGCACGACTGGCAGCAGGCCGGGGTGTGGGACAAGCTGCACGGGCTACTGCTCGACAAGCTGCGCGAATCTGGCCAGCTCGATTTCTCATATGCGGCTGTCGATTCATCGTCCGTGCGAGCCGTTGGGGCGGGCCAAAAACTGGGCCAAACCCCACCGATCGCGCACGACCAGGGTCCAAACACCACGTCCTCGTAGACGCGAACGGCGTTCCTGTCAGCGTGATCGTGACCGGCGCGAACCGCAATGATGTCACGCAACTGCTGCCGCTGGTCGACGCTATCCCGCCGATTCGCGGCACACGCGGCCGACCGCTTCGCAAACCCAAGGTCATCTACGCCGACCGTGGCTACGACTCCGACTCGCATCGCCGCCAACTTCGCGAGCGTGGAATCAGACCGGTCATCGCCAGGCGCCGCACCGAACACGGCAGCGGTCTCGGCAAGTTCCGTTGGGTCGTTGAACGGACTCATTCGTGGCTCCATGGTTTCCGGCGTCTTCGCATTCGCTTCGAGCGCCGATCTGACATTCACGAAGCATTCCTCAAACTAGCCTGCTCACTCGTCTGCTGGAACATCTTCAGCCGAACTGAGCAGCCTTTTTGAACTGCCCTCTAATCGAAGAAGGGTCCTCTCTATTCGACACGAGAAAAACAAAGCCGCTTCTTACAAGAGCTATTACATCTCAACGGGGACACCGGATCGTTGGGTCGAGAAGGTCTGTAGGAACCTGTGGACAACACACGCGGCCACCGCAAATACCCCGAAAAAGCAGAGATAGGCTACCCGCAGTCGCAAGTCCCAGCTTCCTGCTCCGTGAAGAATTGAGCCGACGATGGCCACGCCCACCAGCGCCCCGATTTGACGATTCGCGTTTAACGCGGCGGCCGCACCGTTAGCGTAGTTTTTCCCTCCCATCTGCATTGTCATTGCAGTCATCGCAGGAATGGCTACACCTATTGCGAAGTATGAGACCGTGCAGAGAGAGAGCGTCACCATCAATGACGGTCTATGACCAACCAACGCGACGGCAAGAAAGCCAATGGATCCAAAAACCCACCCGCATAGCATTGTCTGCTTCAACCCTACCCGGCTCGAGAAGAAGCTCGAAAGGAGATTTCCTGAGGTCGCGGTGACCATGATGGGTAGAAGCAAGAGACCCGCTTGCAAGGGGTTAGCGGAATGCGCTTCTTGAAAATAAAGACCCAAAAAGAAAACTTGACCGAAGACCCCGAAGTTGTTCAGGAACCCAACGGCGTTAACGGCCAGGAAACCCGGAATAGAAATAAGCGCGCGCGGGATGATGGGATGAATGCCTCTGCGCTCGCGCCACACAATGCAAGCCACTGATGCAAAGGCAACAAGCGCGGCAAGTGCGACCGGAAACGAGAACCAACCGCGAGAGGGCCCCTCGATCAACGCGTAACTCAATGAGCCGAGACACAAGACACTCGAAGCATGGCCGACTAACGTAAGCGGCACGGGACGGGTCCTGACTGGCGAGATGTACAGTTGCGCCAGAACACCCCCTGCCAGCCCTATTGGAATATTCACCCAAAAGACGCTACGCCACCCAAAGATATGTATCAACATACCACCGACGAGCGGCCCCACAGACGCTGCGACGCCGACTAGTGCCGACCAAATGCCCAACATCTGCGCACGCTTTTTGTCATCTTCATATTGATGCGAAAGGAGGCTCAGAGAGCTCGGCAGGAAAAGAGCAGCCCCAGCACCTTGTATCAATCTAGCCACGATGAGTACGTCGCCGCTTGGTGCGGCTCCGCACAGCATGGAACCGGCTAGGAAAACGCCTAGGCCGAATTGATACACAACCTTTGCTCCGAAGCGGTCTGCGAGCGCGCCGCCGGCAAGAATCAAAGCGGCGAACGTAAGCGTGTATGCGTCGACAATCCATACGAGCCCCTCAAGAGGTACTCGCAGGCTCTTCTCGATATCAGGCAGTGCCACATTGACAGCAGTCACATCAATCATTGCCATGACAAAACCAGCGGCGAGTATTAAAAGTTTTAGCATTGGCATCGACGCAAAAGCATTGCTTTTCGGGTCCTAAGAAACTTCAATATTACGGAACAAGTAAGCGCCATTTGAGCTACTTTTAATTCTGTGCGCAAGCACGATCGCGTGATTGAATACGATGTGCGGCCTAAAACAGAATTCTCGATTTCATAACAATCTTACTTAGATGCCAACGAAGTACTGCTGCGAGATGACAAGTTATCGTCGTCCCCGCGATAGTTTGCATTGGGCTTGTGTGGAAGATAGATAGCGCCGCTGGCGCTGCACGCGTTTGTTTCTTTTAAACTTTTAAAAAAGATGCTGAATGCCTGCGTAAACGCCCGATTGACTATGACCAACGATCGGGTTATCGCTCGATGCCGACTCGCCTGCTGAGTTAGCGTTCAAGCCGAAGTTCGCACTTTTGCTGTTTTGGACGGTAGCGACCTGAATATCAAGGAGCGTACGCTTCGATAGATTATAGGTACCACCAACGGTGTAAGTGGTAGCGTTCCCTGAATTCTTATTGGTATTCACGTGGTACACAGCGGCCGTGAGCGCAGCAGCCGGCGTCGCTTGCCAGGTTATTCCACCCCATTCCTGATCAACAGATGTTGGCGAGATCCCATTAGAAGCTGGCGCACCGGCGGTTCTTAGTGCTTGGTATGCAGCCTGAACCTTAATTTGACCCAAAAAGACATTCATTGCCGCCGTGTATTCCCTTGAAGCAGTGAAGGGGTCAGTCAACTGGCCGGACTGTGCGTTGCGAATTTCATCGTAAATGCCACGGACTTGGAATAGGGACGATGTATAGGTCAGTTGAAGTCCGGCCCACCGTCCTTGGGTTGTGCTCCCATTTCCGTTCCAGTTCGTTGCGTTCGAGAACGCATACTGGCCGAATAGGTCGAAACCGGCGAGATTAGGAGACTGGTACGAAACTGTGTTGCTCGAGTGATTCCAGTTGCGACCACGCACGAGCGACGCGGAGGACCAGTTGGACTGTCCGAACGGGTCAAAATCCCAGACCCCATTCGAGATGAAGAGCTCTTTGCCAAGAAGAAATGTGCCGTATGCGTCGCTGGAAATGCCAACGTTCGCGAACCGATTAAACAAGCCCTCCGTACTCCCTCGCCCCGTCATCGTGTCAAAGCTTCCTTCCAGGTGGAAAACGGCAGCGTATCCACCGCCAAGATCCTCCTTGCCCTTTATGCCCCAGAGACTCGTTCCCCAATCTCCGCTCTCTGCCCGGATACGATGAGTGCTTCCGGTTGCAGCACCGTTGACACCAGCGCCTGTTGGCACGCCGCTCATATATTCAAGACCCGCGTCTACACGTCCGTACAGCGTTACGGTGGACTGGGCATGCGCGATTATTGAGATTGCGAACAGTGCTGCCACCAATGCTGTCTTCTTCATTCTCCGCTCCTAAGTTGTGGTGCGATCTATGTCGCCGCACCGTCTCCGACGCAATAACTATTATTTCCGTAATTGAGGGAACTTGATTGGCTAGCGTTGCGTACACAATCTGGATCGCCGCTCGGACACAGGATGTCTTCGAAACTGAACCGCCATCCAATTGCCCACTCTACGATCCCCATTACGTCATGCGGTTAATTGGCCATGTTCCAGCTAGGCCCAAGGGTTACTAAAAAATCTTAAAAAGATGCCTGCCCGCTGAGAGTTGGAGGGATACAGACGGGCAGGCCAAATGCCGCCTACAAATCGACAGGTGCGCGCCCATTTAACGCGATGACTTAAAAAGGAAGTAGGACATCAGGACCGCACACGACGCGCGTTTAGTAACGCCTAAGCAATAGAGCCAGCGTTGCTTAGCAAATCAAAGGGCGAACACTTTCGGCGATATTCCGAAAATCTGGGACGCAGCCGACGGTATTGCGTCATGTAGCTGCACTCTCCCATGCAATCGGCAGAGTCTTATAATTTACTTTTTGACAGCTGATGGTTTGACACCCATCAGCCAATAGGTCAGCAAAGAACCGCCTAGACCCACCGCGCCGGCAACTTTCGAGATGGTCATAAAGGCGCTGTACAGGCTTGCACGAGCAATCTGGATAAACGTTGATCTTTTATCTGGGTCAACGAGCGCAGCCCCGCCTTGGAAATCACCTTGACGGACGTGCTCCGCGAGGGCGCTCAAATTCGTCGGCACCCAGTTTGCGTGAGCGGCGAGTTCAGCAAATACACTACCGGTGCGGCTTGCCAAAATTGCTCCGAGGCCTGCAAACCCCAGCGCGACACCGACTTGGCGCATCGTTCCGCTGATGCCGGATGCCATCCCGCTGCGCTCAGGTGGCACGAGCCCCATGGCAACATTACTCATTTCGCCGTTAATCAATCCGGTGCCGCTACCAGACACCAAGGCCCCAATAATGAAAGCTGACCAGCTAGACTCCACAGTGCTCATCAAAAGCAAGAGCGAGCCGATCCCGACCAAAGCTTGGCCGAGACTCAGCAATGCGCGAGACGAGATACGCGTTGCAAGACGTCCGCCAACCGGACCCATAAAAAACAAAGGAATAGCAAACGGCAACACCGCGGCCCCCGCCTGCAATGGTGAATAACCGAGCGCTGATTGATAGTAGAGCGGGAAGTAGAGGAATAAGCCCCAAAACGCGATCGACAGAGCCACCGGTGGGATTGACGCGCCAACGAAGACTGCTTGTCGGAACAAGCTCACATCAAACATCGGGTAGATACGGCGGCTCTCGATTGCAACAAAAATAATGAACAACGCTATCGCGCCAACGAGCGACGCAACAATCTGGGTGCTACGCCAGCCCATGTCATTGCCACTGATCAGCGCGTAGACGAGCACAAAACATGCGGCAGTAAATGTCACGGTCCCCGCCCAATCCACCTTGTGGGCATTGACCTCCGCTGATTCACCAACCCACTTTATCGCGACGAAAATCAGTGCTACGGTGACGGGCACATTGATCAGAAATGCCCAACGCCACCCAAACGCAGAAATGATCAGGCCACCGAGAAATGGCCCCAATGCTGCGCCAATCCCAACTACTGCGCCGAAAATGCCAAACGCCTTCGCGCGTTCCGGACCCGAGAATTCGTGTACTAGCAACGGAAGTGCAGCGCTAAACATCACAGCGGCGCCCACACCCTGGATGCCGCGAGCAATGTTAAGGATCAACGTGTTTGGTGCTAGACCGCATCCCAGTGAGCTCAATGCAAACAGCGCCATTCCAATGACAAAGATGCGGCGCCTGCCAAATATATCGGCAAGTGCCCCACCTGCCAGTAGAAAAGCTGCAAACGTAAGTGTGTAGCCGTTCACGATCCATTGTAGGGCTTCGAAATTTGCGCTAAGGTCACCTTGGATAGCATGCAATGCAACAGCGACGACCGTATAGTCGAGCGGCAGCATAAACGTAGATACGCAGACGGCTATGAGCGTTGCGAGCTTTCGGGCCCGGTTACTTTGGATGCTTTGTGCGGTCCGCGACAACTCCGCACCTGAGGGAAAATCGTTAGGCATGTTGCACTCAAGAAGAAGGTTTGCGCGATGGTATTCGAGATACCCCCCACAGATAAACCCTATGTCGGGAACAACACCCCAGACGTTCGGTCAGCAATGCAATCTCCCTGCTCGACGAATGCCGCTAATGCAACTCGTCGGAACACACGGATAACAACGAGTTCTTAGGAGATGGGCTGCCTTGGACCACCACGGTCCTTTTCAAGGAGAACCGCTCTTTACGGCATTATTCGGGGCGCGATTTCAAAACATTGCTACTTCGCGCCGGTGGCCTGATATGCCAAATCAGCTGCAGACATTGCTTCGAGCGCCATGCCATAAGGAACGTCCGCAATAATCCGGCGGCGAATGCGTTGGTTTAGCGTCTGCTTTTGCAAAGCGAGATAAAGTGGGGGACGCGCTGCAAGCCCCTTCGCGATCTCCTGCGCACGGGCATAGACCTTCGCCGGAGGCAGAACCTCGCTTACGACGCCCCACTTCTCTGCAGTAGCTGCGTCAATTACAGCACCGGTCCAAAGGAGCCATTTTGCTCGCGCCGTACCTATGCTTTCTTCCCACACCACCTGAACGCCGTCGCCAGCACTTAAATTAAAAGCTGGATGTGCCGGATCCCCGTAAGTTGCTGTCTCCGACGCAATGTGGATATCTGCCAGCAGAAGGTACTCTGTGTGCAACGTCGCGGGTCCATTCGCCACACCAATTATGGGAATGGGAAGATCAACAAGGCGCTGGAGGACCTTAATTCCTTCGCTTCGGATTGTGCTTTCCCAGTGCGCCGGTTTGAAGACCTCGCCCAAGCTATCGCCGTCCAGTTTTTCCATAAATACGTCGCCCGTTCCGGTCAGGATCATTACCTTGTTATCCCGGTCTAACGCGATTTCTTCAAGGAGTGCTGGAAAATCTCTGTGGGTCTCGCCCGTAAAAACAATCGGTCCCCCGTCCGTGTGGAATCGGACCGTCAATACGCCCTCGTCCGTCCTATCGATTGCAAAGTTACTGTATTTTGTAAAATATGAACGTGTTGACATGACCTGCGCCTTAATGTGAAAGAGAGGATGAAAATTAATGGAGAAGACGGGGATGCCCAGTGCCTCTACCGTCTCTTTCCGAGCTATTGAGCGATGAATCCGCCATCAACCGCGATTGATGCTCCCGTCACGAATGATGCCGCGTCAGATGCAAGCCATGCAATCGCCTCAGCAATCTCATCCGGTTCACCTAGCCGTTGAATAGGCTGTCCTGCAGTGAGCTTTTCAACCCATCCGGGATTCTCTGCCACAATCTTTTGGACCATGGGCGTGTTGATCGTTCCAGGCAAAATAGCATTCACACGAATACCTCGTCCGGAATATTCAATTGCTGCGGCTTTAGTAACACCGATTACGCCATGCTTCGAGGTGATGTACGCTACTTGGCCGACCTGTGCGACAACGCCCGCTACGGAAGACATGTTCACAATCGAACCGCCGCCAGTCTTCAGCATTGCTGCCACCTCGGCGCGCACGGCGATATACATACCTGTTAAATTGACACCGATGACCTTGTCCCACGTCTCTTTGTCAGACTCGGCGATCTCTGTACCGCCAATCGCAATACCCGCGTTATTGACCGCGATGTCAAGGCGACCGAACGTAGATAACGTTTTGTCCACAAGTGATTTAAACGATGCTTCATCGGCGACATCGACTTTTACGAATACAGCGTTCGTGCCAATGATTGCTGCTGTCTCTTTGCCACCGTCTTCCTTAAGATCCGCAACGACTACCTTTGCCCCTCGCTGGGCGAGAAGCAGCGCCGCAGCACGACCGATCCCGCTTCCCGCCCCAGTAACGATCGCTACTTTTCCTTCAAGCGAGGTTTTATTGTCTACAAATGTGGTCATCACATATCTCCATTTTCAAGCGGACAGTCCAGAAACGAATAGTTTCTCCATTGTCTACTACTTCGTTGTGCAAATTGTTTAGCGAAAGCTAACTTAAGAAGTTACCTTTTCTCACTGGGCTGTGAACCCACCGTCTACTGGGATCGACGCGCCGCTGACAAAGGACGCTGCGTCTGACGCAAGCCAAGCCACAGCTTCCGCGGCGTCTTCTGGTTCGCCAAGTCTTTGAATTGGGATTGCAGCCTTCAGAGCCTTTGCTAAGTCGGGGCTCTCCGCAAGCATGCGCTGGACCATCGGAGTATTCGTCGGCCCCGGAAGTACAACATTAACTCGAATGTTTTGACCGGAATACTCGACCGCGGCAGCTTTGGTCAACCCGATGACTCCATGCTTCGCAGGTACGTATCCGGGTTGACCAGGTTGGGCAACAATTCCCGCTACGGAGGACATGTTGATAATGGATCCACCCCCGGTCGCAAGCATCGCAGGAATTTCTGCACGCATAGCGAAAAACATTCCCGTCAAGTTGATGCCCAAGACTCGATCCCAAGTTTTGGTATCGACATCTGCGAAATTAGCGCCTGTCAGATAGATGGCAGCGTTGTTGTGCGCGATATCGAGGCGCCCGAAAGTTTCAACCGTTTTGTCGACAAGCTCCTGGACCGATCGCTCATCGGAAATATCAACGCGAACAAAAACAGCCTGCTTGCCGATGAGTTTGACGGTTTCATTGCCGCCTTCTTCGTCAAGGTCTGCGACGACGACTCGCGCGCCACGTGCGGCCAGCAGGCGCGCGCTCGCTCTACCGATACCGCTCGATGCCCCCGTCACCAAAGCGACCTTTCCTTCCAAAGATAATTTGCTCATATCCGTCTCCTTTCTCAGTCGTGACTGGTAGTCGTTAATAACGATGCTTTAGCAGGGCGAACTCGACGTAAAGATACCGCTTTGGTATATGTCCACCCTGGTCCGATTTACCGCCGGTTCTCAAGCAACATCTCGAGATTGTTCTTTTCAATAGACTGGAACTCTGAGGTAGCCGAATCACTGTCCAGTCCTAGTTCCGGCTCAAGCCCGTCCGCCAGACGTTCCAACTGAATGTTGTTCCAGGCGAGAATCTCCATCAGTGTCGATGGCGCAGCAGATGCTGGCGCGCCCTGCGCGTCGCCTGAAAGAATGCGCCTTGGCAGATCCGGGTCAGCAATCAAAGGACGGCCGAGCCCCACAATGTCCAGGTCGCCTCGGGACAACGCATCTTCCATGGCTGCCGCTGTTCGGAATCCTCCCGTCACCATAATCGGCATCTTGGCAACCGCTTTGACACGACCTGCAAACTCAACGAAATATGCCTCGCGTTTCAAGGTACTTTCTCGCGGAACATCATCGCCCTCGTCCTGAGTAATCACGCCCATGACCTTCGGCTGCTCGAGCGATCCACCTGATAGTTCGATCAAGTCGAGACTTGTCGAATTGAGAGCTTTGACTAATTCAACGCATTCGGCGTTAGTAAAGCCGCCCTTTTGGAAGTCCGATGCGTTGAGTTTGATTGCCACCGGAAAACCATGCCCCACTGCGCCCCGCACTGCCGCAATCGTCGAAATTAAGAATCGCGACCGATTCTCTAGCGACCCGCCCCATTTATCTGTTCGTTTGTTTGTGCGCGGATTTAGAAATTGTGAAATCAAATAACCGTGCGCCGCGTGCAACTGAACACCGTCGAACCCAGCATCGCGAATCCGGCTCGCGGTAAATGCAAATTGCGAGATGGCGTGTTCTATGTCAGCCTCTTTCATCTCGCGCGGTGGCGCAAATAATTTGCCGATACCGCGCACCGCCTCAACCTCTACGGCTGAAGGTGCCAAGGGTTCATTGTTGAGCGTCCCCATCACTTGTCGCCCGGTGTGACTAATCTGCGCCCAAAATTGAGCGCCTCCCGACTTACCCGCTGCCGCCAACGCTGCGAGTTCCTTCAATCCGCTATCATCATCGACGACGACATTGAGTGGTCGTTCCAGGTGCCAGCGATCTACTTGGATATTTCCAGAGAGCAATAGCCCCGCGCCCGATCCCGCCCAGCGGCGGTAGAGAGTTTCAAGCCGCGGGGTGGACCGATTGAAGGCGTCCGCCATTCCTTCGCTCATAGCAGCTTTAGCGAAGCGATTCTTTAGCGTCACGCCGCACGGCAACTCGATCGGCTGAGAAAGAAGATTTGTCATAGTGAAATCCTGTTGTTGAGATTACATAGCGTCGGCCGATCAAGAATTTTCGTCTTCGCCGGACCCGTTGGAATCATCCTATTGCAGGAAAAGAGTTTTAAAAACCCGTGACGTGGAATAACATTAACGACTCGCAGTCATCAATTACGCTTCTTAAGAATCGGTGAAAGCTAAAAAAGGGACACAAGATGGACTTCACAGCTGTGTCGGCGTTTGTACACGCCGCCGAGCATCGGAGCTTTACCGAGGCGGCAAACAAGCTTGGTTTGACCGCATCGGGCGTGAGCAAAGCAATTTCGCGACTAGAGGAAGATTTAGGCGTAACGTTGTTGCGGCGCACTACTCGCAGCATCAGCCTGACTGCGGATGGAACTATCTTTTTCGAGCGCTGTAAGCAGATTCTTGCCGACCTCGAGGACGCTCGTCTTGCTGTCAGTGAAACGACGCCAGAACCCCATGGGAAGCTCAATGTGACCATGCCGGTCGTATTCGGCCGGCTTCTGATCATTCCAAGGCTAGTGGGACTCCTGGACCGCTATCCGAGCTTGGCGGTTGATGCGAGCTTGACGGATAGGGTCGTCGATCTAGTCGAGGAAGGTATCGACGCCGCTATCAGGATTGGCGATATTCCTGACGGGCGGATGGTCGCTCGTCGAATTTCTACCACGAAGATGGTGGTCTGCGCGTCCGCCGAATATTTTCACAAAGCGGGTCGCCCGAAAACAGTGGAAGAACTGAATCGTTTTGCGTGTGTCGCTTACAGGTACCCGGGGAGTGGCAGATTAATGCCTTGGAAGATTGGAGATCGACTCTCATCCCCGTTTTTGCCAACCGGTCGTTTTCATCTTGACAACGGGGACTCGCTGGTCGATGCGGCATTGGGACATGCGGGCATCGTCTACCTGCAGGACTATATGGCTGCCCCGCATGTTGCGTCGGGGCGCCTAGAAACGATTTTCGACGGAATGACCACGGAGGAGTTCGGAGTCTACGCAGTGTATCCCCAGAACCGTCGTCTTTCGCAGAACGTTCGCGCTCTTGTGGACTATCTGGTTGAAGCGTTCTCATCAGATTGAACCGCTACGGATTATGCCTCTCGCGGAACAGAACTTCAGTCAAGCCGTCGTGTCGATTTGAGTGCCCTTCAGGTCTAGTTTTAGGCTTTGAGGCTGTGATGCGGGTTCAGGGACGTTGACTTGAACCGGAGAGGCAGCGGAAAGGTCTTGAGACTGCGCTTTAGCAGTCTGTACTTGAAGCAGGACGCTTTGTGCTTTCGACGCCGAAAATGTGGCCGCCCCAACATTGGTAATTTTCGTAACGGTGCTTTCTAACGACGCAATCTGGCTGGAAAGCAACGTTGCCATCGCTTGCGCTGCTGGCGAACCTCCCGCAGCCTTCTCAGCCGCTTTAAGTTTGACGCCCAACTGCTTGATATCCTTCTGTATCTTTTGAACGTCCGTTGAGCTCGCGGCATCATTCTCTTGGTCGCGTGAGGTGCCGTCCGAGAACGGATCGTAGGCCGCACTTCCAAATTGGCTATTGGATTGAATTTTCATCGTTAACTCTCGCGTTAAGGGACTCTGTTTAACGGCTAATTTCCATTTTTCTTTACATTAACAAGAGTTTTAGCGACAACCTGCTTGCAAATTCCCGTCTAAGTAAGACATAGCTGGGTGTCACCCGACGTCCCGGATGCACTAGTTCAGGCACAAAGATCTTAGCTAGCTGCTGACGCCCAAAATATTGTCCGCAGTTCGCTCACTCGCAACGCTCCAGCCGCTGCGCAGATCTTAGAAGTTATTGCCTTGGGGATCAGGTAAGCACGTCGCACCTGCAGATTGTTACTGCATAGCAAAAAAGAGAGTTCAAGCTGCTGCGCACAAATTTCACTCGGTTACATCGTAAACTACATTTCGATCGACATTGAAAAGCGTGCGCCGCTCTTCGTCGTGAGGATACGCATCAGTCTGAAATCTACCGAGGTATATTAAAATGTCAATGAAGACTATTTTCATCCTGCTTTTAGTTCTATCTGCATCGATGGCTGAGCCTGCTATTGCGAGCGGATACGGCCCCGCACCATTCCATCGGCCGATGGATGGCGCTCCGACGTCTCAGAGAGGTCAAAGTACACAGACCGTAGCGGCCGAGCAACGGGAAAACTCTGCTGCGACCGAACCGGCATACGGGGGCGCCGTTTCCGAATCAACACGTTCGGGTACTCGACTGCAACCTGCAGAAAATCGAAGCATCTATTCTAAGCACTAGTCAAACTTCTATCTAGGGCATATGGACCGCGATTACTCAGTTCGTCTTGAGCGATCGTGGTTCATTGAGGGATGGGTGTACGACCTGCGATGATGGACGTCGCCAATGCCACTCGATAATTCGATCAACTGCCCGGGTCCTACCATTTGCGGTTAGCTATAAGAGACTCCATCGTTCATAAGGTCGAAGATCTATAGGTTACCGGCGACGTCGGCATTTTGGTTCTAACGGACAACGCAATCATTTGCGCCATACCGCGTGCCGTACTTTGGTAAAGCGATTACTGAGAGCTGTGTTTTGCTGCCTAGGCTGCTGGACGGATCTTGTGGTCGTTACTTTGTCAACGAACGTTCTCTATTTACACGTTAATAGGTATGTTTTTCTTAACCAATATCTCGATAGGTGGCGTTATCTAAACAATACCAGACGATGAAGCTCGCGCGGGTGACTAGAAGAAATTCGTACCTACAAAATTCGAACCTCAGTCCGAGCAACTTCGTTTAAAATGCATGCAACCTTTCAAGCCGTGCTACCGTTCTCCTTAAGATTTAAGATATCGTAGATTTCTTAATAAACGAGGGGAAAGCAAGTTGCGGAATTTCAAAGGAAAGTCAGCGTTTGTCACTGGAGCCGCTAGCGGTATTGGGTTTGCGATAGCAGAAGCGTTAGGACGCCAGGGAATGAACGTGATGTTGGCCGACATCGAGGCCGAAGCACTGAATGCAGCAGTTAAAAATCTACGTGCTAAGCAAATAAACGCTGAAGGGATTGTGACCGACGTGTCGCGCAGAAATTCCGTGAAAGATGCTGCGGCAGAGACAGTACGAATCTTCAACAAGGTTCATCTTGTCTGTAACAACGCTGGCGCGGCCCCTACCGGACCACTAGGATCAATGAAGGCCCTTGATTGGGATTGGGCAATCGACGTCAACGTGAAAGGGGTGATCTTCGGGATGGAAGAGTTTGTACCTCTTATCCAGGCTCATGGCGAAGGGGGTCACATTGTCAATACCGCATCGCTTGCGGGACTTGTTGGGGCGCCCGAGGTTGAGGCCTATAGTGGCACCAAGCATATGGTCATCGGCATGAGTGAAGGATGGGCAAGCCAGCTCGCCCCTTTAAAAATCGGGGTATCGATATTGTTGCCCGGCTTGGTGAATACAAACATCTACACCAGCGTTAGAAACAAGACTGAAGCATATGGCGGGGATCCTTCAAACGATTCGACCTCGAAGGCCTCCGAATACATTGCGGAGTTGATCGCCCAAGGGGCGATCCCAGATCTGGAAAAACAAGGCTTACCTGCAAGCTTAGTTGCGGAAATGATGCTCCAAGGGCATCCGCGCGGATGAGCTATACATCATTACGCACCCTGAATTTCGGTCGGTCGTCGAAGAAAAATTCGAGCGAATTCTGAGCGGTTTCAGCTTCTCCGAAAAAATTCGTGCGGCCTTGGCGACAAATGCCGGACGCCGGACGCTAGGGTTGTAGCTACCTGAGACTAGATCTCTGGAAAGCGCGCCCACGTATCGAGAGCGATTACGGCAAGCACGAGCACAACACGTTCGCCAATGAGCGGCGGTCCGGAGACGCCAGATTCTCGTTAGGTCGAGCAGCGGAAACGGCTCCATGCGAGCGATCGGATTCAGCCATAGCGGCCAAGCCGCAGCCACCAAACCGAACCGAGTTGATCATCGGTCTTTGCTCTAAAGAGAAAAAGCATGAAGGATAGCAGTCCGGTATATATATCCAGCAAGCAAGAAAGTTTAAGTGTCGACCTCGAAGCTGTTCGAGATAAGTATCGGGCTGAACGTGAACGACGGATAACAGGCTTGGGTTCAGCTCAATTCCTTGAGGTCTCAGGTGACCTAGCGCACTTCGAGGAAGTCGATCCTTATGCAGAAGGGAGCTTCACGCGCGAGGCAATCGATGAGGTCGTAGAGGTGGTAGTGATCGGCGGCGGTTTCAGTGGAATGCTAGCCGCCGCTCGACTTAAAGAAAGCGGCGTTTCGGACTTGAGAATCATCGAAGCAGCTTCGGATTTTGGGGGAACCTGGTATTGGAATCGCTATCCAGGAGTGCGATGCGATATTGAGTCGTACTGCCACATTCCTCTTCTCGAGGAGCTTGACTACGTTCCTAAGGAAAAGTACTCTCCGGGTGCCGAAATTTTTGAGCACTGCAAGAATATCGGAGAGCACTACGATTTATATACAAACGCACTATTCCAGACTCGGGTCAGGGAGGTTCGCTGGGATGAGGGCCTAAAACGTTGGCAAATTTCTACGAATCACGGCGATCACATCAGGGCTCGATTTGTCGTCATGGGACTTGGCACGACAAACCGGCCGAAGTTGCCAGGAATCGAGGGAATCGACAGTTTTCGCGGGAAGATGTTTCACACAAGCCGATGGGACTATGGTTACACGGGCGGAGACGTAGACGGCCGCTTAACGAAATTGTCAAATAAGCGTGTCGCAATCATCGGAACCGGCGCATCCGCGGTTCAGGCTATTCCGCACCTGGCAGCGTCTGCCCAGCACCTATTTGTTTTTCAACGCACCCCCTCCTCCGTCGACGCCAGAGGAAATAAGCCTACCGATCAAGAATGGGCGAACTCGCTCAAGCCAGGTTGGCAAAAAGCACGGCGAGAACACTTCAGCGACGTCGTCGAGGGCAAACCGGTTGATGAAGACCTTATACAGGATGGCTGGACGCACATTTTCCGCAATGTGATGCGCGTTCCTGATCTTGACATTGCCGGTGCGTCATCGGAGGAAGTCGCGAGAAGGATTCGTGATTTGATGGAAGTCGCAGATTTCGAGCAAATGAACTCGATACGGGCTCGCATAGACGAGAGTGTGGAAGACAAGGGCACCGCAGAGAAGCTCAAACCATGGTACAGGCAAATGTGCAAGCGGCCGACCTTCAGCGACGACTATCTCCCGGCCGTCAACCGCAAGAACGTCACTCTCATTGACACCAGTCCGATGAAAGGCGTTGAGAGGATTACGAAATCAGGTGTCGTGGCCAATGGAGTTGAGTACGCGGTCGATTGCATCATTTTCGCGACCGGATTCGAAATCGTAAGTGAAATTCGGCGGCGCATTGGCTTTGACGTCTTTGGACGCAACGAGCGATCCCTCAACGACTACTATAGAACCGGACTTCGAACTTTCCATGGCCACTCGACCCGGGGCTTCCCAAATTGGTTTTATCTCGGATTCTCTCAGAACGCGGTATCCATTAACGTCACTGCTGCGCTTGAAGATCAGTCAAAACATATTGCTTACATCATCAGCACGTTACGAGATTTGGGTGCTACGACGGTCGAACCATCGTTGGCCGCTGAGGAAGGATGGGTTCAAGTTATACGTGATATGTATGTCGTCGACGACGGCGGCTTCCAGGCAAACTGCACGCCAGGGTATTACAACGCCGAGGGCGTAGTACCAAGATCCGCGATTAAGAACGGCACGATTTTCACGGGTGGTGTCAACGAGTTCAATGCGTTGCTGCGCGTTTGGCGGGATGAGGGGAAGTTGGAAGGCTTACAGATTGGTTTTTCTTAAATAACCTGCAAAATTACGCTAGGAAGCTCTGGCGTCAGCGTCGTGGATCGCTGTAAGCTTTAGCGAACAGAATTTAACAAAATATCAGAAATGATTCGCCAGACACTAGCGTCGTGATAGATGGGATTCTTGCTTTGAACTGGCCTTCTCGGCTGCGACCAGAAGAGTCTTGCGTTCTGACGAATTCAAGACTCTTCTTAGTCGTGGAAACAGATTTGCCCCTGAAACGAACACGATTCGGATAAGACCTCCGTTTTCATCGATGCCGATAATGAACTAGGTCCGCTTGTCGCGATGGATAGGAAGGCAATCGCGAGAGGATTGGATGTTCCTCCTGACAAAAACACAAGCGATCGAAGAAAGATTCAGTTGCCTCTGGCTTCCGAGCAATGTTGTGGCTGCATGAGATTGTCGCTGTTGAGCGACGCCCGCCATAGATGCAATCTCGCAGCATGACGGGACGGTCGCATGGTGCGCAAGTATCGCGTCGTGATGATTTAGCACATGGAAGTCAGGCGACAACATCGGTCGAGTAGGCCAGTTCTTTCTGGGCGGTCAATGCAGTCAACCGCTCCTGAAGCTGGCGGTGAATACCATCAAACGCATCGCGTCCTAGTGTAATTCGGCGCGGCGCAGGTTCCTGCTCGACGCTCGAGATCATGATGTCAACCATTCGGTCCGGATCGCCCGGCGACTGACTGCTCGGGTCCTCGAATAAGCGCCGTGGGTTGCGCGCCGGCGATATGTCGTAGGCATCAATCTTGGGCGGCAACTCCGCGCTTCGATGCCGAAAGTCTGTTCTAGCCGCGCCAGGTTCGACTATGGTGCAGCCAATGCCAAAGGGTGCGACCTCCTGACTTACCGAATCGACGAACCCTTCAATCCCCCACTTGCTCGCATGATATAGCGAGCTTCCGGGGAAAGCCGCCTGTCCGTGCATCGATGACAGCTGGATAATTCTCCCACCGCCCTGCCGACGAAGATGAGGCAGCGCTGATCGAATCAGTTGGATGCAGCCGACTAGATTCGTGTTGATTTGATGAAGGACCTGATCGTCCGATACCTCCTCTGCGGCCCCGAACAGTCCGTATCCGGCATTGCTCACGATAACGTCTATCGTCCCAAAGGCGTCGAACGCGCCATCGACGACTGATCGAATGGAGGTAAAATCGGTCATGTCGAGCTCGGCACCGCGAAAACGGTCTGGATACGTACTTACAAGATTTTCGACCGCTTTGATTTTCCGCACGGTACCGAAAACACGGTCACCCCGGTTGAGCAACTTTTCGACCATGAGTCGTCCGAAGCCGCTGTTTACACCGGTGACAAGCCAAGTTTTCTGAGCCATATATTTTACCCCTGATATGGGCCACCGTACAATCCGGCGTGCTCGCCCTTTGATCCAACTAGGTCACGCGTAAAGTAGCTCGATTAACTTGGAGAGCTATCGTTGTTAATCTTTACATCGTGGAAGGTGTTCCGCGGACTTAAGATATCACGTGTTGAGTATTTTGTTTCATCAGTGGAAAACCAACCTAAGCCTGCAAACTGCTCTTAGATGCGACCCCAAGCGCCAAACGTGGGCCGCGGTCAAATTTTTGTTAATAAACCGGACACCAGAAATCACGCCAGTACCAACCGCGCACAATCTAAGCAACGAAATAGCAAGTGCACGAAGCGCTGAGAGGCGTCTATCGGGAACATCGCTGCCAAAAATGGAGACGTGCTCAACAACGCGATATAGGCTCTCAGCGCCATCCATCCGTCGAGCCGTCCGGACTGCGCCTTCACAAGGTGGATTTCCCCGAGCCACCGATCGGGCGCTGGTGACCATTGAACGCGACATTAACCGATGGAGCGAAAGAGCGACTACTGTCCGCTGGCAACCAAGGCATTCTAGTACCGCGAGAGTACACACATGCGCTCGTCCCGTCCGGCTCGATCCGGCAAGGAGCGGGCGCATATCTGACTTGTTAACACCTTCATCGCGATAAGAACACTTCATCAAGATGGTTTCAGGGTTTTTGGGGCACGACCACCAACCGACGAGTCGTGCATATCTACCGTTGCGCCGTCACGCAGAACCGCTTGCATGCCATGCTTGCAATCAACCCCTGCCGTGACCGTGAGTCTCAACATTCGATCGATTCCGAAATGTCAGGCGCTGCCAACACGACTTTCCAGAACGAAGTCTTTCTACTTCTACAATCAACAATCGTCCTTTTTTATAGGGCAAAACATCCCCTAAAGGCTCCGGCTATCCCATCCTTCAGAGCTGACCTTTTGACGATGAAGCAGTATTGCCATCCGTACAGAGACGCTGCGGTCGAGAACCTTCGCCACGGCACTATAAGATTATTCGAGACATGTACGTCCCGCCGCTCCCCGTCTTCTCGCGAGCACCCAGGGTGCGCCCGGACTTCTCGCTCGGTGCATAGCGTGGACAGCGAGGTGTCTAGCCTCTGCTTCCGCGGTCAATGTAGATATGTATTTCATAAGGTTTGAATCATCGTTTTTTTCGAATGTCTCAGAGCAATCGGGCGGCAAGCTGCAATAGAGCATGATTCACATCTAGTCATGTCGCGGCCTTACGTTACTCCGAAACTGCAGACACGGCGTGGCCGAAGCATCTGCCAAAATTCAAGTGCAGCACCTCCTTAATCTGCTCAAAATTTGGAGAAAATTGCGCCACTTCGGCAGGTTTGTTAGTCATTAGCAAACAATAACGACTACAATCACTCCCATGTTCGGACGATGCAAAGGAGCTGATGCACATGAGTCAAGCGCAGGGCCGAGACTCTAGATTTCCGCGGAACGAGTCGCACGCCAAAAACCAGCGGTCGATGTCCCAAACAGTAAGAGCCGATAAGCCATACGTTCGACCCCCGGTCGCGCTAGATCCCACTCAATTCGCATCAATCGTGAAGACCGGAGCTTTCAAGTATCTGGTAGAAGCTGTCGGCGCCGAGCACGTGGCCCTGGCGTTGAATATCAATATGGTGCGTTTGGACGAATTGTCGAAAGGACAACGTTTTAATTCTGAGACAGCGTTCCATATGGAGCGGACGCTCGGGTTACCTGATGGCGATTTTGACCAAACGAATCCCGTTCTGGACAGTGCGGCGGTGGCCAGGTTAAAGGCGTCCGTTCATGATGCCGACCGCGATTTAGACTTCGAAACACAAGGTAATGAGACAACAAGCGCCGTGGCTAAGGCACTGTCGTCGTCAATCTGATAGGGGATGATGAGATGCGCAAAAAGAATCCTGCTTCGCTTGAAACTGCAAAGCCAGGCAACGGTAAGCCCTTTGCCACTCAAGGCGTAGGTGCAAAACGAGTTCCTGCAAAGGCCAGCCACAGCGCTGTGCCTTCCGCGAAAAAGAAGCCCCGAGCTTCGCCCAGTGCACAGGAGTTGAGCTTGCACGAGATACGACGAGCAAACTTGCACATTCTGACAGCTCGCAAGGGCTCGAAAGCAGCATTGAGCACCGTCACTGGCTTAAGTTCGGCAAATGTCGCCCATCGACTTCATGGACAGAAGCGCTTGAACGACATTGAAGCAAATCGACTCACATCCGCGCTTTCATTGCCCGACGGATGGTTGGACTCGCCGCATGCCGAGATTGACATTCCGTCTGCGACCTTGAAACTACTCGCACCATCTTCCCGCGCTGGCGGAAAAATAAGCGCGAATCTCGTGGCCGCTAAAAAGTCGATAAAACAACAAAGTTCCTCCGGTGGCATTGACCGCGATAGCGCTACGGCAGCGGGACCCGGCGCCGTGCTTGCAGTAGCTGGCGCTAAACGGAAATACCAACGACGAACGCCTCAACTGAATGGCGATCAAGGTGTGCTTGAACCTGCCACATTGGGCGTTACGCTCACGCCAATAGGCGAAATGATGGATGGCAATGTGCATAACGATCTGTCGCCACCACGTCGCATGGCTCGAGGTGTCCGTTCTTCGATTGATATCAACGAGGACACACACGGAATTGAGCCGGTGGCCGAAGCGCTTATCAAAACACTTGTCTCAAAAGCGCGGGCGGGTTTGCTGGACGAAATGAAAGCAATGGAAATTCTTCAGACCGCACTCAGACTTTGAACCGTATGGCCGGCGCCTACAATGAATCTGATGGGGGAGCCGGTCCCTAACAAAAGTTAATAATGAACCGAAATGGGTAACAAGACCTTGAGTTCGCGCGCTCGGGCGATTGCGTTCTAGCTAGCCACGGCAATTGCATAAAGGTGTTTTTAGCAACGTTACTAACGGCCAAATTGGCTCCCCATGCATCTCGTTTTTCAAGAGCTCGCTAGCTGTTTTCGCGCTCGTCAAGTTTCCAGAATCGAAGTAATGATCAACGACGAAGTTGCCGAGGCAATCAGTTTACCTTTGTCATCAAAAACCTTTCCCTCGGAAAATGCTGCTCGTCGACCCACCGATAATATTCGACCTTCGGCTCGAAGATGACCTGTCGTAAGTGTTACCGGACGATGGTAGGAAACCTTAAGCTCGAGAGTCGTATAAACGGTCTTAGGCGGCAACATACTGTGCACGGCGCAACCACATGCAGTATCCAAGACAACAGCCAAATAGCCGCCTTGGATAATCCCTGCGGGGTTGAGATGACGCTTTCCGGGCCTAGCCTCCACCGCCACTAGCCCTTCCTCGGCGGCTACAAGTGCGATGTCGAGTGTTTCGTGTATGGCGGGCTGTAAGCCGGCAGAAATCAAGGCTAGAAGCTGCTCGATTCCTGACAAAGTTGAGTCCAGCTCTGACAACATATTCACTTGTTTTCCTTTGCACGTTCGTTGAGCGGTTACAGGAAGAGCGAGCGATCCTGCAGCGGCTCGAAGTTACATTACATGCGTACGCCCTTGCACACATTCTTCCTTGCATAACATCTTTAAATTTTCTGTCCTTGAGTATAAAGGGTTCTGCAAAAATCCCAAACCTCTTACCCTAACCGCAAAAGCCTCCTGGGCAATAGAACTCAGCTGCGTGCAATGAATTCAGGCTTGCACCCTACTCTCACAGTAAACCGTTCTGATACGGAAAAAATGTTGTCTTGATTCATCGAGGGAACAGCTAATATCGAGCCGCTGACAAGATTGATACGCCAACAGCTGTCGTGTCGGCCGTCAACAAAATCCTAAAGCAATTCCCGAATAGCTGACAAATAGTTAGTACTACGGTGTGTGTTAGAGAAACTTATGTTGAGGGAAGCCGTTAAAAACCCTGGGATGTTCTCTGCCAGGGCCACGTAACGCGTCGCTGTCCAATCCACGGAAACTGTCGCCGTGCGAATTCGCGGAATTCCTGGTTCAACAGCGCGACGCGCAGCTGTACGACACTGTGTGCTCCCACGCGACTCCAGCGCATATGCTGGCTCTTGCACATTCGACGGCCAACTATTCGGTTGACCGACGACTCGACGAAGCCGGTAGAGATTCGCCGTCCTACACGTTGCCACGTGCGATAGTCGATCAGCGACTCAAGGTTGCTCTCGAGATACGTGACCACATTGGAGAGGCTGTAACTTGCTTTCTTGATCTGGCTGCTCGCTGCCGGATCTCGCTTCTCACGCAGATCAAGCAAGTGAGCGAGCTTAGCTGCGAACTGCTGCCAAGCCACTGAGTCTCCGGTCCAGACGTAATGGCGGAAGCGCACGAACAGATCCCACAGTTCGAACGCTGATCCACTGTCCGTGAGTCGCCCATATGCCAGAGGCGCGATAGCTTGATCGACGCGTCGCAGCATCCGCCCGATATGCGCCCAGTCGAGAATCCATTCACTATCGTAGGGAAGGTCGTGCGCGACGCCGACCAAGTCCCGCGCGCCATCGGTCAGGACAACGACTTCACTAGGGTCCCCGTATCCGCTGACCTCCAGGAATCGTGTCATTTCTTGATTCAGCCGCTTGGTGCGCGGCATGGCGGAAGCCCACACTCGCGGTTGCTCACCTAATTGGCCTACAGCAGCAACGACGACTGTGATCGACGATGACTGGTTTCCGGCTTCTGCGCGATTGTCCTTGCCCGAACCCTTGCAGTTGCAACGTGCGCGACGGACATAACCGACGTCAATGCCGAGCTCCGCATTCGGCTTTGTCTCCTCGCACCACTGGCGCACAGGCCGTGCGTGCTGAATCGATTTGCCGACGGTCACGGTGTGATTGCGTATGGTTACATGATTGTCGCGGCCCGAGCTGGGTAGCAGAAGGTCCATGACGCGCCTGGCTTGCCGATAGGGCATCGTGGCGCCAAGCTCTGCGTGCAGCCATCTCAGTTCACCGGTGCTTGCCTCCGTCAGGTAGTCTTGAGCGGAGAAACATATCTCGAGCCGTCAGCGCCACAATTGCAGGCCTTCCATCGTTCGCGGCAATAAAAAACCTTTCCCAGTGTGGTCTTCAGCTCCGAGCAATGACTATCGTGCAGGCGCCGTTGTACGCCACAGTCCACACAGGATCTACGCGACGTGCAAAAACGTTCGACCTGTTCGACAACGAACTCCTGCTGCACACAATTGAGCAATGACTTGCCTTCGGCGAGTGACAGTCCGACGTCTCCGGGTGTCTGGTCTTCGACGGGCCTGTGAAACCCCATGACCTCAACCCGCTTCACCACACTCCCATCGCCGTTGTCGAACTCAAGAACGATCGTGCATCGCATGGCGGCTCCTGGTCGAGTGCTAGGGAAACGATACCCTTCCATGCGCCCGACTCCCAGCCTTTTTAACGGCTTCCAACAACAGCTATGCGCAGCAACGGCTCTGAGATCGCCACTCACAGCGCAGGACACGGCCGAGTTAGACCCGAACATCAATGAGCCTGACCGTTGCGAACCATGTCACTGAGATTTCGCTGTTCTCGGTCGTTCTATACAACGACGCATCCTAGTTAGCGCGACTTGTCCGATGCGATCGCGGCACGAACTGATAGACGTTATTCCGGCCCTGAAGCTCGATCGAGATGAGTCGATGCTTTTTCAGAGTGTCCATTCCCGATCGCGTCATCTCAACGCTCCGTCCCATGAGTTCCGCTATCTTCTCAAGCGGCATGCGAACGGGCCCCGCCTCGTGAGACTCTGCGGCAGCTATAACCGACAGCACCGCATACGCCGGCAAGCCGATCTTTGCGATCAGCCCCTCAAGAATCTCATCTGAAAAATATGTTCCGCACGAATCGTTCGGCATGTCGTCTTTCTCAACCTTTCCACATTTAAACGTTTCGCACGTGACGCCACAGGACGCGAGTAAAAATGCAAGTAAAGCGTCGTGATTAATAACGGCATATCGGATCGCGCAGGCAATCCAGCAGACCCCGTTGTTAGCACCGGGCCAGCGCACCGGTTTTCATAGCAGTCTTCGGACGGAAGGATAACAAGTTCCTCCGTTACCTTGATTCCGCAGTACCCGTGACGGAGAGGCGGGTTAGCGCGGTCAGCGTGACTCGCTTGGGGCCCAGCCACCCTCCTCGGCAAGGCAGCCGTTAGGAGCGGCGTATACGAACAAGTAAGCAGTCGCGCCTTTGTTTTTGTCACGCCAGATCACACACAAGCGCATCCAGAGCCCCATAACCCGCCGTCACGCCGCTCCCACTTCCCGGTTAGCCGAGCCACCCCTTGATCGTAGCGACCATTGCGTCGGTGGAGATGCCGTAACGGTCGTGCAGCGTCGGTAGAGCCCCGGCGGCCAAGAACGCGTCCGGTAAGGCGATCTGGCGAAACACGGGCGTCACGCCTGCGGTGAGCAGCGTCGTTGCGACTGCTTCACACAGACCACCGATCGTCGAGTGATTTTCCGCAACAACGACCATCCGGCCCGTGCGCCTCGCTTCGCGCACAATGGTTTCGGTGTCGAGCGGCTTGATCGTCGGAACATGCAACACCCCTACCCCGACATTGTTGGCCGCAAGCGCCTTCGCGGTCTCGAGCGCACGCATGGTCATAATGCCGGACGAAATGATCAGCACTTCCGCACCATCGCGTAGCAGCTTCGCCTTACCAATCTCAAACTGGTAGTCGTATTCATCAAGAACGGCGGGCACGTTCCCTCGGAGCAACCGGGCATAGACCGGTCCATTGTGAGCTGAAATGGCCGGCACCATTTGTTCCAGATCGAGGGCGTCGCACGGGTCAATAACCGTCATGTTCGGCATGGCGCGCATCAGAGCAAGATCTTCCGCCGCCTGGTGGCTCGGGCCGTACCCCGTTGTGAGACCTGGCAGGGCACAGATCATCTTTACATCAAGGTTGTCTTCGGCGATCGCCTGATGGATGAAGTCATACGCGCGCCGTGTCGCGAACACAGCGTAGGTCGTCACAAAGGGCTGGGCGCCTTCGTGCGCCATCCCTGCGGCCGCGCCCATCAACAACTGTTCCGCCATGCCCATCTGGTAATACCGCTCAGGAAACTCCTTCGCAAAGATGTGCAGGTCCGTATATTTGCCAAGGTCCGCGGTCATACCAACCACGTTCTGCTTGTTGCGTGCCAACTCCACCAGCGCGTGACCAAACGGAGCGGAGCGCGTCACTTGGCCTTCGCCTGCAATCGAAGCGATCATTGCTGAGGTCTTCAGGCGCGGCTTCTGAGTGGTGGTATCGCTCATTTCTGTCTCCCTTCTTCGAGTGCTGCGAGTGCCAGCTGCCACTCATGGGCATCAACACGGATAAAGTGGTTCTTTTCTCGTTCTTCAAGGAACGGCACGCCGCACCCCATTCGGGTGTCGCAAACGATCATGCGCGGTTGTGCAACTGGATGGTTTCTCGCCGCGTCAAATGCTGCCTTGACCGCTTCTATGTCATTGCCAACCACGCGCTGCGTGAACCATCCGAATGCTTCGAGCTTTTCGACAAGCGGCTCGAACGCCATGATTTGAGAGGACGGCCCGTCGGCTTGCTGATTATTCACATCGATGATCGCGATCAGGTTGTCCAGCTTCCAATGCGCGGCCGACATAATGCCTTCCCAGATGGCGCCTTCATCAAGCTCGCCGTCCGAAAACAACGTATAAACGAATGCGTCTGAGCCCTTGCGTTTGAGGCCCAAGCAACGGCCAACCGCAATGGTGAGACCCTGGCCCAGTGAGCCACCTGACATCTCCATGCCCGGCGTATAACTAGCCATCCCGGACATCGGCAGGCGGCTATCGTCGCTGCCATAGGTCTCCAGTTCTTCCGCCGGCAGGATGCCCGCTTCGAGGAGCGCCGCGTACAACGCGATGGCGTAGTGACCGTTCGAAAGCAGGAAACGGTCGCGACCTTCCCAGTGTGGATCTTCCGCGCGGTAGCGCATCGCGCCGAAGTAGGCGACCGCCAACACATCCGCGATATCGAGCGCTTGACCGATGTAGCCCTGGCCCTGCACTTCGCCCATGAGCAAGGCGTTTCTGCGGATCTGATAGGCACGCTCAACGAGCGAAGCCATTCCCGACGATGGGTTATTCATGGTATCTCCTTCGAAATTAGGTATGGAGCAATACGTGTTACGTGTCAGCGATTGACGGTCTTAGCCGGCACCAGAAAGACGAGTCCCGCTCCGATCACGACAGCCACAGAAATGAAGATGAGTCCCGCGGTCGATTTACCGGTCAGGTCGTTTAACCAACCGACGATGGCGGGAGAGAAAAAGCCGGCCAAGTTGGCGAAGCAGTTGACTGCGGCGATTCCTGCCGCTGCCGACATGCCGCCCAGCACGGCTGTGGGCAAAGACCAGAACTGCGAGGACGAAGCCAGGATGCCGGCGGCTGCGACGCTGACACACACCAGCGACGCCGCAACGCCGCCGAGCATCGGCAATGTTGCAAAGCCCGCCGCTGCTACGAGCATGGGAATCGCAAGATGCAACCTGCGCTCACGATGCCGGTCAGCGCTCGCACCGATCAGTGGCAGTGCCACGATTGCGCAGATGTACGGGATCGCTGTGAATAAGCCCACCCATAACGGATCGGCGACACCGGACTTCCGAATGATCGTGGGCAGCCAGAATGTCAGCCCATACTGGCCGAGGACCACGCAAAAATAAATCGCGGCCATGACCCAGAGCCGACGGTCACGTACGAACGAGAGGATGGAGACGTGTGCCACCTTGTGCGCGTTGTCCTTCTCCACGTTCTTTGCAAGCAACGCCTTCTCTTCGTCGGTCAGCCATTTGGCTGATGCAATGCCATTGTCGAGGTAGAAAAGAATGGAGATGCCGAGGATCAACGAAGGCACCGCTTCAAGGATGAAAAGCCACTTCCATCCCGCCAGGTTGTGCACGCCTTGGAGGGAATGCATGATGTATCCCGACAACGGACCACCCACAATTCCAGCGAGCGGGATCGCCATGAAGAAAATCGAAAGCGCTTTCGCGCGCCGCGTCGAGGGAAACCAATATGTCAGGTAGAGAATGACGCCGGGCGCGAACCCCGCTTCGGCGACGCCCAGAAGAAAGCGCAGGATATAGAACGTCGTCGGCGTCTGTATAAACACGAAGCACGCCGAGATGACGGCCCACGTCAGCATAATCCGGGCGAGCCAGTTACGCGCGCCTACCTTGTGCAGGATGATGTTGCTCGGCACCTCAAAGAGAAAATAGCCGAGGAAGAAAACTCCCGCGCCCAATCCGTAAATGGTTTCGCTGAAGCGCAAATCACTGAGCATTTGCAGCTTCGCAAAACCAACGTTAACTCGGTCCAGGTAAGCGCCGAGATAACACAACATCAAAAATGGGATGATGCGACGACCCACTTTCGCGTACGTCCTAGATTCAAATTCAGTTGTGCTGACGGGCACATCGAGGTCCGCCATCTCTGACGGCGCCACTGCTTTCGGTTTCATGTTTGTCTCCTGCTATGCGCCTCGGGTTTCTTCCCGAGTGCGTTGGACTCAGCGGCTGCGAGCGCAGCGACTGTACGTCTTAATGGATCAACATGCCGCCGTTGACATCCAGCGTGATGCCGGTCAGGTACGAAGACAGGTCGCTCGAGAGGAAAAGACAGGCGTTGGCGACGTCGGCGGCGTCACCCAAACGCCCGAGCGGAATTCCTTTGATGATATCGACGCGCATCTCCGGCGTAAGCTTGTCGCCGGTAATGTCTGTCTGGATGAGGCCCGGCGTGATCGAGTTCACACGGATATGATCGGGCCCGAGCTCGCGGGCCATCGCACGCGCCAGTCCGAGTACCCCGGCTTTCGCTGCGCTATAGTGCGGGCCGCCGAAGATACCTCCACCGCGCTGCGCTGAGACCGACGACATACACACAATGCTTCCGCTCTTTTGCTCGCGCATTTGCGGGATCACGGCTTGAGACATGTACAAGGTCCCGCGCAAGTTCACGCCAATGACGGCGTCGAAATTCTCCGCCTTGATGTCCAATGTTTTGATCGGTTGCGTAATGCCTGCGTTATTGATTAGGCCGTCGATACGCCCGTATTTCTCGACTACGTCTCTGGCTGCCTGGACACATGCGTCCTTATCGGTCACATCGCATTGGAGGCCAAGATGTCCCTGCCCCAGGTCTCGTGCGGCGCTTTCGGCATCTTCGCGGCGAAGGTCGAGAATCACGATTTTCGCGCCTTGACTAGCCATTGCCGTGGCCGTCGCTTTACCAATGCCGCGTGGTGAGGCAGCGCCTGTGATAACCACTACTTTGTTTTCGAGCAACATCGTTGTCTCCATCGGTCGTCTGAGTTAGTGAACGCAGTTTCCGCGTTAGCCTCGATTCGATCAATGGAGTTACGCTCAGCTATTGCTGAAATTTTTTCAGGTGTCGGGGTTTCTTGCTAGGGTTTACACCAGCAATTGACGTGGCGCTTACTTAACGCCTGCCTTAACGCCTACCCTCCCAATGAGCGGTGTCGCGGCCAATTTCCTCCTGCGTCCATGCCAAGAATGTCGCTACCCTCGGGAGGGTTGCGGCTTGGGCTGGGTACACGATGTGGTGCGCGCCGACGGCCACTTCGAAAGCACGCCCGAACACCGGCACCAGCGTCCCCTTCCTCAGGTGACCGGCAGCCAGCATCGTACTTTCAAGTGCAATGCCGTGGCCCAGGGCCGCCGCCTCAATCGACATATAGGATCGATCGAATGAAAAATCGAACGCTTTACGGGAAAGCGGGACGCCAAACTTCCCGAACCATTGCTTCCACTGCACAAGTGGCGTCTGCGAAAGAATCAAGCGCCGCTCAAGCAAATCGGCGGGGCCTTGTACAGGGTTTCGTTCAAGGTGCTCAGGGGATGCGAGCGGCGTCACGCACTCGTCGCGTAACGTCAGGATTTCGCCATCGGACCAGTGAGCATAGCCATGTCGGACGTCGAGATCGTAGTAGCCGGAGGTGAACGATACGTCCTCGTAGGAGCAGTCGAGGTTGAGTTGGATGTTCCCGTTCGCTTCGTGGAATGAGGCAAGGCGCGGCAGAAGCCACATGAGCCCGAAACTCGGACTCGAATGGATGCGCAGGATCTCGACACTGGAGTCGCTCGACGCGCGTTCGGTTGCCCGGCTGAGATCAGCGAGCGAGCCGGTGACGTCGATCAGATATTGTTGACCGGTCGCGGTCAACACAAGCCCGCGTCCCAAGCGGGCAAATAACTGCCGCCCAACCATGGTCTCGAGGTTTGCAAGCTGATGGCTGACAGCAGATGGTGTCAGCCCGAGCTCGTCGGCTGCACGATTGACACTTTTCGTTCGCGCCACACTTTCGAAGGCAACGATAGCTTTTAACGGCGGTATGCGCATAGCGTGAGTGAGGCACTGTGTTTCGGCGGATTGTACGGCATCGGCTGTCCAGAAAGGCCGATCCTCAGCAGCGGAACAACGACCAAGAGTTCCGAGCCGAACGCTTAAAGGTCACGTCCGTGGATTCGTTCGACATGACGACACGTCTCTCGGAATCGATGACGCCGCGGCCTGCAGCGGCGAGTGCCGCGGCTATTGCGCGACTAATCCTCTAGCGTGCGTAGACGCTATGAGAATACCAACGCTGGCCGCCAGCAGGCCTACGGAAATACCCAGCGCAGATTTTAGCATCTGCTTTGCTCTCTTACTGACGCGGACTGGAATCGCGCTTTGCATGGCGTTCCCCTTGCTTAGTCAAATCAATCAAGCTTCGTGGCGACAGCAAAGTCCACTGGAACCTTCGTGGTCGAGTGCAAGTAGTTGCTCACTGTTTTGTCGCCAATAATGACGATGGCATCCACCAGGTTTTCCTTCGTCCAGCCTGCGGCAAAGAATGCTTCGACCAAGGCTTGATCAATATGACACGGCTTTGCGTGATGCCTTTGATCAATCGGGTTAGTGCGTCGAGCTTGGTGTCGAAGCTGGCTTCGCCATGCCGGATTTCAATGATTTGCTCATCGGTGAAACCGTTCAATTTCCCAAGCATGGTGTGGGCGGCCAAGCAATACTCGCATTCGTTGACTTGGCTGACAACGAGGTTGACGACCTCGCGAGCCTTGCCAGAGATGCTGCTCTTGGCGTTTTGCAATGCCAAGTAAGTGGCAAGTGCCGTCTCCGAAAGGGCAAACGTGGCGTAGAGGTTGGGAACCATCCCAAGGCCCTTTTTGAGATCATCGAAAAGGGCTTGGTTGCGTACGCTGACTTCTTCGCGGGTAGGAACGGTGATGGTGGTCATGGTGACCTCCTGATGGTGGTTGAAAACGAGGGTGCAAATTGAATTGCTCTTATCGAGCGGTGTAGTCGCCATCAACTGCGATGGATCGGCCTGTGAGGTACGGGGCCTTGGCAGACGCGATGAAAACGATCGTCTCGGAGATCTCGCCCATCGTTGCGGCACGCTTGGCTGGAATGCTTCCGACCAAGCGCGCCTTAGCCGTTTCGTCGCGGCCGACAAAACGATGGCCTGTGGCCCGGTTCATGTCATTTTTTTTACAACGAAGCGTCGCCTCGAGGCCTTACTTCTCGGCGACCACCTGAAGCCGATGAATCTTAACTTCGGAAAACAGCCTCTCCGCATTCGCCGCAAGTTCCTGTCCGGCTTCGCCGTTCAAATGAGCTTCGCGGGCAACTTCGTCGTTGAAGGTGTCGAAGACCACATATACTCCAGGCTCACCTTCGTCTTTCGCCGCGTGCCACGTCAGCGTTCCAGCTTCTCCTCTTACCAGCTTGGCCTCCCCGCTTAGAAACGCCTCAACTTCCGATTCCTTTCCTTGTTTTGCCTTCAATTCAACAAACAACGCGAAATTAGCCATTTGGAAATATCCTCTCTTGAACAGTGGGTGTTAGTTACATTCGGTCGTACACAGTTGCATTTGCACTACCCAAATAGGCCTCCTAGTAATAAAGGCGTTTTCGGTCCAGCTAGAAACCGTCGATGATTCAGCAGCAATCCTGAAACCACCGTGTGGATCGGCGCCTTCTCCGCAGCGGCGCGGCGCAGGCACGCCAGACTGCAATCAGGGAGCGACCGCGCGGACGGCCTGTTCGATCACATCGACCACGACATCCGGGAAAGTGATGGGGATGGCGTGCGAAGATTTCAGCTCAATGACGTGAGCGTGGGCGCGCTCGGCTTCGAACTTAAATTCTTCCTGGGGGATGACGGGATCCAGCAGGGGCCTGATTTGCCAGCTTGGCTTGCTCATCCATGCAGCCGATGTCAGTGGCTCTTGGAGGGCTGCCAAGGCGATGGGCCGTTGGGTGGCGATCATCAGGGCGAGCACGCTCTCAGGCACGTCGGCGGCGAGGAGGTAGCTGTACTTATCGGCTTTGACGTGGAGATTCGTGCCGCTGGTTCCGTCAGGCAAGGTGTATGGGATCAGATCGACGGACGAGGCGAAGTCTCCGCCGGGAAAACGTTCGAGACAATCGTTTGTAGATTCCCCTACCCCGGGCATAGGTGAGCCCGCGTAGATTAGTCCCTTGACCTTGGGGTCGTCTCCAGCCTGGCTGATGACGGCCCCGCCGTAAGCGTGGGAAACGAGGATCACGGGCCCCTCGATCGTGTCCAGCAGACTACGCAGGTAGGCAGCGTCGTGCGCCACGCCACGCAAGGGATTGGAGAAGACCTTGAACGGGTGGCCCTCGCGCTGGAGCCGCTGGATCACTCCATGAGTCCAGAGCGACGAGTCTTCGACGGCCCCGTGCACAAGCACGATGGTTGGCTTGAGTGATTTGATATCCATGGTGATTCCTCTCAATAATTGTTGCGCTATGGGATGAGCGGTTGACGTGCGCATCAAGCCACACTGCCAAAGATCGTCATCTGGTTCGTAATTGAAGAGCCTCAGTGCGGCGCTTTATCTCTGAGCGAAAATGCGAAGCCGGTGCACCTTGTGAGCTTCGGAGAACAGGCTAGGTAACCACCTGAGAACCGCAGCAACCAAGTCGGCTTCACATCGCCAGCTCCGCTTCCTTGACGTTTGGCGATGGGCCCAAGGATCGTCGGATCGAAGTCGTTGAGGACGTCGCGCTCGGACAAACGCCGCGGAAAGTCGGGATTCGCCAGCGCTCCGCGGCCGAAGGTGAGGATGTCGGCGCCGTCATCCAGCGCAGCCACCGCCCGCTCGACATTGTGCAGACTGCCATTCGCAAGGATTGCTGCTTTGGGTGCGTAGCGCTTGGCTAGGTGCATCAACGATGCATTTCCCGGAGTAAAGGCCGGCTTCCACGCCTCATGGTCGGTCACATGGATGAAGTCCACGCCGGCGTCGGCGAGGCTGCCGAAGATGATTTCTGCATCGCGTTCCGCGGCGGCCCACTTGTGTTCGTAGTCGTTCACCTTCCCTTGGGAGATGCGCACGCCGACCGGCACCATGGCTCCGACCTTCGCACGCACCGCCTTGAAGGTTTCGACGATCAATTGCACGCGGTTCTCCGTGGAGCCGCCCCATTGATCCGCTCTTTTGTTGGCGTAGTCCGTCAAAAACTGGTCGAGAAGATATCCATTGGCGCCATGGATCTCGATTGCGTCAAACCCCGCATTCTCGATTGCGCGTCCCGCCGACTTAGCAAAGCCATTGATGGCGTCAGCGATCTGCGCCTCTGTGATCGCGGCCGGAAGAGCGTAGTGGTCCTTGCCGTGATAGAACGTCATCTGCGTGCCCTTGGGCTGAATGGCAGACGGGCCCACCGTGCCGTCGCGAAAGCGATTGCCCTGGCTTATTGCGCCGGCATGCATCAACTGGGCGATGGCGAGCGCGCCATGCGCCTTGATGCCGCTAACGACCGGCTTCCAGGCATTGGCCTGCGCTTCGTTAGTTATGCCAGGCTGATCGAGGTAGCCCTGCGAGAACGCCTGATCGGTGTAAATGCCTTCGGTGATGACCGTCCCGAAGCCACCCCGTGCGAAACGTTCGTAGTACCGGGTCATCGTCTCGGTCGCCCGGCCATCACGGGTCGCTGTGATGCGCGTCATCGGCGCGACAGAGAGGCGGTTCGTCACGGTGCGGCCGTTTATAACGATTGGCGCGAAAAGTGCGCTTGTGTCAATGTCCATTATCCAGACCTCCAAAAGCGTTGCATCGAGCGTTTTTAATCTCAAAAACAGGGGCTTACTTGCTTGCTGGACTTAAATGTAGCTTATTGGGATGGGGTGCAGAAGATGGGATTGACGATAAGCAATATATCGTTTATCGTTAAAATATGAATCTCGCAGATGTGGCTCTGTTTCGCACGATTGCGTCCGGCGGCAGCCTGTCGGCTGCGGCTCGTCAGTTGGGCACAACGCCGATGTTGGTCAGCCGCAGGTTGGCGGGCCTTGAGGCCGAGCTAGGCGTGCGCCTATTCCACCGCACGACGCGTTCCCTGTCGCTGACGCCGGAGGGGGAGGCCTTTCTGCCTCACGCAGTCGCCCTCATAGAAGCTCGCGATTCGGCGATCGACTCGGTCTCGTCCGGTCGCTCCGGCCTCTCAGGCGTGTTGAAGATTACAGCGCCGAACGTCATCGGCCATTCCGTCGTTGTCCCTGTCGTGGCTGAGTTGATCGCCGACAACCCCGCGCTCCGCGTCGATTTGACTCTGAGCGACGGCGTCATCGACATTGTGACGGCAGGACTGGATGTGGCCGTTCGCGTGGCAGTGATGAAGCCTTCGGACATGATCGCGACGAAAGTAGCTGACAATCCATTTACGCTAATCGCATCGCCGGGCTACATCGCACGCTTCGGAGAACCCTCCACGATAGAAGATCTGGTGGGGCACCCTTGCATTAAGCTTCATGCAATGGACAATTGGCCATTCACGCGAAGCGGCGAAACGCACCGAGTTCGAATTAGTGGTCCTTTGTCAGTCAGTACTGTCGACGCGGTTCGAGCAGCCTGCATCGCGGGTGTCGGTATCGCGATGCTGACCTACTGGGACGTGCATGAGCAGATTGAGCGCGGAGAATTGAAGCGTATCGCCCTCGCTGACGCCAAACCACTGGAAGTTGGGATATGGGCCGTTTTCCCGACTCGCGCGCACATGCCTGCCCGGGTGCGGGCATTTATCGACACTTTGCGAGTTCGGCTGC